>CACYDP010000019.1 GCA_902773135.1 uncultured Ruminococcus sp.
ATATCCCAGAAATGAATGCTTGTGCAGATATCGCAGTGATTCCCTCTTTGCGGGAAGGAATGGGAATGTCAGGTTTGGAAGCATTGGGTTCCGGTGTTCCGGTAATAGGATCTGATGTGCAGGGAATACGAGAATATGTTATCAATGGGAAAACAGGATATTTGTGTGACCCGTTCTCTGAAGATGAGTTTGCTGCTGCAATCGTGAAGGTGGAGTCATTATCCGCTAAAGAGAAAGCGGTTATGAAAAAAAACTGTAGGTCAGTGGCTAAAAAATTCGATAAACAGTACTCTCAGCTTGCCATGAAGAAAATATATCAGGAAATATTAATGGGTGTGTGATTTTGTGAACCATCAACCTTTTTTTTCAATTGTGTTGCCTATATATAATGTAGAAAAATATCTTGACAGATGTATTAACAGTATCCTCTGTCAGGATTTTGATGATTATGAAATAATACTTGTTGATGACGGCTCGAAGGATTCGTGTCCTGCGCTCTGTGATGAATGGGTATTAAAAGATAAGAGGATAAAAACTGTTCACAAAAAAAACGGTGGATTGGGATATGCACGAAATACCGGCTTAGAACACGCCGAAGGAAAGTATATCTTTTTTATCGACAGCGATGATTACATAATGCAGGGGCTTTTGAGCGCCGTATTTCATGAAATATCTAAGAATCAGAGTGATGTTGTATTCTATGGGTTTTCGCGTGTGGACTCACAGGATAATGTGCTGTCGCAGCTGATTCCCTTTATAGAAAAAGAATATTATGATGATCCGGCAGAGATCAAAAACCGGCTTTTGCCGGAATTTATTGCAAAAAGTCCTCATACAGGGATAGCCAGCAATCTTAGAATCAGTGCATGGAATTGCTGCACAAAGATTGAACTGTTTAACAAATACAACTTAAGATTCCCTTCTGAAAGAGAGTATATCAGTGAGGATCTGTATTATTACATGGATCTTTTTAATGTACTTAATAGAGTATCTATATTGAAAAAGGATTATTACCGATATTGTCAGAATCAGGGATCCCTTACATTTACATATAAAAAGGATCGCTATGAAAAAATCAAGTATTGCTATGAGTCCGTAGAGGCCAAAGCAAACGAATATCAGTATGACGGCGAAGTACAGCTAAGACTAAAGGCTTTATTTATTGCCAATGTATTGGGTTGCCTGAAAATGGAAGCAGGAAATACCAAAAATGCCGGAAGAAAAGAAACATACAGAAGGATAAAGCAAATTGCAGGTGACGGATATTTAGTTGATGCATTACAAAAATATCCCCAGACTTTTTATAGCAGAACTTGGAAAGTGTTTAGGCGTTGTGTGTTAAAAAAGCACTTTTTATTATTATATGCGTTTTTGTCTGCCCAGTTTCGATCAAAGGGAGTATAAGAGGTGTAGTTATGGACATATCAATATTGACACTATACGGTGCAAATAATGTCGGCGCATTTTTACAGGCATTTTCCATGCAGCGTGTTTTGGAGGAACTATGCACAACAGGCAAAGTCTCGTTCATCAGATTTCCGTCTGCTCAACAGAGCAAAATGAAAAAGGCATTGCGATATTTTAAGAGTCTCAAGTTTTCAAAGCTGTATTTTAAATATAAGACTTCAAAAAAGTATGCTGTTGTTATGAAAAAGCTTAATATCGATGATGAAGTTTTTTCTGAAAGCAGGCAGTACGATACCGTAGTGGTGGGATCGGATGAAGTCTGGAATATCACATCAAACTCTTTCACGCATCTTCCACAGTATTTTGCCAGGAATATAAATGCTAAAAATATTATTTCTTATGCGCCAAGTGCCGGTAATACCAAACCTAAAGAAATGGCCGAAGCCAATATTGATTTTTCAGGATTTAATTCACTGTCTGTGAGGGATGATAATACATTTAATATTGTTAAAAAATTAGACGGACGTACGCCGGTAATAGTATGTGATCCTACCTTGCTGATTGAAAGTTTTGAACCTTATATCCATCCGGTTGATGAAAAAGATTATATTTTGGTATATAATTATGAGCTTGATAAACAGTTTGTCAAGAATATCAGGGAATATGCAAAAACACACAATAAAAAGCTGATCAGTGTGGGTGTATATAATGGATGGTGCGATAAAAACATTGTTGCTGATCCAATTGAGTTCTTGTCATGGTTAGCATCGGCGGATCAGGTAATAACATCTACCTTTCATGGCACGGTATTATCTGTAAAACTCCACAAACAGGTTGCCGTATATGCGCATACAAGTAATAAAATAAAGGGCTTTTTGAAGCAGGTGGGTCTGGAAAGCATCAATGTATCAGTAGTAAAAAACCTCTCGGCTGTTCTTGAAAAGCCTATCCCATATGATCTGGTCGAAAAAAAAATAAAGGAGTTCAGAGAATCTTCGATGAAATATTTGAAAGGTGCTCTTGAAAATAAAAATGATTGATTTGGCTTTAGAAAAACCTGAATTGTGCTGCGGCTGTTCGGCCTGTGCCGTTGTATGCCCCAAAAATGCGATTACAATGAAGGTTTCAGATAATGGATTTAAATATCCGATAATTGATAGTGAAAAATGTGTTGAGTGCGGACTGTGTCTGAAGACGTGTGATTTTAAGAACTTTAAGCCTACCGGAAAGAAACCGCAGGTTTATGCGGCAAGACATAAAGACCCTGATGAGTTGGCAACATCAACAAGCGGCGGCTATTTTATGGCTGTATGTCAATACGTCATTGAAAATAATGGTGTGGTTTTCGGCAGCCGACTTGATGAAAATCTGAAATGTGTCCACGCTTTTGCAGAAACCTATGAGGATTGTAAAAAATTCAAGGGTTCAAAATATGTTCAGAGTGATATGGGAGATATGTTTAGCCATTGTGAGCAGTTTTTGAAAAACGGCAGGATGGTCTGCTTTTCCGGTACCGGCTGTCAGGTTCATGGATTGCTTTCTTACCTGAAAACAAAAAAGGTCTCCACAGAAAAGCTTATTACGATCGATATAGTATGTCATGGTGTACCGTCACCGGGTGTCTGGGATAAATATATTGAAGTGTTTCAGAAAAACACTCAAAAAAAGATCACGGCTGTTGATTTCAGGGATAAAGACTATAGCGGATGGGCAGCCCATGTGGAGAAGTATTCCTTGGATGACTTGACAGAGATACATTCAAGACAATGGACAACGTGCTTTTACAGACATATTCTATTCAGAGAATCCTGTTTCAACTGTAAGTATACCACCACAGAACGCAATAGTGATTTCACCATTGCTGATTACTGGGGGTTAGAAAAAAATGCCCCCGAATTTAATGATAACAAAGGCTGTTCGCTAGTGATGATCCATTCTGAAAAAGGAAAAACAGTTTTTAATATCATCAACAAGTATTTGAATTATAAAGAGACTAAACTGGAATCGTCCATGCAGCCGCAAATGTCCAGACCTGTCTGGAAAGGTTGGGATTATGGCTATTTCTGGAAGAAGTACAAAAAGAATCCTCAAAAGGCAGTAAAAAAATATTTCTTCCCTTCAAACCCTCTGAAGCTGTTCTGGAAAGTTGAAGGTTGTGGAAAAAAAGTATTGAAGGCTGTACTGAAAAAGACAAGAAAACGCAAAGCGTAAAATTATCAGATGGAAAATGTGGTGATCCGACTATGATAAAAACTCGTCAGGAGCTTAAATCGGTTTTAGCTTATGAAAAAAAACTTTATCCTAATTCAATGGCAGATATTATAACGAACGACCAGAGAACCTACAACTGGAAGTATATCAAACTGCTGAGAAAAACCGAATATCATTACAATAACAGAAAAGGATCGCTTCATCATAAGATCATGTATATCTGGTACAGAAAAAGGAAAAATCTGCTTGGAGCAAAGATCGGTGTAGAAATATGGGAAAACTCCTTTGACAAAGGCCTTGTCATACATCACAATGGAAGTATCGTAGTAAACAGGGATTGTCGTATCGGGATGAATTGTGAGCTGCATGGAGACAATTGTCTTGGAAACGCCGGTTTTGGAGCCAATTGTCCGACTTTGGGCAATAATGTCAACGTAGGTGTAGGGGCAAAGATCATCGGAAAGATCACAATTGCCGACGGTATAAAGATAGGAGCAAACGCAGTTGTCAATAAATCGTTTCTTGAAGAGAATATAACGATCGTAGGTATTCCGGCACATAAGGTGGAGAAAAAATTATGACATATTTAATTATTGATGATGAACATATTCTATACCGCACTATGTTCAGTGATATCTTTAAAACAAAAGATTATAATGTGAAAGAAATACCTCGGATGGTAGTGCCCAAAATCCTGAAGCCTTTGTATAATCTGCATTATAACAGAAAAATCAACAGTCATATTTTTCTGCCTTTTAAAATGATCTGGTTCAATTGCTATCAGCTTCACAAATTTAATTTTGTTGACACTGAGGAGTACATAGTTATTTTTCTTAATGGTTCTCTTCGCTTTCATTTCAGTAGTGGGTATTTGAAAAAGGTTAAAAAGAAACACCCCAACGTAAAGCTGGCAATGATCATGTATGACAGCTTTGTAAACCCTGCGGCAAAACGTTCGATAAGTATGATTCCAATATTTGATTACGTATTTTCATTCGATAAAAAAGATTGTGAAACACATGGCTTGCAGCGCATATATTCAACCTTTTCATATCCTGATAATGTATACTCGGACAGCGGTAAACATACTTCTGCATTTTTTATCGGGTACGGTTCCGGCAGATTGAAATTGCTCCAAGATACGTTCCGGAAAATTACATCTGATGTACAGGACTGCTATTTTGGAATTGCCGGTGTCAATGAAAAAGATATCGTTGATATCCCGGATGTACACTATAATGTTACGATCCCCTATAGCGAGGAACTGCAGATGGCATATAACACAGATTGTATTGTTGAGGTAGTAAAAGAGGGGCAGACCGGCGTTTCTTTAAGAACCTGTGAGGCAATTGCTTTCAACAAAAAGCTTTTGACAAACAATGTCCAGATCAAAGAAATGCCATTCTATGACAGCAGGTTTATATCTGTGTTCACTGATTCGGATGAAATTGATACCGAATTTGTAAAAGCTAAGGTAGAAGTAAAATATGACGATAATAGCTTTTTTAGTCCCGTTCGCATTTTGCAGCAATTAGATAGTTTATCCAAGAAAGAGGGATAGTATGGTAAAATTCAAGATATCTTATTTTGCTTGGATCATTTTGTTTATTGTTTCGTTTGGAGCGCTGATTATTACTCAGTTTAATATATCGAAGGCATTGTATTTTGTTGCCGATGGTGTAAATGTCTTGTTTTTTGTTTTCGCTGTAAAATATAAAGGTTTCAAAGAGATAAAAAAAGGCTTAACGGCATTCAATATTATACTTGCCCTATATGCTGTCGTCTGCATATTGGGGGCTATAATTAATTCTGTTGCTTTTTCATATTTTTTGTTGGGCATCAGAAACAATTTTCGTTATTTTCTGTTTTTCTATTCGTGTGTGATGGTTCTTGAAAAGCACCACATACAAATGTTTTTTAAGTTTTTGCCAAAGCTTTACTGGCTTAATTTGATTCTTTCTGTTTTTCAAAAGTATGTAATGAACCTTACTAACGATTATATAGGAGGCATTTTTGGAATAGAGCAAGGCTGTAATGGATCGAGTACTATCTTCTTGAATATTTGCCTTGCTATTTTTACTTCTCACTATATCAACAAACAGCTAAGTCTTTTCAGGCTGACTCTGTACACATTTGTATATTTTATCATAACCGTATTTGCTGAATTAAAGGGTAATTATATATTCTTTGTTTTGATTATAGCTTTTGAATTAATCATTGGAAGAAAAAGCAGACGAACCGTTATGCTGGGTGTTGGTTCACTGATAGCCTTTGAATTAGGTATTTACCTTCTCTCAATATTCTTTCCAAAAAGTATTGAAGTGCTGTTTGACCTTGATGCTGCAACACACTATATGAATGCTACTTATCTGAGACGAGTTACCTTTACAAGAAATGCTATTTTTGATGTTGCTAATGACTATTTCTTTGGCGATAGATGGATCCTATCTTTGTTTGGTTTCGGACTGGGTGCCTGTGAAATGTCCAGTTTTCTTGTAACGCCTTTTTATGCTGCGTATGGAGATATGAATTATCGTCAATATAGTGCGGCGATGATCCTTCTGCAAAATGGCTATGTCGGGCTGATTCTGTTTTTCACTTTATTTGTAGTCATTGGTGTTTATTCTTTCAGATATTATGATAAGAGAAAGAGTGATTTCAATAACAGCCTTTATATGGCAATTCCTGCAATCGCCCTGTTTGCAATTTTTAATAACTTTTATGCTACTTTGCTCGTTGATATGGGATATTGGATATGGTTTGTGCTGGCTATTCCGTTCATAATCAGGAAAAGCGAGGATCGAAAAGAACTATTGAAAAAAAGGAGTGATTTTCTTGAAAATCGGACTTGTATCTATGCAGCGGGTATATAATCAAGGCTCTTTCTTGCAGGCATACGGTTTGATGAAACTTCTTCAAAGAAGCTCAAAGGAGGTTAAATTTATTGATATAAAAAATGGCATTTCAAACGAAGGCTTTTGTGAGCATTTTCATGAAGTGCATCAGGTTCCATACATTAAAAGAAAACTGATCCGTCTGACAGAGAAAAAACAGGAAAAGATACTGAAACAGGAACAGGAAAAATGGCTGAAGCTTTCTGATACATACGCTGATGATGAAAAAATTGATATGGCATTTGTAGGAAGCGATGAAGTTTTTAATTGTCTTGCTCCGTCAAGATGGGGGGTTTCAGCGCAGTTGTTCGGCAACATTCCAAACAGTAAATATGTTTTTTCCTATGCTGCATCCTGCGGACATACCACCTATGAGAAGCTTCCGAAAGAAATAGTCAAATATTTAGCTGATGCAATGCAAAATTTTAGTTCTGTTTCTGTTAGAGATGAAAACACGTATGACTTTGTAAAAAAAATAACAGGAATAGCTCCGGTGTATCATCTGGATCCGGTTCTGATTTATGATTTTGCAGAAGAAATACAATTACCAAAGCTGAATAAACCATATATGATCGTTTATTCCTATTCCAATAGAATATGTGATAAACAGGTAATTGGAGCTATAAAAGATTATGCCAAAAAGAATGGTCTGCTAACCGTAGGTGTAGGCGTATTTCAGTATTGGTGCGATAAAAATATCCCTGTTACACCTTTTCAAACATTAGGCTATTTTAAAAATGCCGCTTGTGTTGTAACAGACACTTTTCACGGCACAGTAATTTCAATTAAGTACAATAAACAGTTTGTTACAATGGTTCGTGACAGCAATCGAAATAAGCTGCAGAACCTGCTTGACAAATTCAGGCTTTCCGTCAGGGGTATAGAAGCTACGGAAGAATTGGCAAAAAAAATGTCCGAAAAAATTGACTATAAGGCGGCTAATGCCTTTTTAGATGAAGAAAAGAAAAGAACTTTATCATATATAGATAGCTGTTTGGGGTATGCTGAAAATGGAAAAGGAAAATAGTATCAAAAAACACTCAAAAGAAAAATGCTGCGGGTGCGGTCTTTGTGCTGCTGTGTGCCCTGTTAAGGCAATAGAAATGTATTATGACGAAAGCGGCGCAAAATATCCCAGAATCAATGAAGAACTATGTATTAACTGCGGAAAGTGTCTGAAAAATTGTGTATTTGCAAACGATCTGAAAAGAAATGAATTGAAAGGTGTATATGCCATTACTACAAAGAATAAAGACGATATCAGACGTTCCGCATCGGGCGGTGCTTTCATAGAATTTGCAAAACGATTTGTACAGGACGGCGGTGTAGTGTACGGTTCTGTATATAGCAAAAAGGGGAAGGGCTTGTATGTTACACATGCACGTGCCGATAAAACAGATGATCTGATACCTATGCAGGGGTCAAAATATGTTCAGTCTGATATCGAAGAAATGTATCCATTAATAAGAAATGATATAGAATCTGGCAGGAAAGTTTTATTTACCGGTACACCGTGTCAGACCGCAGCCATAAGACAATATATCGGAGAAAGCAATGATCTTTATACTATCGAGATTATTTGTCACGGGACTCCCGGAGGAGAATTGTTCAGAAGCTATACGGAATATTTTGAAGAGAAAACACATAAAGAACTGCGGGATTTCAGATTCAGAGAT
>CACYDP010000020.1 GCA_902773135.1 uncultured Ruminococcus sp.
TACTCGGCAGGAGTAAGAATGAGAAGGCTTCGTGTAATCTGCATTACAGTTGCTATTGTTTTCATAAATACACCACACTCTTAAAAAATTTATTTTCCGTTATATAAGATATTCAACCCAGGAACGGCACAAACGGGAGCTGTACATACAGCATTGCACATACCTATCGGTTATAATATCCTTTTTGTCATTTTATCACAAATTCACATAGAATACAATCGTTTTTTTATAAATTTTTGTATTTTGTGCATATGGTAGAATTTTAGCAGAATATTTTCGTCAGTTTGCACCATTTCATAATAAATATACGAAAAATAAATATTTTTTTCAGCAATCACATCAATGACAGCTATCCCAAACTTCCGACAAACCCATTTTACTTTAAAAAGTTCCCATCAAAAAACGGATTTCGTTCTATCAGAGATATACGAAATCCGTGTTTTTGGTTTATTAGGATGTCTGAGGTTTGCTGTCCGCATTTTGAGCTGCTGATGAAGCCTTTGTCATTGCTCTCATTTCATAAACAATAAAAATCATTACGGTGATAAACGAGGCCAGATCTGCAATCGGTGAAGACATCATAATTCCGGTAATTCCCATAAATACAGGAAGAATCAGTATGAGAGGAATCAGGAAAAATACCTGACGTGTCAGAGAAAGTACAGCACCTTTCACCGGTTTGCCAATAGCTGCAAAAAAGTTGGAGGAGATCATTTGTATGCCTGTCAGAGGCAGCATTACCAAAAATGTCCTCATAAATAAAACAGAAAATTCAAAATACAGTTCCTCATTTTCTCCCGAACCAAATATAGAAAGCACATACTGCGGAAAAAACTGAAAAATGAGTGTTCCTGTTACTGTTATGGCTAATTCACAGATAATAGCCAGTTTATAGACAGATTTTACTCTGTCATACTTTTTAGCACCGTAGTTAAAGCCCACGATCGGCTGCATACCCTGGGTAATTCCTATAATCACCGAAAGAATTATTGCATTGACTTTCATTACAATGCCGCTGCCTCCCAAAGGAATATCGGCACCATATACGGACAGTTTTCCGTAATGTACAAGTGACAGATTCATAACGATCTGCACAAAGGTAATGGCAACCTGTGTCAGCCCGTTGCTCATACCCATCATACAGGTTTTACCTATTTGTGCAAAAGAGATAGTAAAATGTTCTTTTTTCAGTGTAATTCTTTTGAATCGCTTGATATAAAAAACTGCCGCCGCACACGAAACAACCTGTCCGATCACGGTTGCCCATGCTGCTCCGGCAACCCCAAGGTCCAGTGTAAAAATAAATATGGGATCCAGTATGGTATTGATAACCGCACCAATGAGCATGGTCATCATAGAATACATCGGGCTTCCGTCTGCTCTTGCTACATTGCTGATACCGTTCATAATCACAATAAACGGCATACCGATCGCAGTGATTTGTGTATAAGTAATGGCATATTCAAGCGTTTTTCCGCTTGCACCGAATGACTCCAGCAACGGCTTGTAAAAGATACTGATGATCACGGCATAAAGAACCCCGAACAAAATCATCATACAGATACCGCCGCCGACTGTCCGGGCAGCCTCTTCTTCTTTTTTCTCTCCCAGATACAGTGAATATTGTGCGGCAGTACCGATTCCGATAGTAAGCGTGATCGCCATACATATAGTGGTCAGCGGAAATGCAACGGTAGTGGCTGCATTGCCGTAATAACCCGCTCCCTGACCGATAAATACCTGGTCTACCACATTATAAAGAGAGCTCACAACCATTGCTACAATACTCGGAATGGCAAAACTCGCAAGCAATGAGGATATTTTTTTATACCCCAACGGATTTTCCTGTTTTTCCATTATTTTTTCATTCCTTTTTATTTCTTACTGTTTTTAGTGTAGCATATGATTTTTTATATGTCAAATTTTTAAAAATTGATTTCCGTGGCAGAAAGTATATCTATTGTATCGAATCCGGAAATATGGTACAATTAGCTTGAACGGCATTGGTTGATACCAATTGCTGAATATTGAGGCATTGTTCCTGCACCCGCAATTGGCAATATGGATATATGCCGTTTACTGTAACATTATCATATCATCAGGAGGAATGTATAGTGCTGATATTTTTATTGAGTTTAGGCGTAGCACTGCTTGTCAGCAGTATTGGCTTTAAAAAGTATGTGTGGTTTATTTCACTTGGATACGGCTTTTCCATTGCAGCAATCGGAATTGCCATTTGGGCGGTTTACTGGAAAAGTATGACCGTTGGAACTGTCATTGCCTCCGCTCTGCTGATTTTGTACGGAGCAAGGCTTGGCGGTTATTTGCTTTACAGAGAAGTAAAAAACAATGCGTATAACGATAAAATGAAAAAAGAAATCAAATCAGGCAAAAATATGAAATTTGGTATCAAATGCGGTATCTGGGTAACAGCCGCATTACTGTATGCCTGCCAGACCTGCCCTGTTTTTTTCAGACTTGCCAACGCCGGAGGAACAGATACTGTTCTCATAATTGGAATAGTGATCAGCCTCTTCGGACTGATCATTGAAAGCCTTGCAGACTATCAGAAATCTGCGACAAAAAAGAAAAATCCCAAACGATTTGTCGATACAGGTCTTTATAAAATAGTGAGATGCCCCAATTATTTTGGTGAACTTCTGATATGGACCGGTGTTTTTATCGGAGGTGTCAACATATACAGTGGCATTTTTCAATGGCTGTTAGCCGTACTGGGTTATCTGGGAATCATATATGTCATGTTCAGCGGGGCAAAAAGGCTGGAAGAACGACAGACCCGTGTTTACGGAAATGATCCCGAGTATCAGGCATACTTTCGGAATACCCCGATTATGCTGCCGCTGATACCTCTTTACAGTGTTGCAAAATACAAGTGGCTTGTGGCATAACTCGTTTGACACTACCCGCCGAACAACAAAACACCGTCCGGACAAAAATGTTCAGACGGTGTTTTGTTTCAAAAATTTCATTTATGAAAAAATGATTATATATGCTGGTTATAAATTCGTTCGATCATTTCAACACGTGAACCTACATCCAGTTTTTGATAGCAATGATATAATGTTTTTTTCACCGTGCCTTCACTGATATTCAGTTTGCTGCTGATATATCGGTTGGTGTAGCCTTTTGTGGCAAGCTGTGCAATTTCTGCCTCCCTTTTTGTCAGTATATTCAATGCATCATAGTTAATCTGATGTGTAAAATTATCAGGAATGATCGTAATAAATATTTTTTCAATATTTTCACTGCTGATATACGGAACAGTACTAATCACATAAGGTACACTGATATTTTGCTCGTTCTTGAAAACACAGGAACTGCAAAAAGATATTTTTAAATCATATGTCTTTCTGAAAGCATACGATTGGCAAAAATAGTCAAATGGTATCGTTTGTGTAAGAATTTTTAAGTACGAATTAGAACTGATTAATCTGATGTGATTCCTGTCGCAGCAGTCGACAATGCCTGCCCCGATCGTATGGTTATATAACGTATTTTCGTAGAGTTGTTCCGGATTGTGCATCATATCAATTTGATGATGGGTGATTTTCATCAGATTGTTATCTGATTTCACTGTTATATGATAGATCATTTTTTCTGAAGCGACCTCAAATTCATAAAACATCTCAAAATGACGTTTCCCCTCTTTTGCCAGATGAAAATATCTTTCTATTTCGTCAGCCACTTTCGGCACTTCAAAATCTTTGATATTTTTCCCGATCGCATTATAATAAAATTTTCTCATACGGAGGTATTTTTCACTTGCATTGATAAGGAATATTTCATTATTGTTATCTATGTGATAGATACTGTAAAGTTCATTTTCAACATCTGCGTTTTCATCATTTACTACAAAATTCATTTTTATTCTCCTTTTTGTATGAAAACCCCAAATCAAATTAATGATACTATACGAAGTGTTACCAAAGTGTTACTTTATAATAGCTTTTTATTTAATACCGCAGTGCAAAAATAACACCGGTTGATGTTTTGATTATGATATGGTATAATTCCATTATATTATGATAAAAGGGGCAATTTCTATGAAAAAAATAGCAATAGCTTTGGTTGCATTGTGTACTGTATTTTCATTGGCGGGCTGTTCAAACACAGGCGGTACTTCCAAAAATGAAGACAGCGAATCGTCTGTTGTTTCAAAAGAAAAACATACGCTTTATGCAAGCCCTTCAAGTGTTATTTTACGGAAAGGTGATACCCAACAGGTAAATCTTACCCTTGACGGAAAAAATATATCCCTTTCGGATTACAACTGGAAATGTGATGATGAAAAAATCGCAACAGTAGATGCTAACGGCATTATTACCGGAATTATTCCCGGAATCTGTACCGTGGAGGCGTTTTCTCTGAGCGACTCAGATATCAAAGTAAAAATAGAAGTGACCGTAACAGCCAGCAACGCTTCCATACCCGAACTCAGTTCCGAAACAAGCGAAACGGCTTCTAAAGAGGAATCTTCTGCTCCTCAATCTTCTGATGAATCTTCCGATACATCATCAAAAGAGGAATCAAGCGATTCTTCCGACCAAGAGTCATCGGACGAAAGTTCCGATACAGTAATTGTAACGGATTCTACCGCCTATACACTGTTTGACAGTGATGACCCGTCATATGACAGTGAAACACTGGATAAAGTACACGACTATATCTTGTCTATTGAAGACAGCGGAGAAGTCATCTCCACCGATAACCTTTCCAAAGAACAGGCTCAGCTGCTTGTCAATATGATTTATGCTACATATGGTCTGGAGTTTGAAGAAGGCGGCTCTATCAGAGAGGGTCTTGATGAATGTGACTGGTACGAAGCCACGGCATCAGATTCCTATGAAGCAGTGGAAAATATGGGAGATCAGGAAAATATCAAAGACAGTATCGATGCACTTGGCGAATATATCAACAGCTTCTGAAAACGAAACAATACCCGAAGTCAAGACTTCGGGTATTGTAATATGACCGCTCCCCCCTGACAAAAATCATCGGTGATAATCTAAGAAAAGAGTGATTGCAAATGCCTGAAAAAATATGCCCTACCTGTCAGAAAATTTACAATGACGATACATTGTACTGCGGAAAATGCGGTTCCAAACTGACGGAACACAATCCCGATACGGAGAAACAAGTAGTATACAACGAAAACTCCAACAGCGGCAATAAAAAACTCAAACAGATCAAATCTGATCGTATTAATGTTATGAAAGGCACCGATCAAAAAATACCCGTGTCTTCTCATTCACGTTCGTCCGTGAATCCCGATAAACAGTCAACACAGGAATTTGATATTTCGGACGAAATCAGAAAAATGAAACAACATTCCCAAAATAAACCAAACTATTATGAAACAAAACGTCAATGCCCGAAATGCAGTGCCATCATACCGTCACAAAGCAGTTTTTGTCCTGCCTGCAAAGCAGAACTCAGCGATGATTACTTCGATAACGAGGAATACAAAGAAAAAGAAACATCTGCAAAGCCTGCTGTCATTGCCGCTGTGATCGTTACTGCGGTTGTGGTAATTGCGATTGCTGTCATTGTCATTTTGGCCTTGAGCAGTCATTCCGACAGTTTAAATACCGACCACAGCAGCACAGGAATCTTTAGCAGCAGTCCCGTTAGCCGTGAATCTGTTGAACCGGAAGAAAGTTCCTACGATGAATCGTCTGAAGAAACGGTATATATCCCGTCCTACGATGAACCCGAATATATGGAATCATCGGAGGACTGGGAAGAAAGTTCCGAAGAATCGGTGGAAGAAAGCTCTGAAGAAGAAAGCAGCGAACCCGAACCGGAAAGTTCCGAAGAAGAGAGCAGTAAACCTGAACCGGAAAGCTCAGAGGAAGAAAGCAGTGAACCCGAACCGGAAAGCTCCGAGCCGGAAGAACCCTCACAAGATATTTCAGAAGAACCGAGTACGGAAGAGTCTGTCTATGAAGAAATTTCAGCCGAACCCGAATCGGACGATGCTCTAAGTAATTAATTCTCATCATTTTCATAGAAAGGATAGATGTCCGTATGACTTTTGATGAAAAACTCACGGAATATATGACAAAATCAGGCTGCTCCAATAAAGAACTGTCTGAAATTTCAGGACTGAGTGCTGCCACCATCGGAAGATACAAAAGCGGAAAAAGAAAACCAAAACTGAACAGTTCTCAACTGGAAGATCTGGCAAATGGTATTTATCATTTTTTAAAAGATAAAGATTCTTCCATCAGCAGTGACGATATATTTCGTGATTTAAAAGATGCTTTAGATAACAACTTTGATTATGATTCCTATATCTCAAAAATTAAAATCATAATGGATACACTCAGCATCAGTAATGTTATGTTAGCAAAAACTTTGAAATATGACCCGTCATACGTATCAAGAATTCTTTCGGGACAAAGAAAAATTTATGATATTTCAGACACTACCGAAAAACTTTCCCATCTGATCGCAAAAAGAACCGTGGAAATGCAGTGCGAATCTCAGATTGCCGAAATAATAGGAGCGGAAGAAAAAGATGCCGCTCAAACTCATTCCTTTACCGAGTATATAGCACAATGGCTGGTTTCGGGAACGATTCCAAAATCGGAAAATTCTATTAAAAAATTTCTGACCGCTTTTGATGATTTTGATCTGGACGAATATATCAATGTGCTGCATTTTAAAAATCTGAAAGTTCCTTCTTTACCCTTTTTGATGTTCACTTCCAGAAAATGTACAGGACTGAAAGAAATGATGAACTGTGAAATTGATTTTTTGAAAATGACAGTAAGCTCCAAATCTATGGAAAACGTTACCATATATAGTGAAATGCCCATGGAAGAAATGTCCAAGGATTCGGAATTTCCGAAAAAATGGATGTTCGGTACAGCAATGATGCTCAAAAAAGGACTTCGCTTAAATATGATACACAATCTCAACCGCCCCTTTGATGAAATGATGCTCGGTCTGGAAAGCTATATTCCGCTGTATATGACAGGACAGATCTCTCCGTACTATCTGACCCCGAATGATAATTCTATCTTTCTGAATCACCTCAAAGTTTCGGGAGCAGCCGTGTTGGTAGGCGACGCCATCAAGGGACATCATCAGGAGGGTAGATATTTTCTCACCAACAATAAGGAAGAAATGGCTTATTACAAAAGAAAGGCAAATCTGATTCTGTCAAAAGCCAAACCACTGATGGAAATTTATAATTCTTCCGCAGATCGCCGCTTTAATGAGTATTTCTTTGATTCTTTCAAAATTCCTCATACACGAAAAATGATATTAAACAGCCCTCCTGTCTTTACACTTTCTGATGAACTTGCTGACAGTTTGCTGACAAGCAGAAATATCAATACGCAGTATAGCACAAAAATCAAAAGTTTTATTGAACAGTTACGCCATACCGTCATTCAGTTTTTGAATGAAAATAAATTGACAATTGTCATTCCCGAAATGAACGAAGAAACATTCCGCCGGCTTTCTCCCGCCCTGTCCGTTCCCGAAATATTTATTGACGGCGATATTCACTACACCTATGAAGAGTATCAGGCACACTTACAACAAACAAAAGATTTTGCCTGTCATTTTCCGAACTTTATGATTGAAACACAAACCATACCCGATTTTAAAAATATTAAAATTACCATCATCGAAGACAAAGAAGTAATTGTATCAAAAAGCAAATCTCCCGTGATTCATTTTGTCATCAAACATCCAAAAATGACAGAAGCATTTCAAAACTATTCCTCACCCGTCATTGAATAAGTGTAGTGAATTTTTTATCTATTTTTACTTTGTTTCTTGACTTAATGGGGGAAAAGTATTATAATAAATACAGGATATATTGTTTATATTAAACAGACCCTCAACATATTGTGGGAGTATCCGTACTGAAATGGAGTGCAGTACATTATCTCTTATGCGAATGATTTTTAGAAGGCGGTAAAGGGACATCGAAAATAAATTCGATGTCCCTTTACTTTTGAACCTCATATGATTAGAGAACATTTTTAGAAATTTTAAGCGGTCTGGTATATTTTCTTTTAAGAAAATATATAACGCCTATCACAATCATAACCGCTGTGCCTATGCCTATATCCATTAAGAAAGAACTGGTATATGACATATCACTAAAACCCGCATTGGTGGCACTGATGGCTTCTGAAAGTGCGATTCCGCCGCCGGCTTTTTCAATCAGTATTGCCATATTGGCAACAATGGCAGCATACTCCGACATCAATAATGTAATCACCGAAATGATCACACAGATAACGGCACTTTTTTTGGTTGCTCTCTTGCCTGTCACAACAAAGCCCACAAACGCAAGAATTAAAATGATTCCTCCCGCAATGCCGTAAGAAGGCAGCAACTGGTACAAAAACACATATATGGCTGCTCCGAAAATGGCTCCGAATACTGCTCCGATCAGACCTGTCAGCATATTCTGCTTCTTTTTGATAAATATATTTTTTCTGTGTTCGTATTGCCTTCTTTTTCTTGTTACGCAAGTATCACAAATGGGAGTTAACGACCGTCCCACAACATACAGTCCTGTTTTTCTTTGTCGGGAACATACTTTACAGATCGGACTGATTTTTTTCGTTTTGCACAGTTCAATAACAAACCTGGCAAGATCTTTCAGTTCGCTTTTGTCTATATCAGAGTCTATGGTCATTTTCAAGCTGACATGAACGGATTTGTTTCTGTACTCTGCCTTAATGATGTTGTTTTTGTGGTCACTGTAAAAGTCCCTGATTTTCGTTTGTATTACACTTGCTTCAGAAGAATTCGCCGATACGGCACCCATCGACATATTGTAACGATTTTCCTTTTCGTTAAATTCGATAATGGCATGGAATCCCTCAAATGTATTAAAAGCAGATTTTGATTTTTCGTTATATCTGTAACCGACAGTTATCATAAATTCCTGAAATTCACTTTCTGTCATTATTTCACCGCCCTATATTTTTATATACTTTGTCCGTTGCTCCTTGGGGTAAACCTTTCTCAGAAGAAAGGTTCTTCCCCAAACCCCTTTCCAAAGACTTTGCATCAGGAGTTTGCCGGCTCTGAGGACAGAATCTGTATGGTAACAGTTATCAAGGCAATACGGTGTGAATAGGTGAAAATTCATACCGTATTGCCCTATAACATTATATTACGTTATCTGTCTTTTTTCAATCAATAAAAGAATTATAATCAGGAAAATTCTATCATATGGCAATTACTTGTTTTTTACATACGCCGTAACAGCACCTACCACATATGTCAATGCTCCAAGAGCAAGATCAATGAAAAATGCATTCCGGAACTCGTCATAGGCAAAAAAGAAAGGAAGCAGTCCGAGTGCTTCACCATAGGAAAAACCACCCTCAATATTATAGCCGTATTGTGAAAGCAGACTGGTGATCATCGGGTCATTCAACGCCTGATAAATATCTACGCCGGCACCGAGATAGATACCGATACCAAAGACAAACAATGAAAGAACAATGGCAATCAATGCTCTTTTTGCTGTACCGATATAGCCTGTACAAGCCGAACGAACTGCTATCCAACCGGCTGCAATACCCGAAATAAATACGATTCTGCCGAAAAATGAGAATATCACCCAAAGCAGACCGCCGAGAAAACCTCCGCCAAGACCTCCTGCAACAGCAATGATCAGCGGCATATACGGATTACCGCTATTTTGCGTACTTACTGTATTTGCCGGTCTTGCCGACTGTGAATAACTTCCTGCTGCTCCCGAAGAATATTCCAATACAGAGCCGTACCCTGCTGACGCTCCGTAAGCATTGCCTCCCATACCGGAATTTCCGTATGTATCGTTGGAATTTCCCATATCACTGAGCATCATATTAGGGTCATAAGAATCTGACGGACTGTTATAGGACGAAGCTGAATCGAACGTGTTAGTATTTGACATCATTGGAGTCGAAGCGAAGTTGTTGTCATTGACCGTCATTGGCGATGAACCGAAATTATGATTCGCTGACATCGGTGATGAACCAAAATTGTTGTCATTGGCTGTCATTGGTGACGAACCAAAAGCATTGGAAGAAGTAAAGGAACGATTTTCATTTGCCGTGATAGGAGAAACAGCGGCAAACGACTGATTGTCCCCGCCATAAGAACCGATAAATGCATTGCTGAAAGAACGATTGATGTCTTGACCTCCGTTAAGGTTTGTACCACCGCACTCATCACATAAAGATGAAACCATACCATTGTTATCATTTTGAATTCTGACATTGGCTGTTTTGCCGCATTTGGTGCAAACAGGCTGCATAGGAAATCTTGAACCGGCTGAAATAATAATTCCCAATGCATTTTCAACATTCAGACGGAGGTTGGTATCATTGGTAATATAGTACATAAATTCTATTCTGTTTGGTACATATGCTACATAACCGAAATTAGAACCCATATTATTTACATTATTCATACCGAGAAAAGAATTCAGTTCATTTTGCTGACCCGGATCATTCAATGAATAGTGAGCAAGAATTTTAAAATCGGTACTGCCGATTATCACTTCAACGAAGATGCCGTTTAAATTCTGATAGTAAGTATGATTGGATTGCCGGGTAAATCCCATTTGCTCAAGAATATTAAAATCCAAAATATTACCTCCTGTTAATTGGTATTTGTTATCGGCTGCTTCCTACTTTTTATTTTTAACCCTAAACTATTACCAATATACCATAAAATCGCCTGTTTTTCAATTTTTTTTAAAGAGAAAAAATACAGCGGTTTTGGGAAAGGGGTCTGGGGAAGAACCCTTTTTCCGCCGGAAAAGGGTTTTCCCCAGGAAACTGCCCGACAAAATTGATTTCCTCGTTTTTATTTTTTGTTTTGTTGACTATTATGTCGAATCGTTGTAAAATAAATTTAGAATTGCCAATACACGAAAGAGTGATGTTTTATGACACCTACAAAAGAAGCGGCATTGCTGATGTCGTCGCTTTCCATCTATCAAAATATTATGAACCGTACCGTACCTAAAGCCTATTTTGAGCTTTTGACGGCGATTGACAAACCCGTATTTGAATTTACACGCAAATGGGGCAATTTTTTTTCTTTGCTCTGCGACAGAGGATATGCCGACAGACTGACTTACTGCATTACCGAAACAGCACTGTTTGATGAAAATGCTTTTTCAAAAGCTGCGGCAGCCCATTTTGAAATGTCACTCCCTACCGAAGTGATTTCTGCTGTAAGACGTGATATTTCCGCTATCAAGCGAATCAGCAGCCTTACTCCCGAGCGTATCCTTGAAGATTACGTCTACCGTGATGAGCTTGGTTCTGTTGCAAACAGTATGCCAAAATGGAAAACGGGAATTCCCATCAAGGAATTTACTGATGAGGACAATGCGATTGACTGCCTTGCCGAATATTACAGAAAAAACGGCTGCGGTATGTTCGCAAGATACCGTGCGTTCATCTGGAGAAACAACAGTATTGAGCCTGTGGTACACCCCGACAAGATAACACTTTCCTCCCTGAAAGGTTATGACGTTCCACGAAATAAAGTCAAAGAAAATACCGAAGCGTTTTTAAAAGGCATTCACGCCAATAACTGCTTGCTGTACGGTGACAGAGGTACCGGCAAGTCGTCCACTGTCAAGGCTGTACTGAACGAATACTGTAAAGACGGTCTGAGAATGGTGGAAATGCCAAAAGATAAACTGGGTGAGTTTCCTGTACTGGTAGACAGGATCGCTTCTGTACCGCTGAAATTCATTATTTTCATTGATGACCTTTCTTTTGCCGACAACGATAAGAGTTATGCGTGGATGAAAGCCGTACTCGAAGGCGGACTGGCGGTACGCCCCGAAAATACATTGATTTATGCTACCTCGAACCGCCGCCATCTCGTCAAAGAAAATTTCTCAGAAAGAGCCGGCGACGATATGCATCTGAACGATACCATTCAGGAAAGCCTTTCGCTGTCAGACCGATTCGGATTGTCTGTCAATTTCAGCAAACCCGATAAAGAACAATACCTTGAGATCGTTAAAAATCTCGCTAAAGAAAAACAACTGGATATAAGCGTAGAAGAACTGGAAAAAGGTGCTGAACGCTGGGCAATACAAAGAGGCGGACGTTCCCCAAGATGTGCCGTACAATATATTTCCTCCGTTGAGGCGGATCTGGCAAAATGACATCAGGGCTGTCCCAAAAGGAAAAGGAGATTTAAAATGACAAAAATAAAACATCTGTTTGCTTTTATTACAGCGGTATCAATGCTTTTGGCTTTGACGGCTTGTTCGGGGGATAATGATTTCCCCGTAAAGATCGCAAATTATACTTTCGATGAAAAACCCGATTCTATCGTGTGTCTGAGCGATTCCGTCGCAGATATACTGATCACTTGCGGATATGCGGACAAGATCACCGCCCGTTCGGATGAATGTACACAGGAAGAACTGCAAAATCTTCCCTCGGTTGGTTCCAGAAACCGCCCCAACAGTCAGAAAATTCTCAGTGTTTCTCCCGATGTTGTTTTTGCTGATAAAAGTTTCGATCCGGAAACAAAAAAGAAAATCGAAGATGCCAACATTAAGGTTCTGACAATGGCATCGGCAAAAACCAGCGATGAGCTGATCTCTTTATACAAAAGCATCTGCACCGTTGCGGGAGGAAAAGAAACCGGAAAAAATACAGGCGAAACCAAAGCCAACTCCATTCTTGATTCACTAAATGACCTTCAGCGTCTTGCGAATGCCAACAACAATGAATCCGAAATTACCGCCTGCTATCTGTACGATATTTCCGGAACGGCAGCAACCAACGATACCCTTTCCGGGAAATTGCTGGAATATGCCAACACCATCAACGTTTGTCCTTCCTCCAGCAGCAGTAATATCCGTGCTGTACGGCTTTCCAATCCACAGTATATTTTTTGTGCCATAGGTGTCAAGGAACAGCTTCTTGCAGACGATGATCTGAAAAATCTTACCGCTGTCAAAAATGGCAGTGTCTTTGAAATTAATGCCCTTGCTGTACAGCGGCAGGGCGGCAGTCTTGTAGAAGTTCTTACTTTTATGGTGGATGCTATCTATTCTGACAGCAATGAAAATTCCATTGAGGAAAGCTCACAGCCCGAACCCTCACAGGAAAGCTCCAAAGAAGAAAGTCAAATCAAAGTAGAAGCCGACCATTCTCTTGTGATCACTGAAGATATGTACTATGAATTGGGTGATGAAAGCGATGCGATTGTCAATATTCAGAACAGACTGAAAACACTGGGCTACTTTGATGAAGATGCTACCGGATATTTCGGTGAACTTTCGGTCAAGGCTCTGATGAACTTTGAAAAGACAAACTCTCTGGAACCGGACGGTATCGCAAGCTATGAAGATCTTGTACTGATGTTCTCGGCAGATGCAAAACCCAAAGGCAGCACACAGGAAAACAGCAAACAAGAAAGCAGCAAGCAGGAAAATAGCAAACAAGAGAGCAGCAAACAAGAAAACAGCAAACAAGAAAGCAGCAAGCAGGAAAACAGCAAACAAGAGAGCAGTAAACAAGAAAGCAGTAAACAAGAAAGCAGTACCCCGCAGGGCAGTATTACCGTAAAAGCTGATAACTCATTGGAGATCAACGAATATACCGCATTCGGTTTTGGCGATAATGACGAGGAATTCAAGAAAGTACAGAAACGACTGAAAGACCTTGGATATTATAATGACGATATAACGGGATATTACGGAGAAGTAACACTAAAGGCATTCAATGCATTTGAAAAGAATAATGGTCTGGATCAGGACGGCTATGCAAGCCCCGAAGACCTCACACTTCTGTTCTCCGCCGATGTCAAAGCCGCCCGATAAAAAAGTTTTCCACCGATTTTGATGAATCGGTGGAAAACTTTTTATTTTTCAATATACCATATAGCATCAATTCCGCTGATGTCAAGATCTGTCTGTGAGATCGGGATTCTGCCTGCCGGCTTGTTTCTGGCAGGGTCGGCAACATAAAACGTACCGTTAGTATAGTCTGTCAGGAAGATGGCGTGAGGTATGTTGAATTCGTAAATGACCAGCCCTTCGGGGTGATTTTTTAATTCCTCAATGAGCTTTTTCTTTCTGTCTGAATAGGACTGAATGTTTTTGTAGGAAACGTGGTATCCCTTATAAGTGTATTCGCTGTACATACCTGCATCACACCACATTGATGAGCGGCAGGAAGATTCCGTAATATCTTTCCACCAAGAATTGCCGTTAAGATACGCATACCGCCTTAAAAGCATTACGTTGGAGGCAAGTGTACAGGTAACACTTGTTTGCTGCTTGACAAAAATTTCGGGATTGCTCGGATCAACAGTATTGACATTGACATATTTTGACTGATAGCTGCCGATCGCATCTTTTGCCGCAATGCGTATAGTATAATTTCCTGTATTGCCCGGCAGTCTGATTTGATTGCTGCTGTTATTGGTATAGCTCGTTATATCCGTCCATACGCCGTTTGTGGTGCGATAAGAGTACTTATACTGATACGGTGAAACACCGCCTTTAAACGACGCTTTTGCCGTTACTGTTCCCGTTTCCGAAAGCTTGCTGTGGTCTACGGAGGAATTGTTTTCCTTGAAAGCGGTACCGCTGTCTTTTTTAACGGTTACATTGATATATTTAGATGTGTAATTTCCGTCTGCGTCCGATACGGCAAGACGTACCGTATAAACGCCTGCACTTCCGGGCATTTTAATTTTCCGGCTTGCAGAAGAAGTATAGGAAGACACATATGTCCAGTCTGTGCTGCCTTGCTTTTTATAGGAATATCGATAGCTGTACGGTTCTGTACCGCCTGAGGTCTTGATATTAGCGGTGATATTCCAGTTTGCCCAAGCAGAACCGGTGCTGAGTGATGACGAATTGATATTCAGCGGTTTGCCGGTATTTTTCTTCACTGTAATGGTCTTATATTCCGAAACATAATTGCCCACAGCATCTTTGGCGGCAATACGCACGCTGTATTTGCCCGGCTGAGCTATCTTAAAGCTATGGGTACTACTGTCTGTATAGGCTGTATCATATGTCCATTCAGACTGACCATAAGGTCTGTAAGAATATTTATAAACATATGGCTGAACACCGCCGCCGACATTCACATCCGCTTTTACGGGAGTATTCATATCCGGCTTCTCAGAACTGATGGTGACATTATTTTTAACAAATTGCTGATTGGTATTTTTTACTACATTAATATTGAGCACTTGATAAGCAGAAACATTATTGTTATCCACAGCGGTCACTCTGATACTGCACGTACCAACCATATCGGGAATTCTTACCGCATAGCTGCTGCTTTCCGTCAGGCTGCTCAGATTGTTCCAGCTTTCCGTACTGTTTTTGCGTACCGAATATCTGTATTTGTATCCACCGACACCGCCTTTGAAATTAGCGTAAACCGTAACGGTCTGCCCTGCAAAAGCCAAAGATTCCTCAATACAAGAACCGTTATCCGATAGGAGCTCCTGAAAATGAAGATTTCTCGATCTGGAGTAACCCTCTGCGTAGGAGTTTTTTCTGCCGTAAATCGTAAAATCATCTGACAAATTCGCAAAGGAAGTAAAGGCAGCAGATTTGACGTTCTTTCCGAAAACAACCGTTCTGAGCTGAGGACAGTCGGCAAAAGCCGATTTTCCGATGCGGGTCACACTGTCGGGAATCACAACATTACGAACTGTACCATCATTTCTGAAAGAATCGTCCGCAATCGACAAAACTTCCTTGCCGTTGAGCGTTGACGGTATGGTGACATTTCTGCCGCTTCCGCTGTACTTAATAATTTCCGTTCCGCCTTTGTAGTCGGCAATCGTAAAGTCACCGCTGATTTCAGCAGCATAGATATGATGGGTCAATACTTCGGGAAACAACTCTGCCGATACAGCAGTGAGCCCGAACAATATCACAGCTGCCGCCGCAAATGAAATGATTTTTGTTACTACTTTCTTATTCCTATACAAACTTTACACATCCTAAAAACATTATATATTATCAGCTTTTCTGACTGCTGCATATTATAACATAATGATTTTGGCTTGAAAAGAGAAAGAAGGAAGAATGGTGAAAAGTTTGTAATCAATAACAAAAAATAAGTTACAATTATGTCATTTTTGTTTTAACTTTATAAACAAAAAAACAGCATTTTTTTGTTTATAGCGACTATTTACAATGATATTGACAGTTCTCAATTTTCCGGCAAACTGATAAACTTCTCCAAACAGGTATTGATGAATTTTTTGCAGTCCGAGAAATTTTCCTATTTCAAAAGTGCCTAATAAACCGCTTTCAAACAGTTCCAATGCTTTTCGTTTGCTGACACGCTCTTCTGCCCTCGCAAGTTCGGCAGAATTGGTATATTTAGTTTGTTTTCCAAAGCCAAAATGATCCCTCCGTTACCCATCGCCAACAAAAAAGCGGAAATGCAGCACATTTCCGCTTTTCATTGATTCAGTTTGCGTAATTCAATGTTTGGAACGTATCTGTTCCTCCTGCCGTCAAAGCAGTCAGAGAACCATCTACATCACTTTCCAACGCACGTATCTCGCCGTTGGAAGTATATCCATAGTCTTCAATTCTTGCGACAATATCATACAATCCGCTGTACTCTAACGCACCACCGACCGTACATTTTTTCGCAAGCCGTGCTCTTGTAGTAAGAGATGCCTTTTTACTGGGAATGATATCCGAAGTATGTTCCGGAGTATATAATTCTCTTGTGATCATCCCCGATTTGATACCTGCATAATACGTCTTACACGCCTGATCCATTTCAGCTGCTTCCGACTCCGCAGCTGACCTGGTTGCACCGGACATAACGCTGATGACTGCCGGAATCGCTATCGCCGCCAAAATCGCAAGAATTGCAATCACTACTACAAGCTCAACAAGTGTAAAACCTTTTTTGTTATTTTTATGATTGAACCAATAATTGACTTTCATTTCTACCTCCCCCATTATGATGATACAATGTATGGTTTACTCAAATATTACAATATCTCACTGATATATAAATGTCAATAGCCTGAGGGAATTATTTTTTGGACATTTTTGCAATTTTGTCGCAATTTAAAGTTCCATATACAAACAAAGCCTGAGAAACAATTCCTCAGGCTTTGTCTTATGTAATTTTTAGTAGTTACATATAATAATAGTGTCAGAACAAATCAACCGTACATTGTTTTGAGGTCAGTTGTTGCTGTCAGCTTGTTTGTGCCAGCAGGTGTAGAACCTGAATCGCTGTATGTGATTGTGCCCTTTGTGATACCCTTTGTTGTATCAGTTGAGGTGTAGTAGTACATATCGTCGAGCTGGATAGCTGTTCCGTTGTAATCCTGAACCTGCTTAATGTTTACAGCACCTGCTTTAGATGTTCTTTCTGTTGCAGAAGCACCCTTAGAAGCTGCCCATGAGCATGCTGTGCCGCCTGCGTCCTTATCACTTGTTGTGATAGTACCGGATTTAACACCTGAGTAAACTGTCTTACAACCTGAGTTGAGTGTAGCAGCATCAGATTCACCAGAAGACTGTGTAGCACTGTTGATGATACCGATAACAGCCGGGATAGCGATAGCTGCGAGGATTGCAAGGATTGCAATTACAACTACGAGTTCAACGAGTGTGAAACCTTTTTTGCTCTGCTTAGCGAGAATTTTCTGTTGGAGTGTCATGATAGATTACCTCTTTCTGTAAAATAATTTTTTTGAACCGCCGCACTCTGAAGGGGGAGTGTTGTGTTCGTTTGTTGTGTCTATATATTAACTCTTTATTAACAAAATGTCAATACTTTTTTTAAAAAAAATTTAAAACGCAACGTAAAAGAAAGAGTATTGTTTTTGTGCATAATTAACAAAGTGATTTGTGATGTTGTCTTTTCATCGTCCTATATAGTGCATTTTTACCTTTTTGTTATCATTTTTTATGCATTTTAACGACAAACCTCTTAAAAAACCGTTAAATTTTAATTCATAAATTATTAAAAAAGATATGAACTTTTTTTGAACACGTTAAAAATTTAAAAACAAATTTTAATTTTTGTTCAAAATTTGGTACCATTCAATTCTTTGAAAGCATACAATAACGCATATTCTGCTGCTTGACTTCGTATTTCTTCCCGGTTTCCCGACAAATGCAGTTCTTCTGCATACAGCGAATGACCGCTGCTGATTCCTATATAAACCAATCCGACAGGTTGTTCTTCCGTGCCGCCTCCCGGACCTGCCAATCCTGTGGTTGACACTGCTATGTCAGAACCTGAAATCCGCCTTATGCCGTCTGCCATTTCCATTGCCGTCTGCCTGCTGTATTCCGTATACACTGCCAGTGTTTCGGCAGATACGTGCAGGAGCTGATTTTTGATTCGGTTTGAATAGGAGCAGATACCGCACTCAAAAACCTCCGATGCCCCCGATACCTCCGTGATTTTTTTGGAAACCAACCCGCCTGTCAGGCTTTCTGCGAAGGATATTTTCATATGATGCTCTTTGAGCCAATGCACCAATGCGGTCTGGAGATCGGGAGCACTGCTGCCTCTGTCTATATCTGAATTCATTCAAAAAATCTCCTTTATTAAAACTAATGTTTGTATAATTATTTGTCATTGAGCCTATTTCCTCTGATGATCCAAAATCCATTGCAGCAAGTCATAAAAGGAATATTCGTCAGAAGCAACTTTCAAAATCGTTTCATATAATTCCTTTTGTGTGTAATGAAGCTCGATTTTATTCAGTGCCAAAAAAACAAGCATTACGTGAGTACCGATTCTCTTATTGCCGTCCACAAAGGCATGATTTTTAATCAATCCATAACCAAGCCGTGCGGCTTTTGCTGAAGGGACGGAAACATTTCTTGTCCATCAAAAGATTGAAAAGGTGCATATATGGCAGAGTCAAGTAAACTTTCATCTCTGATGCCATCTGTACCGCCTGTTTCGTCTATCAGTTAAGAATGAAGCAACTGTATTTGCTCTTTAGATAAAATGATCATTTTGCAAGTACCTCATACGCTTCACGATTCTGTGCAATCAATCTTCTAGAAAGATTCGTCAGATCCTCATTGTCAGCAAGATGTTCTTTCTCTGCTTTTTCAAACTCGATTAATAAATATCTTGGTGCATTATTTTCCAATATAATGACCGGACCGGTTTCATCAACCATTCTGGCAATGCGAGAAAAATTTTGGCTTGCTTCGGTAATGGACACCAGATTGTTTGTATCTACTTTCATCAATAAAACCTCCCACAAATGATAATATTTCCTTTTACCTGAAATTTACTGATACTGAAAATCAATCGTATTGCTGGCGATGATATAGCCGTTTGCGGAGGGAGAATACATTTCCATGTATACGGAATAGGTTTTGCCTTTTTCGCCTATTTTATCCCAGACCCAGTCAGGAATCACCGTTTCATTTTCTGCTCCTCTGCTGAGCTTATGCACACCATTCTCCTTAATAACCCATTGAATACGGCAGCCGTCCTCAGAGTCAAGCTGTGTACGCTGTACCTGTCCCTGTTCATTAACAGAAAGCGTAAAAATGCTTTCGTCCGAATTCTCAGCTGTGATTTTTTCATCAGTGCTGTGGTACTCGGATCTTTCGCCGTTCACGTCAACATAAAAAACACAGTCGTTATAGATGCCGTTTCTTCCGCTTCCGACTAATGCGGCTGTATTGGCAGCATCACCCTTTACGCTTCCGTTAATGTTAAGATGATTGAACCGCTTTTCTCCGTGACATTCCCCGCAAAGAATACCAACATACCGCAAACCTCTGACGGAGATATGATTCAGCGTAAGGTCACTGATAGCGACATTTGCCGCATAACCTGTCAAACCTACTTCCACTTCATCGGGCATATCGATCGTCAGATGATCTATTTGATGATTCTGACCGTGCAGATTCACTGACAAGCTGCATTGATTCCAGCCCATTGGCGACCAATTGTAACCGTCCAGGTCAATGTCCGCATCAAGATAAATATTCAATTCCCCTCCGACGACATTGGAATAATACACCACACTTGCAAGCTGTTCGGGCGTTGTAACGTGGAAATCGGGGGCGTTTTTCTTTGCCCATTCTTTATCAGCCAATTTCATAATATCACCCGTATTCCGCTCTCTTTCCCAATCAGATACATAATCCGTTACATCTTTTTCATAGACGTACTCGGATACCCTCCAGCCCATTGCACTGCCGTATTCATATATATCAAACAGCAGATAGACACCGCTGTTTTCGACCGGAAAGGTAACGGTCTGTTTTTCTGTATCACAGTTCATTTTTGTCACCTGAGAATACTCCTGTGTATCTTCCTCCACATACATTACAGCAATATTTTTTTCCGGAACGCCCCTCAGCTCCTCTCTGGAGTAAGTCAGGCACAACTCGGGGTCACGGACACCGTCATTACAATCTACCTGAATCGGAGGACCAATAATCCCCACGGTATTGCTGATCAGGACGTTCCCGGGATAATAGTCATTGATCGATGCCTTTTCCTCAATATCTCCCGTGCAGAATCCGTTCAGCTCCATATGGGTAATTTCGGGTTTTTCGCTGACATTAACATCTCTGCTGATGACCTGATTGCGTTCCGTATCCTGTAAGTTTTCATAGGATATTTCCGGAATTGACACCGCATTTTCGGCAAGACTTCTCCCACTGTATGATGACGATGTACAGCCCGCACAAAAAAACATCACCGCTGCCGCTGTACAAAACAGCGATAACCATTTTTGTTTTATCAATAACAGCACCTCCCATATAGCAGCAAAGCGTTATGCAGCCGAATGACCGCATAACGCTTCCGATAAATCATCAATTGAATTATTTAACTTTCCAGAGTTCCGTAGCATACTGGAGAATGGTACGGTCACTGGAGAACTGACCGCAGTTAGCAGTATTCATCAGGCACTTTCTGCCGAATGTACGTCTGTCTTTATAGTCATTGTTGACTTTGATCTTTGTTTCAACATACTCGGGGAGATCTCTGAGAATGAAGTAATGATCGGGATCGTGCCATGTTGCACCATCGAGGAGTGACTTGTGAAGTTCTGCGAAAGAACCTTCGCCTGTCTTTCCGCCGTCAGAGAAACGTCCGTCGATCAGTGTATCGATCACTCTCTTCATTTCGGGATTCTCGTTATAGAGTTTCTTCGGATCATAGTTGCCCTTAAGCTCGTTGATTTCTTCCACTCTTGCACCGAAAATGTATTCGTTTTCTTCGCCTGCCTGCTCTGCAATTTCGATGTTGGCACCGTCATAAGTACCGATGGTAACCGCACCGTTAGCCATAAACTTCATATTACTTGTACCTGAAGCCTCTGTACCTGCTGTTGAAATCTGCTCGTGAATATCAGCAGCGGGAATGATTTTTTCAGCATAAGATACGTTGTAGTTTGCTACAAATACAACTCTCATCTTCTGATTTACATCGGGATCGTTGTTTACGAGGTTAGCGATCTCGTTGATGTACTTAATAATAGCCTTAGCTCTTGCATAGCCGGGAGCAGCCTTTGCACCGAAAATAAATGCCGTAGGTGTGAAATCCGGGAGTTTGCCCTCTTTCAGACGGAAATAAATTGCCATAATCGAGAAAGCATTCATCAGCTGTCTCTTATACTCGTGCAGACGCTTAACCTGAATATCAAAGAGGAACGAAGGATCAATATAAACATTGTCGTGCTTCTGAATGAAGTCGCTGAGTTCCTTTTTCTTGATATATTTAATTTCGTTGAACTTATCAACAGCTGCATCGTCAATATGAGATTCCAGTTTCTTCAGCTCATCAAGATTGCGAACCCACTTGTTGCCGATCTTGTCAGTAATGAACTCTGAAAGTTCAGGGTTGCAAAGACCGAGCCAACGACGCTGTGTAACACCGTTCGTCTTGTTCTGGAAACGTTCGGGATAGAGTTCATACCACTCTTTGAGAGTATCGTCTTTCAGAATCTGTGTATGAATAGCAGCAACACCGTTGACATAGCTTGATACATAAGTTGCCATACGAGCCATATGTACTACATGACCATCGTCAATTACCATTCTGTCAAGTCTTGTAGTGGGTGATTTTGCTTTCTTTTCTTCTTCTGTCGGTTCACCGTAACCCATATCTTTGAGCATGGTTACAAGACGCTGATTGATCTTAACGATAATCGCATAAACCTCAGGAATCAGGTTATTCATCAGTTTAATATCCCATTTTTCAAGAGCTTCCTGCATTACGGTATGGTTAGTATAGGCAAATGTCTTCTGAGCAATATCAAATGCCTGGTCAAATGACAGACCGTCATTCTGAAGAAGTCTGATCAGTTCAGGAATCGAAATGGTCGGATGGGTATCATTCAGCTGGATAACGGTTTCCTCAGCGAAGTGTGAGTAATCGCTTCCGTGCTTTTTCTTATATCTCTTGATAATATCCTGAAGTGATGCAGATGAGAAGAAATACTGCTGCTTCAGTCTGAGAACCTTGCCTTCATAGCTGTTATCGTTCGGATAAAGAACCTTCGAGATATTTTCTGCATCGTTCTTTTCTTTAACGGACAGATCATATTTGCTGTCGTTGAATTCAAGGAAGTTAAAGTTATTAACAGCCTCTGCTTCCCAAAGACGAAGAGTATTGATGTTCTTTGTGCCATAGCCGATAATAGCCATATCATAAGGAACAGCCTTTACTGTCTGATCAGCAAAATTGATGGTAACGGTATCCTCACTGCGTCTGATACACCACGGATCGCCGAAGCTCTGCCAATCGTCTGCAACTTCTACCTGGAAGCCGTTTTCGATTTTCTGTTTGAACAGACCGTATTTATAGCGTATGCCGTAGCCATCGAGAGGAACATCGTGTGTTGCCGCAGAATCAAGGAAACATGCAGCAAGACGACCAAGACCACCGTTACCGAGAGCGGCGTCATCGATTTCTTCAAATACGTTAATATCAACGCCCTTATCTGCCAGCAGTTTCTTTGTCTGCTCCAGAACACCCATTGCATAAAGGTTGTTGTACATCATACGTCCCATCAGGAACTCGGCAGAAAGGTAATATGCTCTGCGGTGTGCGGCATGATTCTTTTTGCTTTCAGCCCATCTTTCTGAAATATCGCCCATCATTGCTTTGCCGAGAGCTTCGTGAAGCTCGGCGGGGGACAGCTCATTGAGCTCTTTGCAGTACTCATTCTTGGCAGTAAGAATAAGATTGTCGATAATGGCATTTTTCTTCATCTTTTTGTCATCCTCCAGCCTTCTGTAAATTTTTGACAATTTATAAATTTTCTTCGCAAGCTTAGCGGTAGCAGCACCTTTTTTCATTCTCCATGTCCAGTTATTGCCGAGTGTAGACGGCATATTGATTCTTGCTTCTGTACCCAGACCGAGAAAATCCTGCATCTGAACGATAGCATAGTTGCTGACGCTTGCATAAGCGGTGCGAATAAAACCCCAGTTATATCCCTCAGTTTTATTGAGGCCACAATATGTTTCGGCAAATTCCATATCCTTATCGGATATTGTTTTGAGCCAACCCATAATGGTATCATTATCGTGAGTACCTGTATAGCACACACTGTTTTTATCATAGTTATGCGGCAGATAGTCGCTGTTTGATTTGGAATCAAAAGCAAATTCAAGAATTTTCATTCCCGGATAGCCCGAATCCTTGAGAAGTTTTTTAACGCCCGGTGTCTGGAAACCGAGGTCTTCCGCAATAATCGGAACATCTCCCAGACGCTGTTTCATTTTTTCAAAGAACTTCATTTTCGGTCCGTCTATCCATTCACCCTTGATAGCGTTTTCGGCACCGTAGGGGATGGCATAGAACTGGTCAAAGGCTCTGAAATGATCGATTCTTGTGACATCGAACATTCTTGCCGCACCTTCTACACGTCTTATCCACCAGTCAAATCCTGTTTCTTCCAGATAGATCCAGTCATAGAGAGGGTTACCCCAGAGCTGACCTGTTTCAGAGAAATAATCTGGCGGACATCCTGCTACACAGACGGGCTTTCTTTCGTCATCAAGCCAGAACACTTCATGGTTTGCCCATGTATCCGCACTGTCCATAGCGACATAAATAGGCATATCGCCGAACAATTTGATACCGTTATCGTTGGCATATTCTTTCAGTTCTCTCCACTGTTTATAGAACAGGAACTGAGTGAATTTCCAGAACATAACATCTTCATAAAGATAATTCAAATAATGATTGATGGTATCGGGATTTCTGTATTTAATGAGAGGATCGGGCCAGTCTGTCCATGCCTTGTCATCAAACAATTTTTTAACAGCCATATACAGAGCATAGTCTGTCAGCCATCTGTCTTCATCACGCATAAAATCCCAGTATTCCTGCTGATCTCTCTCTTTGAAATTCTCATAGGCTTTTCTGAGGACTTTAAAACGCTCATTATAAATTTTTTCATAATCTACATACTGAGAATTAGAACCCCAGTCGATTTTATCAAGATCCTCTTTTACAAGGAGGTTGTCGTCACACAACAGATCAAGGTCAATCATATAGGGATTGCCTGCATATGTAGAGAACGACTGATAAGGCGAATCTCCGTAGCTTGTAGGTCCTACGGGCAGGAGCTGCCAGTAAGTCTGACCTGCGGCTTTCAGGAAATCAACGAATTCATAGGCTGCTTTGCCGAGAGTACCTATTCCATAAGGAGAAGGCAGCGAGGTAATCGGCATAAGTATACCCGCACTTCTTGCCATTGGTAAACCATCTCCATCCCAAAATAATTTTGTTTGCATTTTCCGGTGTGCAAAGGCACTTATTATACGGAAATGCGATGTGTTTTACTGCAACACATATAATTTTACATCTAAATCATTAACATTCGTTATATATTTTAACACAGATTTTTCCCATAATCAATACTTTTGCACAAAAAAATTAACAAAAGAGACTAAAAAAAGTGCATTCGCAAAAACACTACATTTTGTGACGAATAATGATGTTATGTTTAACACCGGGTAAAGAGGATCACACTACTCCAGATTTCCTGTATGGAACATTATCGCCGATAATGCTGCAATCGGAGCCGTTTCGGCTCTGAGAATCCGTTTGCCGAGGGTTGCGGTCACAGCACCAAGATGCTGGAGAAAACGTACTTCGCTTTCTTCAAATCCCCCCTCCGGACCAATCAGGATAGCAACTGTGGCATCTTTTGGGGAGATAAGTTCCCTCAGAGGTTTTCCTCCTCCTTCATAGAACAAGATGACTTTATCATAACCCGAAAGAAGCGGAGCAATATTTTTCATATCGGTCAGCGGCTTTACTTCCGGAATCACTGCACGGTGTGACTGCATTGCGGCCTGAGCGGAGATTTTGTTAAAACGTATGATTTTTTTGTCCGCTGATTTTCGGTCAGGACGTGAAATACATCTGCTCGTCAGTATGGGAACAATCTGATGTACACCCAGCTCGACAGACTTCTGTATTACGGTATCAAATTTATCGCCTTTTGTCAATGCAGCAAAAATTGTTACGGATATATCAGGTTCGTTTTGACATTCCTGTTCCGAAACAACACGCACGAATACGCCATCGGAATTGATACATTCTATTTTACACAAATGTTCGGTTTGATTTTTGTCGCAAATCGTCAGGAGTTCCCCAACGGACATTCTCAGGGATTTTGTGATATGTACGGCGTCTTCGCCTGTGATCAGCTGTGTTTCACCAATATTTTCTCCAAAAAACCAGTCCATAACTATCAACCTTTATCATAATGAATTTTATTTATTCTGCCAGCGATTTTCTTCGCTCACGTTCGGCTTTCCTCAAAAGTGTTTTTCTTAATTTCTGCAGCCTGAATCTGTTATAACGCTGAATCAGGGCAAAGGGCATATTTCCCAGAATCACCACAAACGAAAATAAAATGCCCACCCATAAATCATTCATAATCAAATACAGAACCGACACCATACAGTTCATCGTATGATTCCATTCACCACGACAGGTTTCCATAATAAATTCGTCCAGATACTCAATCGACGTATCATCAATATGATCCTTAGAAAAGCCGTCTTTACCGATATACTGAGGGAGCGAATCTTTCCAGCGGTTGATTTTCAGAACATTATTATAAAATTTTCCGCCGTTTTCCCATTTATGCGGCTGATACATTTTTCTTTCGGGGTTAAATGCCGAGATATTAATGGATGTGCATAAAAAAAATACAATATAATGCCATATCGCACCTATCATAATGTTGACGATGAGTGCATTTAAAAAAGGTTGTTCACGCAGCATAGTTACCCCCTCAAAGCAGTTATAATATGTATTATACCGAATTATCAGAAATAATTGTTAACAAATTATGAACAAATCAAACTCAATACCCCCTAATCATTTCCTGAAAATTTACCGCAGCAAAGACCGTTATTAATACTTTATACGCTGCAATAACATTGTTTATGTTACCATCATTTTTTACAGAACAAAAACTCCGGAAATCAGATAAGTACCAACACTGATTTCCGGAGTTAAATCTGCTATATGACTATTTTATTGCTGAACAATTTTTCCGCAGCCGGGACAGAATTTACTTCCGGGAGCGAGTTTGAAACCGCAATGAGGACAGCTGCTGTTGATTGCACTGCCGCAGTTAAGACAGAATTTTGCTTCGGCAACATTCTGTGTCTTACACTTCGGGCATACAACCATTCCCTCTTTGACAACAGAGCCTGAACCGTTGATGGCAATCTGCTGACCGCCCGTAAAAATTGCCTTTTCCACAACCGCAAAAATTTCGGACGGCAGTTTTTTCTGCTTATAAGCACCAAAACCTGCTGTTACCGCAAGCGGCCATGCCACAAACCAACCAATTGCAGCAGCACCTATTTTATCCGACCACTGTCCCTCTCCCACGGTAACGTTCAATACATCGCCTACGTGCATAAAATGTATGGTTATCGCCAGACGAGTTCCCGAGATGGTTTTCCAGCCGTCTTTTGGCTGACTTGCCTGAAGTACGTAGCCGTCTGTGGTCTGTGCAGATTGGGTTTCCATCGATTTTTCCACATTACAGAAAGATTCTACATACCTTACGATACTTTCTAATGTAACATTCGGAGGAAGTCGAAATGCTCTTGATTCATTCGCCATAATAATAAGTCCTTTCTTGTTTAATTGTTAATTTTTATCATTTTGTAATTTTACATAAAAATTCATAACAATACGATTTTTTATCTGTACTATTACATACAATTATAATATAATATAAAGTTATCAATTTGTAAATAGTGTCATCGAGCATAAACTCATTTTGTCAATGACATTTTTGGTTATTTTTAATACTGCTTGCCAATTGACCGCAGATAAGGTACAATCAGAATATACCATGCCATACTAATATAACATTTGAGCAGGAGCGTCATTATGTTTGGAAAAAAGTTTGTTACGGAAAGACTAATTATAAGAGAATATCAAAAAACCGACATCGATGATTTTCTCAGAGTTGTCAGACAACCTGAAATTTATGTTTACACGTACGGCATCCCTAAAAAATACAGCCGTGAACGAGCTCGGTGGTGGCTTGAAACCATTCAGCAAAATCTGAAAACCGATACCGCTCACGAATTTGCGGTTACCTTAAAACACAACGGCTGTTATATTGGCAATGTCGGTCTTATCAACATTTCTAAAGAGCATAAAAGAGCCGAAATCTCCTATTATACGGATAAAAATTTCTGTAATAGGGGATATACCAGCGAGGCCGCTGCGGAAATGCTGCAATACGGCTTCGGCAAACTGAAACTCAACAAAATTTCGGGGCTGTGTATGAGTATGAATGGTGCATCCAGACGTGTAATGGAAAAAATAGGAATGAAAGCGGAAGGCGTTCAGCGGCAGGATCTTTTGAAAGACGGCATCTACTATGATCTCGATAGATTATCGATTCTGCGAAACGAATTTTTTACAGATTGTAAACCTTAAAAATCGAGTTTTCAACATCGAAATGTTGAAAGAGTTAAAAACCTTAATACAAATTGTAATTTTTCTCTCAAATATTAAGCTAAATTATGGCTTGATTTTTCAAAATACTCTATATATTGTAGTTTATTCGACAATATATGCCAAAAAAGCAATATATCTATTTCAACATTTGAGTTGATAAGTTTTCCACCTTTTCAACATTTTCGTGTTGAAAACTTTTATTTTTTCCATTACAGAATTAAAAAAATAAATATTACAAACCGTATACAAATAAGACTTGCATTGATAATTCAACAAGGCGTAATTATTATAATTAATTTACGAATAGTATAAAGATAATAAAAATTTTTTTAAAAAAATCTTCAAAAATATATTGACAAATGAATCATACTGCGTTATAATAAACAAGCTGATTGTTGATGACGCAATCATATACGGCGGCATAGCTCAGTTGGCTAGAGCATTCGGTTCATACCCGGAGTGTCGTAGGTTCAAATCCCACTGCCGCTACCAAAGCAACACCGAATGATCAATATTCGGTGTTGTCCCCCAAAATTTTATATGGCCCGGTGGTCAAGCGGTTAAGACACCGCCCTTTCACGGCGGTAACACGGGTTCGATTCCCGTCCGGGTCA
>CACYDP010000021.1 GCA_902773135.1 uncultured Ruminococcus sp.
GAAGGCAATGATGATTTTTTCATTTTTCACATCACCGAACACTCGTTTAAAAATGATGTCCAGCTTTAGTTTGACAATTTTTGATTCTCTGTTCATTTTTGCCACGCTCCTTTTGGTTTTCATTATAATACAATCATTGATCGAAAATTCACATAATGAGCATACGAGCAATTCGACAAAGCATAAAGTAACAATCAGAATCCCGCCCGCTGAATATCAAATACCTTTTTCAAATATTCAGCTACACCATTTTCATCGCTGCTGCCTATGACCAGATCAGCAGCTTTTTTGACATCTTCGACAGAATCCTTGACTGCTATACCGGTATCCGCAAATTTCAGCATATCAATATCGTTCAAATTATCACCAAATGCAACCACCTTATCTGCCCCTGTTATTTCTTTCATTTTTCTCACTCCGTTGGCTTTTGTCGCATTGACGCTGAAAACTTCAAGAAAATATAGGTCGGAATAATTATCATGATACAATACCGCCTTTGCACCGCTCACTTTTTCAATTGCTTCATATATTGGCTGTAATTTTTCTTTGCTGTCAACCATCGTAAAATAAATCACTTTATCTTCGTCACTGACAGAAATTTTTTCAACTTGCCTGAATCCCTTATAGTCATTATCTTTACGTGCATTGAAAAAATTCACTTCCGTCGGATTATGAAGTTGCTCAAATTCAACCACAATTCCCTTGTCGAACTTATAAACAAATGACATTCTGTCAAAATCCCTGAGTATTGTTACAACCTCTCTTGCGGTTTGTATATCCATTGGGGTACAGTCTATATATTCTTTTGTCGAAAAATCATAGATTAAAACACCATTTAGTTGTACACAAGGCGTATTGATTTTCACATTTTTTAATATATCAACAGCGGACTGACTTCTTGCTGTTGCAACTGAAAAAATCATTCCCTTATCGATCAGTTCATTAATGATATTTTCGGAATATTGGCTCAGTTTTGCATTTTTATTCAGTAAAGTACCGTCAAGATCACTGATATACAATGTCTTCATTCAAATCACCTCGGAAAAATAATACGTTATATCGGCAAGCAAAACAATTTCGCAGTCTGTAAACGGTTTCACGGAATAGTAGCCTTTTTGTTCTCTTCCGTCGTTCATATAAATAATTCCCTCTCCCTCAGGATTTCCATCAACAAACATACCCGTATATCTGTGGTCGGAATATAAAATGGTACCACTGCCGTCAGGCTTTCCGTCTTTCAGTCTGCCGGAATAAATGCCCGTTGCTCTGCCGTTGGAAATCGCCTTTTCAATAATATACTGCGGTGTTTTTCTGTAAATATCATACTCGGTATCTTCCAGATCTTTACACTTATGCAATTTAGGCAGATCTTTCAATACCACTTTCATTGATTTTTCAGGTGTGCCATTTTTAAAGATACCCTCAAATTTTTTCTCGCAGGACGGTAAAAAGCTGCAGCCCATACCGTTAGGCATATCATTTTTGACACAGCCATAGTAAGACAATGACCCGTCCTCCGAATATTCACACATATATATCTGTACATTATCTTTATACAGGGATTTACGTATAATTTTACGGTCTTTGACTTCATTGATTCTTCCGTTTTTCATTCCGTCCGAGAACATTCCTACATATCTGACTTCTCCATTTTCATAAATGATTCCCATACCGTTATAGGCGTTGTTGTCCCAGATACCGCGATAGATCACTTCTCCGTTTCTATATTCCGTACCGTAACCACAGCGTTTTCCTTTGACAAACGAACCGGCATAAACCTGTTCACCGTCCTCATAATATTTGCCGTCGCCATGATAGACAGAATTCTTAAATTCACCCTCATAGACTTTTTTGCCGTTCTGATACTCAATACCTCTGCCGTTGCGGTGCATATCTGTCCATTCACCGCAATAAACCAGTTCTTTATTTTTGGTATATTCGTTAAATATACCGGTAGGTTCACCGTCCACAAAGCGTCCTTCGGCATATCCGCCGTCATCTGCAAAAAGTCTGCCTGTACCGTTATAATTATCATCGACAAAACTACCGGTATATATCACTTTTCCCTCAGGGGAAGTAAGGGTGCATTTTCCGTATGCCTTACCGTTTTTGAAACTGCCTTTTATCACGCTGCCGTCGGGCAAACACCATCTTCCGTCACCGTTGAATTGGCTGTTAAGCCATTGACCTTTATATTCGACTGTACCATCGGCATAATAAGAAGTTCCACTGCCGTTTCTTTTCTCTGAACGGTATTCGCCTGTGTAAAGGAGATTACCCTCACTGTCAAATTGTGTACCGGTTCCGAGAAATTCTCCGTCCTGATATTTTCCGACAAAAAAGGTTTTATCATCGTCATTATAAGTAATACCTGCACCGTGTTTTTTACCATTATCGAGATTACCGGTATAAAGCATTTTACCTTTACTATCAAAACTTGCTGCCACACCCGTCAATTGATCATTCTGCCATTTTCCTGCCAGAACGCTTCCGTCACCTGCCGAAAAAGCAATACCCAATCCTTGACGTTGATTGCTGTTCCAACCGCCTGTATAACAAAGTTTTCCCGATTTATAATAATAAACACCGAAACCGTGACGTTTATCATCAAGATATTGACCCTCGTAAGCCGTATCACCGTTTTTCATTACGGTACGTCCTCTGCCGCTTCGTTTGGTTCCGTCAAGATCGCCAAAATAATAATATTGTCTTCCGCCGGCTTCTATAATCTGTTTGTCTGTCATTTCATACGGACACTCGTATGCAAAAGGACAATCTGTACGGTCATATGCTGTTTCTTCGTCCGGACTTTCTGCTGTGAGAGCGGCTTCTTCCGGTTCTTCTTTGGTTTCGGCTTCTTCCTCCTGCTCCTCCTGCTCCTCCGGTTCTTCAGAAACCATCAATTTTTGCTGAAGTATTGCAATATCATCGTTTTCTTCGTCCTCATCGTCCGCTTCAAGAATGGCAAAAGGTTTTGGTTCGGGTATCGTATCATTCGGTTCTGTCTTTTCCGGTTCCGGAGCAATATCAATATGATTCTTCTTGGCGATTTCTTCAATTTTAGCAAAAAATTCATTACTTTTGATCGTACCCGATTCAGACTGTTCATCATCGGTATCACTGATTCGGATTTCGGTACTATTCCTTAAATCAAAAGTTGATTCCGTTTGATTTTCCAGCTTAGAACTGTCCACCACAAAAGCAGGCTGTTGGATAATTTCTTCACGAGCGTCCATTTCTTCCAAACTTTTCTCTTTTTCACGTTCAAAAAGTGTCTCAAGAGCTTTTTTTCGTTCTTTGATTTCTTCCTGTGTACAAAAGTAAAAGCTGCCCGAACTGGTCACACAAAAAATTCTTGGTTCATTGGAAATCATATTCAGTTTATTGGTAAGATTTTTATCAAGCATAATAGAAAAGGGATACAGTGTATCCGTTCTGCCGTTTTTCACCTTTCTGAAAAGAATCGGCTTATCACCTTCTTCTGACGGAAAAAGCACAAAAACAGGTGCTGTTCGGTCACTAAGCGAAAAAAACTCCGATTTAATCCAGGTATGATGATTATCAAAATATGTTTTTTTGATAGGATGATGTTCACAATCGCTTGTTTCAATACAATATCCGCCGTTTGTCACAACAACCCGTTCTATCTGCTGAGAGCCTTTCAGTTTTCTGTATTTCATCGGCACTCCGTCTTCTATACTGTAACTGTAACGGAATACTTCATAAGGTGTTTTTAAAGTGCTTTTATCACGCTGTTTTGTACCGGTTTCAAAATATTTTTTCCGTGCCTTGCAAAGAATATCACTTCCGTCACGCATTTCCGAGTCGGTACTGTAAACCCCGTAATATACAAGATTTTTTTCAATATCCTGAAACAATACATAATCCATAATCAGCAATCCCTTTCAAAAGGTTAATATAGTTATCCATAATTTATAATACAATAAAATTCGACTAAAATCAAGGTGATTGTCGAGAATTCCCAAGGATAGCTTAATCGATATTATCATATTGCTTCATCATAACAAATGTAAATCAATCACAAAACTCTGACATCAGAGAAGTTTCTATATTTCCCTCACAAACAAAATATGACAAAAATCAGCAGTTTTACGAAAATTCAGCGGTTTTGGGAAAGGGGTCCGGGGAATAACCCTTTTTCCGCCGGAAAAGGGTTTGCCCCGGGAAAATGCCGTACAAATCAATTTCAGCTGTTTCCATCTTAACAAAAATATGATATAATAAATTTGTTTGGCGAATCCAACAATATTTTTACCGACATAATCTCATAAGGAGGATCAAAAATAATGCATTTTCAGCTTCTTGACGAAACGGATTTTCTTTCTGCCGACACCGTAAACGAAAAACTCAACCTGCTGCAAAAATGGCTCATTACCGCTTACAACTGGTTGATTGAAAAACTTCCCTCTTTGATCGGTGCGGTCATTATTTTCTTTATCGGCTGGTGGGCGGCAAAATTGATATGCAAAATATTTGTCAAGGCTCTTAAAAAAGGCAAAGCCGATGCCACTGTCATCAGTTTTCTGCACTCTATACTCAATACCGTATTAAAAATACTGGTCATTATATGCGTACTTTCAACACTCGGTTTTGACGTGACCGCCCTGATTGCTACGCTGAGTGCTGCCGCAGTGACAGCTGCTCTTGCACTGAAAGACAGTCTTGCCGATGTGGCAAGCGGAACGCTGATTATTATCAACAAAAAATTCAAAGTCGGCGATTTTTTGGAAACCGACGGTCTGAAAGGCAAAGTCATCAAAATCGAGATGATGTATACGACACTTTGTACATATGACAACAAGGAAATTATGATCCCGAATTCCAGACTTGCCGCCAACAATATCACCAACTATTTTATACGAAACGAAAGACGTATTGAAATCATCGTTCCCATTGAATATAGTCAGGATATTGAAACGGCACGAAAGGTCATTATGAACGAGATCAAATCCCACCCGCATATTCTTCAAGATGCCAACAATAAAGTGGCTGTATGCAATTTTAACGAAAGCAGCGTCGATCTTCGTGTATGGATATGGTGCAAATCCGAACATTACTGGGACGTGACAGACGATATGTACGAAAATATTAAAAATGCGTTTGACAAAAACAATATTGTCATTCCCTTTAACCAGCTCGATCTGCATATGATCGAAGAAACAAAAAATACATTAACTTTACAGGAGAAAAAAGAATGATACTTGCAATTGACATAGGAAACACCAACATTGTATTCGGAGGAATTGAAAACGGCAAAACCGCCTTTTTATCACGTATCAGCACTGATACTTTCAAAACCGAAGACGAATACGCCATTAATATCAAAATTCTGATAGAGCTGAACCATTTCCTTCCCGGGCAATTTGAGGGCGGAATTATCTCCTCAGTTGTGCCACAGCTCAACAGCATTTTGTCTGCTGCTGTCAAAAAAGTAATCGGACATCAGCCCTTGATTGTGGGACCCGGCATTAAAACAGGACTGAATATTAAAATTGACAATCCCGCTCAGCTGGGAAGTGACAGAGTAGTAGGTGCGGTCGCCGCTATTGCATCATATCCGAAACCTCTTTTAGTCATTGATATGGGCACTGCCACCACCATTTGTGTCATTGATAAAAATGCCGATTATCTGGGCGGCATCATTGCCCCCGGTGTCAGAGTTTCAATGGAATCACTCACTACTCACGCCGCACTTCTGCAAAGTATCAGTATAGAACCTCCCAAAAAAGCCGTAGGTACCAACACCACAGATTCAATGCGTTCGGGAATTGTTTTCGGCAATGCTGCAATGATAGACGGGCTGATCGACAGATTGAGTGAAGAACTCGGCAGTAAGCCCACCATTATCGCCACCGGCGGTCTTGCCTCCAAGATCATTCCTTATTGTAAACACAACATTATTATTGATGATGAACTTCAGCTCAAGGGTCTGCAAATCATATACAACAAAAACAAATCTGCAAAATAAAATTTCCGTTCACGAATGAATCCGTGAACGGAAATTTTTTGACTCATCACAAGATGATCATATTATTCTGCTCTTCTTTTCTTTGAAGCAAAGAATGCGGCACCTACCGAAGCTACTGCGATCATAACAAAGATAACAGCCATAGAAGAATCACCTGTTGTTACAGTGGAATCTCCTTTTGCTGCATCTGTTACGGTTGATGCTGACGAAGTAGTAGTTGTGGTTGTGGTAGTTGTTGTTGCCGTACTTGCAGTGCTTACCGCAGAAGCAGTGCTTGCTGTACTTGCTGTGGAAACAACACTTACAGCAGGTGTTGTACTTACATATGAAGTAGTTGCGAACGATTCTGTGGACGGCTCTGTGGACGGCTCTGTGGAGGGTTCAACAGAAGGTTCTTCAGAAGGCTCTGCGGACGGTTCAGTCGAAGGCTCTGTGGACGGTTCTTTCGAGGGTTCTTCTGACGGTTCAGGTGTTACCTCGGTCCATTTAATATCTTTTTCATCTGTTACATAATTGTAATTGATCACGATGTCATAAACGGAACCATCTTTACCGATCACTGCCGGATAATTTGCCATCACTTCTTGTGTTCCGAGTGTCGGGAATACTCTTGCGACTACTATATTATAGTTGCCGGCAGGAATACCTTTAAAGTTAACAACCAATGTATTTTCGAGTTCCTCACTGAGTAATGCCGGTGAAGTATAGGTATCACCTGTTTCGGTATTTTCCAGTGTTACATTGATAACGCTTTCGGGAACGGGTCTTTCCTTATTTGTTTTTGCAAGAACTTTTGCAGTAGATGCACTGACTTTGGTAACGCCTGTTTCTGTTGCAAGCACTTCTGTACCTGCGGTGCTGTCCTGTGCATAAACATTCCAAGTACCTTCGGGAAGTGTTACCGAAGTATCTTCAAATCTCGGGTTGTAAATAACAAAGAGATCTTCATATTCGCCTGTGATGGTGTAAGCGATAACGCCCTGATCAAGTTCGTCTTCCACAAATGAAAGTCTGCTTGCGACATCTTCGGCTGTTGTCATTCTGAAACCTTCAAAGTACTTTCTCATTGCGATAAGACCCTTGTAGTAATTATATACTTCGGGATAATCGGTAATTCTGGAATAGTCAAGGAGGTTGACAGAATCAGGAGATGCATAGCTGTCATGGACAAAGTTGCCGTCTGCATCTGTCTTTGTTCTGAGGAATTCTTCACCTGCATTCATAAACGGTACACCCTGAGCGGTATGTACAATAGCTGCTGCAAGATTGTTCTGCTTGATTCTGGATTCTTCCGAATCATCGGGATTAGAAGAATTGATCTTATCCCAAAGGGTCAGGTTATCGTGGCAAGATGCATAGTTCACCGACTGTGCGGGTTCTGTTGCATAAGAAGAAGTATAAAGAATACCGTCCTTAATTTTTGCCATACCGGTAATTCTGCCTTTTGCTGCTTCGTTAGGACCATTGACATAGCCCTTGTCTGTTGCATCAAATACGCTGCCCTTCATACCGTCACGAATAACATCACTGAAATAAGCAGTGCCGGGTGTCAGAGAAGCATTGGGCTGTGTAGCAAGAGTAACGTCCTTAGTAGGAACTGTTCCGAGCGTCCAGCCTTCGCCGTATACATAGATAGTAGGATCGATTTCGTCCAGAACTGCACGGATTTCGTTCATGGTATCAACATCAAGGATACCCATAAGGTCAAAACGGAAACCGTCAAGATGATATTCTGATGCCCAGTATTTTACTGAGTCAACAATAAACTTATGAACCATTGAACGTTCGCTGGCAACGTCATTGCCTACGCCTGTTCCGTTAGAACCACGGTAGAAATAACCGGGAACGAGTTTATTGAAGCAATAGTTTGAGTTGTAGGTATGGTTGTATACAACGTCCATAATCACACCGATATTGTTGTTATGGAGTGATTCAACCATCTGCTTGTATTCATTGATTCTTACTTCACCGTTATAGGGGTCTGTTGAATAAGAACCTTCGGGAGCATTGTAGTTCACGGGACCGTAACCCCAGTTGTACTGTGTTGTGTCGAGTTTTGTTTCGTCAACCGAACCGAAGTCGTATGACGGAAGAATATGTACAGATGTTACGCCAAGGTCAAGAAGATGATCTACGCCTGTGGGAACACCGTTGGAATCTGTTGTACCTTTTTCTGTAAAGGCAAGGTACTTACCTTTATTAGTGATACCGCTGTCGGGATCTACGGAGAAGTCACGGATATGGAGTTCATAGATTTCCATATCTGTGGGATTTTCATAAGTGTGGCGTGTATCTGCGTCCCAGCCGTCCGGATTGGTTGTGCTGAGGTCAAGAATTTCGCCTCTGTTGCCGTTAACGCCCACTGCTCTTGCATAGGGGTCAACGATGTCCTTATTTACCTTACCGCCTTCAAAGTAAGCGTTGTAGGTATAATATTTGCCATTGAGGTCGCCGTCTACCTGTGCTACCCAAGTACCTTTTACATCTGCGGTCATTTCGATTACGTTGACTGCGTCACCGTCTGTACCGTTATCATAGATGTTCAGTTCGAGTTTTTCTGCTGTGGGAGCCCATACACGGAAAGAGGTCTTTTCCGGTGTATAAGTTGCACCGAGATCATCGCCGGTATAGGTATATGCTTCCTCAAATTCTGCGGTTGAGAAATATTCGGGCATTGACAGTTCAATCACTGTGCCTCTGAAATCAATCGTATAATTTTTGGAATAGTCGAGTTCGGAAGCAAGTGTGATCGTACCTGCTTTACCCTCGTGAGCAACCTCTGCAATTGCCACAACGTTGCCGCTCGGATCTGCAACGATGAAATCTTCAGCCGTTACATCATCTGCATCTGCGGCAAGTGAGTAAGTAATTTCTGTTTTGGATACTACGCTTGCTTTTTCAAGCTTAACGCCTCTGACAACATCGTCACCGTAAACAACGTCAAATGCTTCTTCACCGCTGAGGCAGTATACATCGATTGTACCTGCAACCACATCGCCGATGTCAAGAATACGGTCGCCGTCAGGATCTTTCAGTGACCAGTCATTCTTTCTTACGATGAAACCGAATTTTGTGGAACCGTCTGTTACTTCAGCGGTTGCCACAGCACCTTTTTCATCTCCGCTGTCAACGAATTCGTAAGAAACGCCTTCTTTGCCTACGGGAGCACTAGCCCATGCCCAAACGGACATATTTTCATAATTGCCGTCATCACGCAGATAGTGGAAATTAATTGTTACCGTATTGCCTTCCGCACCAACGATGACGGAGGGAATAACAAAACAACTGATTGCCAGAAGCATTGTGAGAACGACAGCTATGAAACGCTTTGAAAGTTTCTTAACCTTCATATCTCATTCTCCTTTGTTTTGATTTTCGGCAGTTAAATTTGTCTTTCGACAGTACCGAAATTACATCTATTATAACATTTTACGAAAATAAAATAAACAGCTTTTAAGATTTTTCAGCCATCCCCTTCGTACAAATTTAATACTGCAATTTCGTAAGTTTTGCACAACAGCACCAAATCTACGGTTTTTTTGTGAGTAAAATTTCTCTTCCGAAATATTCAAGATATAATTTTTCGCCGTCAATCCGGTATTGAACGGACAATTGCCCGAAATTCTCGGAAGACACAATGACTTTTTCAGTATCAACAATACATTCCTCATTCATATGAAAGTTTTTGCCGGAAACGTCTGCGTCCATCTTTACTCTGTTATTTTCAAAAGAAAGATTTCCGTGTTCTTTTCCGCTGTCGTCCGTTATCACCCACACATTTCTCACAAGTTCGTCCGCACAGTCTTCGGGCGGTGCCTGTGTGCAGGAACTGGACCCCAAAAGACACACAATGCATAATATTACCGCCGGAAATTCACTTTTGTGTTGCTTCAACATACTATATAATGTTATTTTTTCCATATATTACCGCTCCCGAATAGATTTCTCTGTAAAACTGCTGTCTGATAATCATTATATTGACCGACAGAAAATTTTATTCCGTTTTTTTGCCTTATCAATAAACTCCAAAAAAAACGCTGCGAAGGCTGTTTTATTTGTTAAAATTCCGATTTTTGCAAGAATATTAAATATAACTTGCATTTTTCGACGAAATATATTAGAATAGGCAAGGTTATTGTTGTATTTTTGAAATTTTTAAATTGATATTATTTTTCAGGGGGATTTTTCAATGGCTCAGTATTCATCTATGGATAAAACCGCTCTCACCGAAGAGTACAAAACGCTTACTCAAGCATACGAAACGTACAAGGCACAGGGCTTATCACTCAATATGGCAAGAGGCAAGCCCGGCTCTGAACAGCTGGACCTTTCCAACGGCATTCTCGGTGCCATCACCGAAACCACCAACTTTCAGACAGCTGACTGCCCCGACTGCCGCAATTACGGCGGTCTGACAGGAATTGAAGAAGCACGCAAGCTGTTTGCAGATATTCTGGGTGTAGACGAAAGTATGATATTTGTCGGCGGAAACTCCAGCCTGAATATGATGTTTGACACGATCGCTTGTATGATGGAACAGGGTTGCAGCGGCGAACAGCCGTGGAATCAACAGGGCAATATCAAATTTCTCTGCCCCGCTCCCGGCTATGACAGACATTTCGGTGTGACCCAGTATTTCGGCATAGAAATGGTGACCGTTCCGATGACCGAAAACGGTCCTGATATGGACATTGTCGAAAACCTTGTTTCTAATGATGCAAGCATCAAGGGTATATGGTGTGTACCGAAGTACTCCAATCCGCAGGGCATTACTTATTCAGACGAAACCGTCAAGCGTTTTGCGGCTCTGAAACCTGCTGCCAAGGATTTCAGAATTATGTGGGACAATGCATATATCATTCACGACATCAATGATACGCCCGATTCCCTGCTGAATATCTTTGACGAAGCAAAGAAAAACGGCAGTGAAGATATGATTTTTGAATTCTGTTCCACTTCCAAGATCACTTTCCCGGGTGCAGGTGTTGCCGCTCTTGCTGCCTCAAAAAACAATCTTGACATTCTGAAAAAACGTTACAACTTCCAGACAATCGGTTATGATAAGATCAATATGCTCCGTCACGTGAACTTCTTCAAAAATTACGAAGGTGTTCTGGAACATATGAAAAAACACAAGGCAGTGCTTCAGCCCCGTTTTGAAATGGTTATTCATACACTGGAATCCGAACTGGGCGGTCTGGGCATTGCTGAATGGACCAATCCCAACGGCGGTTATTTTGTGAGCGTTGATGTCCTTGAAGGCTGTGCAAAGCGTGTTGTGGAACTCTGCAAAAATGCCGGTGTCGTTCTGACAGGTGCAGGTGCGACATTCCCCTACGGAAACGACCCCAAAGACAGCAATATCCGTGTTGCTCCGACTTATCCGCCTGTTGATGAACTCAAAAAGGCAATGGACGTTTTCTGTCTTTGCGTGAAACTCGCTGCCGCTGAAAAATTGTGTCAATAAACAATGATTCGTCATATCGAAAGGGGCTGTGAAGAAACGATCATCAAATCTTCACAGCCCTTGAAATTTTGTTAAAAACTTTTCCAAAAATCAAAAAAGGGGTACA
>CACYDP010000022.1 GCA_902773135.1 uncultured Ruminococcus sp.
GGAACGGAATTTCAATCTGTATGTATATTCATGATCGCCATACGTAGCGGGAATATCTTCACCGGAGAATGTGTCGGTCTCTTTATTGTAGTCAGGCACCATATATGCATTAGAAAGATCCGTAGATACAGAAATGCCATATTCCAACTGTGAACTCATCGGATCAAAAACCTTCATACCGCAAGATTCATAGGCAATACTTTCATCGGTTGATCCATTTTGGTTAATATCCGACCATATACCATCATCATCGCTCAATGAATCCTTACCATCACCATACCATATTTCAGGCTGGTTAATCAAAGTAACTGTTTTGAAAGCAAACGAGTGTGTCATACTTTTTTCTGAAATTCTCAGAATATCTTTATCCATCATCAGTGGAATCTCAGATATGTAGACACTCAGATCCTCACTGTCAGTAGCAAATGCCTTATCGCCTAAGGTAAAATGAATAGAAATATAAGTTCTTCCGCTGTTCTTATAATTTTTCTGTATTTGCACTGAGGCGTGTGATTTAAGATCATCCGCTGTCAAATCACCGGTATTGCCGGATAAAGAAATAACGATATGTTCTAAAAATTTATCACTATCAGCATAAAGTTTTTGAATGTCCATATACTTCGGAAGAATAGTACATACATAGAAGTCACTGATTTTGGCATCGCCTTCAGTGATAATATGACTGCTTGATTCACCTTTAAAGAAAAAAGTACTTTTATCATCTGCCACTTGTTCAATCCATGTATAATTTGATACGGAATTCGGAATCACGATAATATGTGTCTCGTCCTTTTTTCTCATAAGTGCTTCGCCATAGGTATCTATATCCCGCTGATATTCTCTGTCACTGGAATAATTTTCCCTAGAATATGGACCACCTATTGACGAACGTTCCCCGTTTTTATCTATATGGTATATTTTTGAACTAACATTATTGACAACACTACCGTTCATCAATTGTATATCATTGGCGTTCGTATGAAATTTGTAATGAACATAGAAAGCAAAATTAGAATCATAACTAATAGATTGTTTTAAATCAGCTACAACAATTCTTATTCCAACAATTTCATCGCTATCAGAAAGTGTCAGTACCTGGCTATTATCCTGAGTAAAAATATCCTTCCAAAGCTTGTATTCACTCTCATTTGCCTTACGCAAATAAATCTTAACAGGAATAGGATCTCTATCAATCTTGATGTTGTTCATATTAACAAGCGACGTTGTAGAAGGAACCGTCACTCCGGTAAAATTATATTCATTATCATTTAATTGTCTGTAACTTCCATCTGTGGTTTGTACATCCAGAAAGTCATCAGTCATTTCTATTTCATAGCTTGTGTCCGTTAATGTTTCCGTATTCAGAATTATTTCCAAGCTGGAATCATACGTGCCTTTACCGTTTGCCATATGTAAACTGTTAATAGCACCGTTACGGTAACATTGAGCACAATGGTTCCTCGTATATTTTGAATAGCTATACATTCCATATGAATTCTTGTATATATTATACAAACTGCCTGTATGAAGTCTATACGGGTATTTTTCTACATTAATTTCATACTGTGCAGAAGCATATACCACTTCCTCTGTTTCATCCAGAAATGTTCCTACTGCATCAACATCAACACGAACAAGATCGGGATAAATATTCTTGGGATACAACACATAAAACTGTAATTGATAAATATCCTTATTCTCAATTTTATAAGCCTTATAGGTTCTTCCGCCATCCACTTTTGTTTTTCCTGTATCGCTAAAACCTTCTCCATAAAATATCGCTTGATCCAACACCCATATTTCCCAGTCGGAATACCACTTGTATGGATAATTTGGACCATGATCTACTCTTCCTCTTGCTCTCGGAACACCATTATATGTAAAATCGGTGTAATGAACCCACGCAAACTGCTCAGGTTCCTCATCGTCCGAAAGAACAAACTTTCCACCGCTGTCTCTATACATTGTTTTAGCCGGAACATATATATCGCTTTGCGGTGTCAGTATATACTCGTCACGTTGACGGCTTTGTTCATAGGTAATCGTATTACTGGTGACTTCTTCATCATAATAGGTCGTCATATTGGCTGTAATACTTGCAGTATAGCCATTTTTACTGGTTCTCGACGATACATCCCATATTATTTCAAACATACCGTCCAGTACGGAACCCTTACGAACAGCTGCGTTATTGGTAAATGTATAGATATTTGTTTTTGAATTATAGGTATAACTCCAGTCATATGATTTTGTTTTGGCGGCGGAAGGATCCGCTGCAATTCCCGCCGGAGTGAGTGTCCCATTTCTTGCTGCATCATTAATGCCCGGAACTGTAATCACTATCTGCCCTGCACGATAAGTCTGCGGCAAGTTTTTGTTCTCATATGCCACCTTCAAGCGGACATATCTTGATTCATCGGAGGTGGAATCGTATACATACTTGGTTTTGTCCGGAACATCGCCGTTCCAACTGAGTTTCAGTGTAAACGGACTTGCTGTGGACTCATCTTCTGCAAATGCATCGATCATTCCTATCTGAAACGTTCCGAAACACATTACCAACGTCATTATCATCGAAATAATTCTTAATGTTTTTCTTTTATATTGATATTTCATTTTGATGCCGAGCATTTCCATCACCCCTATTTATGATAATTGTCAAAAGCAGTTTTATAGGCATTGTTAGAATTTCCTCCGCTGCCTGCTGTACTCTGCACCGCTTCGGCATAGAGCAGTATATCAAAACCGATCAAATCAGCTTTTTCACATCCGTTCACAATTTTGACGGTGGTAAACAATGGTTCTGTTTCATTGTTGTTGTCATCCGTACCAAGCAATTTTTTATAATAATAGTATCCGTCGTTCGCATCATATTCCCAATTAGAACCGATGTCCAGATTTTCACAGAGTGATTTTGCCTTGCTGGTCGAAAAATCTGCTCTCATTCTCACATAACACGGCAGATTGCCCGTATTAGTAACATAAGGTGCTTTCTGAATTTCCAGCCCCGGTTTCAGTTCTTTTGGCGGGTCATAACGCTCATTGATTTCCGTCTTGATTTCTCCTATCTTCATCGTATTCACAGCTTCATCACTAGTGATAAGGTAAGAATATGTAACACCGAAACTGCAATAACAAACAAGAATACAACAAAGAATTATACAAAAAATTGTTTTCCCTTTCAGTTTCAAGACAATCCCTCCTCACAATTTATTTTGTGTTTGATCAGTCATTATTGTCAATTTCTTCCTGAGCCTTGTACTGTTCAAACGCATTAATAATTTTTTCCGTTTGTGTTTCGCCTGTTTCGTTCAGTGAACCGGTCTGTATAGCATAAGCATTAATCGGTATCTTCCATTCGCTGTCCAGTTCCAGTTGACCTTCAAGCATATTGACAAATTCAATTTTTTCATTTTTAAATAACGATTCTGTTGTCTGTTCCGGTTTCAGAATATCATTGTACGCATAGAAAAACACTTCATAAGCACCGTCATCGGAAACCTTGGATTCGCCCATCTGTGTCCAATGTTCTTCATCTGCTTCAAACAGAAAAAGGTTTCTTGTCTGAACATCTGATATTTTTTCATCATTACCAACAATGCGAATGGCTGATCATAAAATAAAAAACACAAAAACCTTATTCGGTCCTTGTGTTTTCATTACTATATCCGCATTCTATTTTTTTCTTCTTTTGATATTTAAAAACATAGCTTAATCCGAATCCGATCATAATCCAGAAGATAAAGACCCTATATGAATCGTCTGCAAACAAAGCTGCCTCAAACATAGAGTAAGCACAATATGCCGCACAGAATGCCGCTATCAGAACCAGTACCTCTCCGTCTTTACGGGACTGTTCCTTAAATCTGAAAATCGCTTTCAATATTGTTTTGGCAATAGTAACAGCGAGTATCATAAATATGTTAAATCCTACCAAACCAAAACTGACAACAATCGTAAGCAGTCCGTTATGAAAATCAACATATTGAAAATCTCCGAGCTGTGTATACTTCAGACTGCCCAGGTATTTTGTGCCGTATTCCACAATATTAGCCTTTCCGATTCCCATAATAGGATTTTGCTCTATCAGAACAAGCGATTGACGCCATAAAACAAAACGTCCGCTGTCTATGTTTTTATTTTCGTGTTTAAATGTATTATTTTCCGTTTTCTTTCGTGCAGATGATTGGTTGCTTTCTGTTTTCGGCGGTGTCGTATTCCTGTCGGTATCGTCCTCAATTTTAACACTGCCGTTTTTATCGGTTTTAATACCTGTTGAAATTTCATTTTTGGAACTGCCGGCAGTAATCAAAAGCGAAACGCCACCCTGCGTAAGCGTTCTCAGTCCTGCCAAGCCTACGGCGATGACAATACAAGCAAGAACGGTAGATGTAAGACGCATCAGAAAATTCAGAATTTTAGCCTTTCCAAAATCCCTGAAGATTCTGTAAAATGCGATAAAGCAAATATAGACAATAAAAAACAACAATGTATCGTTACTGTCCGTAAGAAATACAGCTGTCATATCTATCACAGCACAAACAATCAAAAAAATACGATACTTGAAACCAAGGGTCCCGTCTGCTTTTTTCATTCTCCACAGCATATGACAAGACACCAATGCCATCACCGCATAAAAGGCATTCACGTTTGCATTCGGTATTACCCCTACAAAACGGCTTTCGTGTATACCGAAATCAAAACCGTTAATATGTATTCCTTTCGGAAATACCGCAAGAACAACCAGCCCCACCGCCATTAAAAAGGTAGATACCAATGTGATACAGCCAAGCATTCTCTTCATTTCTTTTCTCACACGGAAATTGCTTTTTTCGGAGTGTATGCCGTAAAACAGAAACAGACACACCCCCATCATCAATAGTGAAAATAAATTTTCCACAAAATTAGTTGTGCAATGCAGCAGCACTGATAAACAAGCACAAGCAAAAAAAAGATAGATAATTTTCCGAAAACGAATTTTTTGTATTCCCTTATTGATCATCATTTTTTTGATGAACAAACAGAAACCCCATATGACCGCAGTCACTACAAGCGGATAATATACATAAGGAAACATATATCTTATATCACAGAAAAGCAACGTCATAAAAACCAAACGAAAATTTGACATACCATCAAAAAATTTTGCAGCCGACCGCAGCATCTTATTTTTTGTAAAATACCGAGCCAAACAATCACCTCTTCACACAGCCAGACATCATAATTGGATTATACAACAATAATACAATAAATTCAATAACAAATCAAACAATGACAATATTTTATATATGACCAATCTGGTGTTCTGTTCAAAGGCTTGTGATAATAAAACACCCCTGTTTCAATCTTTAGAGCATTATTACGGAATTTACATTTTGACAGTTTACAGAAGGTCAAAAAAATTATATAATAAAGTTGTCTGATAGTACTAAATTATATCAAAGGAGGTATTTTCATGTCAGATTTATTTCACCAAGTAAAAAGGAAAGCAGTTCATATGAAAATAGAACTGCTGATTCTGAACATTGCTCTGATTATTCTCGGTTTGCTGATGTTCATTTTCCCTTATGGTTTTAATGCAATGATTTGCATTACCGTCGGAACAGGATTATGTATTTGGGGCATTATCCGTGTCATATCCTACTTTATGACAAAATCAGAAGAAATTTTCGGTTCTTTTGGATTGGTACAGGGTGGTGCAATGATCGGCTTTGGTCTGTATTTTCTGTTGAATCCCTCCGTTTTTATCCAGATCATCGATGCTTCACTCGGTATTATCCTTTTGATTACCGCTGTGCTGAAATTTCAGTATGCATTTGACTTTTTCAAAATGAAATCAAAAAAATGGTGGATCCATCTGATCGGTTCGGGTATTATGCTGATATGCGGTATTCTCGCACTGACAAAACCGTTCGGCATTGCAAACTTCATTATGATGTTTATAGGACTTTCATTGATTTTCAGCAGTGTGTGGGATATTATAACATTAATATCGGTATCCAGAATCCTCAAAAACATTGCCGAACCCGAAAAAGACAGCCGCTACGTTGATGCAGAAGCATATGACGAGGAGGATACCGACAATAGCTAAAATAAACAACATTAAAAAATGGCGGGTGCAGGGGGGGTTGCCCCATATCCAAAAATCAGCATCAAACAATTACTATAATGAAACAAGCAGCTGTACAAAATTTCGTACAGCTGCTCGTTTCATTTTTATTTTTTTAATGGCTTAATATAAACGCCTTTACGTTTCGGTACCAGACTTTCCGGGATTTTTCCCTCACGTTTCGTCAATTCTTCGTAAAAAGTATATAATGCCTGAACACCGTTTTCAAGAATATAGTAATGTCTGATATATGGCACCAGGAGAACCAGAAGCATTCCAAGAAGTATCAGTACTGACAGACAATCCATTGACATCATTTCATAAAAGAAAAGCGAAACCATTACCATCATGGTTAACAACGCAAACAGTACTGTCACAATCAGATGTATGAACCGCTCGTGCTGCCAGAATTGTATTTCTGCCAACAGTTCTTTTTTGATTTCTTCTATGTTTTCTATTTTATCATCGCTTTCCAGAAGACACTGGTAAGCCTGGACATACTCTTTTAATTTTTTACCCATCGCTGTTCGCCCGCTTTTTAAGTTACTTTTCGCTCCATCACATATTCTCTGCATACGAAACCGCCGCCGATATTGGTATCTACCGATTTGATTTTCTGGAATCCCAGATGCTCATAAACATTGATGGCGAAATTATTATTTCTTTCCACTTTTAATTTCAAGCTTTTGATATAATCCAGTCCATGTTCTTTTGAAGAAAAAATAGCATTAAAATGTGCAATTGTTCGTCTGGCAAGCCCCTGACGTCTGTATTCGGGCTTGATATATAATCTGGAAACATACGCATAATCCTTTTCCAGTTTCACACAGGTATATCCTGCTAAAGCACCATCCGACATCAGCATATAATAAATATACCCTTTTCCCGACTGAGCTTTGATTGCTTCTTTGGATTGATATTGATGCAGCATATACTCAATCTGTTCGGGTGAAAATATATCCTTATAATAATTATGCCATACATATCTTGCCGTTTCTTCAATTTCCGTCATTTGTTTTTCTGTTGCAACGGGCATTACATCAAATCTCATATCTATCCCTCCAAAATTTAAACCGAACCGGACATATCCGCCTATTCGGGTATGTCCGAGATTCGCTGTGTCATAACCCATAAAACTTTTGCTGTCTGTACAGAACATTTTCCGGCAGAGTATTGTTGATTTTCATTTCATAGATTAATAAACAATTTTTGATGTTTCTGATAGTATTTTTTGATTAATGCTGAAATATAGTAAAACAAGTTCCGGATTTCATTTTATCAATTATTATTTTTTTCAATCTTACGCCGTGTGACATCTGTATCTACATGAATATCTTCCGACACACTAAGATCCAAAGGTGCCTTTTTGTTATATGGATAAGGTTCTGTTTTGCCGTTTGATTTATATCCGTAATATATTGCAAACACAACAATCAGTGTTATTGCGGCACTGATACCCATGGATATAAGGACGGTTTTCATTAAGTCGGGTTCTTTTTTTTCTTTCTGTGACTTACTTTTTTTTGCTGTCAGCTCTATGTCAGCATAATTGTCACCGCTGTCATATACTTCGGAAATCACCAAATCAGAATCGATCGGAGAAGCCTCACTGTAAGAAGCTGCACTTACACCCAATGCAAAAAGCATCATAAACATTACGGTCAAAAGGAGCACCGTGGGTTTTACGATATATTTTCTCATATTAAATAATAACCTCCCAGTATTCCTAATCCTGCAAGAAGTATAAAAAGGATAATACCAAATACCGCCAGTTTCTTCTTGTCGCAGGGTAATTCACCGTAATTTTTTCCGGTCTGACCGTTCATCGCATACATATATGTTTTATTATTATATGTAAAATTCATCAGCCACACGGGAAGCAACGCATATCTCCATTTTTCGTCCACCGTATGAAGATCCATACTGTCAACCGTTACGGAGTCATAATCTCTGCTGATGGTGTCACGATAGATCTTCTTAGCATATTTTTTCAGATCATTATCTACCTGAGATTGCAGTTCATTTCTTTCGGTATCTCTTTTTTCTGCAATAAATCCCGAAAGGTATGCCATTGTGAAATCTCTGAAATCATTGTCATCATAAGGATTGACATATTTCATCGCATCTTTGTCTTCGTTTTTGATTGCCGAACAAGGGAATCCTGTAAAATCAATTTTACCTTCACGCTTGATTTTATAAGTTTTCGTCTCGGTATATTCATAATCTCCCTGTGTCCACTTGCGGACTTTTTTGGCAGTTGCCCTGATACCGCCGTCTTTCAGTGAATCAATCATCCAATACGGGAAATACACGCCCTTCATCATATCAAGCTGTGCGTGGGAAATAAATTTTTTCGGAAGAAATTTTTTCTTTTTGCAGAACGCAAAAAATCTTTCTTCCGCCTCTTCCTTAGAGAATTTAAACGGTATCACCATATCCGGTTTATATTTGCCGGCAAGACGGTTAGAAATCACAACAGGACTTTGACAATAAACGCAGAACGTTGCCGCCGTTGTCGACTTTTCCGCTATAATTTCGGCACCGCAGTTTTCACAGGTATAAATGGCCGTAGAACTGTCAAAATCATTCGGGTCGCCGGAAACCTCCGGTTCGGGCTGAATAGGCTCGTCCAGACGCTCGTCCAGTTCTCCCCAGTATTCTCTCAGTTCGGCTTCTGTAAATTCACCCTGACAAAATTCACAGGTAAATTTCTGTTTTGCCGCATTGTACTGCAAGGGTGCAACACAGTTTTTACACTTATATGCGACCGTTTCCATAGGTTTTTTCACCTCATATATTTCTGTATTGAAACAAGCGAATCACTGTATCGCTGTTTCACCTTCACGTATTTTCGGTTTCTGACCGATCAGTGTTTATGCATAGTCGGCTTCATTGATAGGATCGCCGCAGTTCGGACAGAATTTCGGAATACCGCCGCTGATGTCGGGTTCAAAGCCGCATTTATCACATTTTACTTTATTGGGTCTTGCAGCAGGTTTCGGCTTTCCGCATTCTGCACAGAATTTGCCTGTATTCGTTGCCCCGCAGGAAACGCATTTCCACGAATTGCTGTCTGCCGGCTTGGGTTTACCGCACTCTGCACAGAATTTTCCCGCATTGCCTTGATGACCGCACGAACAATTCCAACCGCCTGCTGCCTGTTGTGCCGGCTGTGCTGCCTGCTGCTGTGCTGCCTGCTGCTGAAGATTGCTGTTTACCTGACCCATAAAGTTTCCGCCGGCGTTCATTGCCATATTCATACCCATAAATCCGACTGCTGCACCGCCCGAATTAGAGCCTGCCGCCTCAATACCCCTTGCGATAGATGTATTGATAAATGCCTGCTGAATCGTCGGGTCGCTGTAAATAGCAGCATCGTTTCTCCTCTGGAGAAGTTTCTTGGTATCATCATCATAGGTAAGGCTGTTGATGCCTACGTTCAGTATTTCAATACCTCTTGACTGTTTCCATACAGGATCCAGTGCATTTGCCATATACTGTGATACTTTTGTTGTCTGAGTGGGTATTCTCGAAAGCGGGATATGCTCACAGGAAAGATTGCTCAAGGATTCACCCAGAGCACCGAGAAATTCTGACATAAAGGAGGCATTAATGAACTGCTCAGCATCCAGTCCGACACCGTCTGTGATACATTCCGACGGAATCACTTCGTTAAAGAATTTCCACGGATCAACGATTTTAATGGAAAATGTACCGTTAGCACGTACCGCAACATCAATTTTATAGTTTTCGTCATAAAAAGGAACAGGTGCTCTTGTACCAAACTTAATCCCCTCAATGGTACGAAGATTAATATATACCACTCTCTGCTCGTGATATTCGTTGCCGCCGAATCTGATTCTGTCAAGGCTTTCCTTGATCGCCGGCATAATGGAACTGGTACCGTTAAAAAATGACGGTACGCTTGAATTGGATACCTGAAAATAGCCGGGTTCTGCCGAATAGTCAACCACACGTCCGCCGTCAACCACACACATAAGCTGACCGGGTCCTACCTCAATCACCGAACCGTTTGAAATCACATTATCCAGTCTTTTGGTATTGGTATTTCTGTTTTGTCCCGCATCTCTGAACACACCTGGAACAACAACGGTGGTTCTTCCCATAGGACCGGGTCTGAAACACTCAAGATAAGAGTCCGCCAAAGCACCGCCGATAGAATTTTTTACTGCTTTAATAATTCCCATTTGTAACTTCTCTCCTGTCTGATTAGATTAGACCTGTTCGCAAACCTTCAAAACACTGTCTGAACGGCTCTTTTCCGATTAACGAACATTTCATTAATACTAAATAAGTCAATTCAGTATTAATGATGATGATTATTGTTCTATTATACTATTTTTCCGGCATTTATGCAATATGTTTTATTGATAAAAATAAAATCCGCAGACTTGCTGCGGATTTTGGATTATGTTTCATCGTACTCATCATAATCGTCGTAATTATCATCATTTTCTGTATCTTCGGTATCGTACAGATACTCCTCTGCATTGTTTTCTGTCGGTTCTTCATCGTATACGGGTTCGTAAGGTTCGTCCGCCGTGCCGTTATCATCTGATTTTGACTCGTCATATGTACCGGCAAGAGATTCATAATTGGATTCGTCGTGTTCGATACCATTTCCCTCAATGCTCACAGTAACAATGAAACCGCTGAAATTATCTCCTGATACCTTATAATCATAATCCTGCGGAACAGGTATGTCGGTTGTTCCCTCCTCTTCGGCTTTGACATAATAGGTACACCATATTTCTCCGTCATCACCGTAAATCACCAACGGCTTTTCATAAGAACACTTTTGTATTTCCTGCATATACTCTTCAAAGGTGATTCCTTTGCTCATAATATAGGTTGCCGCCGGAACACCTACATATCTGAAATGCCAAGGCTCATACTCGTATCCCGTGATACTTTCCTTGCCTTGCAGATAACGAAGGATAAATCCGTAGCGATAACAGTTAGTATTAATCCACGAATAAACTCCTTCACCATCATAATCAATACCGCTGGTGCCGTTTTCGATCAGCAAATCCAAGTCAAATACAAAGCCCGTCTGATGTTCGCTGTAACCGGGAGGTGCTACCCAGGAATCTGCTGTTTCACTGCCTTTAGCATTGGCTTCTGCCGTATAAAGTTCTTCCTGAAGGCTGCTGCTTCTGTAACCGCATGCCATCATCACATCAGTTTCTCCGTAAATATCATAAAAATCATCAAACATACGGTTCACGTTATCAACAATACTCTTATCAACTCTGACAGAATCATCGGCAACAATATAGGTATTGCTCTTGATATTGAGCAGCGAAACAACATCTTCTCCGTCATGATGACAATCGTGATCCTTATTAACAAGTATCATATCACCGTTATAGATTTCATCGTGTTCTTTTTCGATTGTTGTCATTTTTTTGAGAAGTTCTGTACTTTCCACGGTCAATCTTTTCTTTTTAGTGACCGAACTCTGCTGAGTGGAAGACGACTGGAGTTTTTTGCTATCCGAACTTTCGACCGCCATACCCTGTGTGCTGACAGCCGGATTCTGTGCGTTGACTTGCGAATTGTTGATAAAATAAACAACGGTAAAAAGCACTGTCGAAACAAACAGTGTTACAAACATTACCATAAATTGATTTTTGATACTCAGCGGTTTACTGAAATCAATGATAAAAGCGTCCTTTATGAACTTTACAAACTTTCCGTTTTTTATCTTATCAGTATTCAAATTCATATATAATCCTTTCCCATCACCATTGATACCGGCATTATATTACCAATACTATATTAACCTTTGAACAAAAATAAATCAATATCATTTATCACCAAATATCAAAATTGATTTTTATCCGCATTATAAAAAAATAATCAAGACGGATATTATATGAAATATCCGTCTGTCAAATTATTTTTTCTTATTCTTTTTTCCTGTTATTACAAAAAGCAAAATAACAACAGCAAGTGAAACAAGAACGATTGCACCGATGATGATATACTTTCCGATTTCATCACCCGTAAATGTAAAGATACCCGGTGTGGAACTTTGGGGAACTGATGTTTCAGGCTTTGAAACTTCGGGAGTTGATTTTTCGGGCGTGGAAGGCGTTACGGAGCTCTCGGGAACAGATACTTCCGAACTGCTGCCGTCTGATTCGGGTGTGGAAGAATCGGGTGTACTCGGTTCGGACGGCTCAGAGGTTTCGGGTGTGTTGACAACTTTCATTGTTACCGCTTCACCTTCGGTAACAGCATATGTTTCATCTTTTAATTGAATCTCTGCATAATTATCAATTGTAAACTCGTGCGGCTCAGAATCCATTATATATCCGTCGGGAGCCTTTGTTTCGACAAGTCTGTAAGAAAGGAACGGTAGGTTTTTCACTGCTGCCTGTCCTTTTGCGTTCGTTACCAGTCCGTCTACAATGATGTACCAGTAAAAATCACCGTCTTCATCGGAACCCTGATCGTACAAATCAATATCATCGGGAGCAGTGGTATAATAGATTTTACGTTCCAAGCGGAACTCCGCACCCTCAAGTACTGCGTCCTTATCGTCTACCTTATGTACAATCAACGCACCCTTGTAATATTTATCCATATCGTCAACGAATTTTGCCGTAACGGAAACATTATTGACAAATTCTGCGGCACCTTCATATCGATACGGCAAAACCACCAAAACAGGAGTAACAGTTGCAAAATGGAAATCTGATGTTTGTGCAACGAGATACACCTTGTGATCGGTGTCAAGCCCTGTGAAAACAGCATTTCCCTTGTCGTCGATACGAACATCTTTGCCTTCATAATAATGATCAAAAGCATAATCAGACAAAGCCGCTGCTGCTGCTTTAGTAGTTTTAGCTTCAGTCAGTTTATTTGTTTCGAGTTTGCAGTCTTTAAACTGGTCGTTCAGCGTTACCTCTGAGGTAGTGTAGGAATAGGTACCTACTTCATAAAGACTCAATGTAACACCTTTACAGCTTTCGGCTGTAACAATATTGATTGTACCCGCAGCCTTGTCTGAGGGTGTATCGAGTGCATATGCCGAAACTACGCCAGAAGACAAAAGCATACACAGCATCATCAACAAAGATGCCAGCTTAAAAGACAAATGCTTTTTCATAATAAATCCTCCCTGATTTTATTACCCGGAACTGATATTCTCCGGTGTTTGATGATCTTTTTTCTTATCTTTTCTGCGGCGTCTGCCCGGGAAAAGAAGAATCATCAGAATAGATAAAACCACAAACCCTATCACAGCCGCCGAAGCATACCATGCAATTGTACGCACGGGAACTTTCTTTTCCGAAGCATGCACTACCGGCCAGGGATTTGTATTTTCCATTGTCTGTGTCGCATAAGGTACACGTTCACCCCTTACCAAAAGCCGATGGCTGTTAATTCCGTAAGGTGTGCAGGTAAGAAGCGTAACATAATCTCCGCCCTCTATGATACGGGTGTCAGAGGTATCGGAGGGAAGAACAATTTTGATTTGATCAACTTCATATTTCAGAACTTTGTCCAGAACATGAATGTAGAAAGCATCTCCTTGTTTGAGCAAGTCCAGATCGGTAAAAAGCTCCGCACTGGGCAGTCCTGTATGTCCGGAAAGAACACTATGCGTACTTTCACCGCCTATGGGCAGCGATGTGCCTTCCATATGTCCTACGCCTTTTTGGAGAACTTCATCGGAAAAACCGTGATAAATCGGAAGATAGACCCCTATTTTAGGAATTTCAATATATCCGATTGCTTCGGTTACAGCAAGAACTTCGTCATAGTCGAGTTCGGATTTTTTATTACTGTCATTCAGACTTAAATTATATTGCTGTGCGTTTTTTTCAGCGGTTCTGATTGCCGCATTACCCATTTTTTGAATAGTCTTATCATAGGAACTGATTTCCGTTCTGGCAGTATAACTTTGCAGCCAGTTGCTCACGATGGGGTACATAAATACCGCAAATCCCAAGAGCAGCAGCAAAAAAATTCCCACCAACGGCAGACGGCGTTTGATTCGTTTCGTAACTTTAGACATAATCAGCTCTTGCCTCCCGAATCGGAATGATGATCCTCCGATTTTTGATGAGCGGTTTTTTTGAAAACTATCAGCAGCCAGAAACACGCTGCCGCAAAGACTACTGCCGCAGTAATCACAATCGTTATTACCCACAGTGTCTGCTTTCTGATTTCATCACTCATTCCGTTATCCGCAGAAGATTTAGTACCCTGCACAGCATTTCCGCCAGAAGCCGCCCGGGTATATTCTGTACGAGCACCTCTTACCAAAAGCCGCTTATCGTTGATGCCGTAGGGCGTACAGGTAAGAAGCGTCACATAATCTTCTCCCTCGGTAATCGTGAGATTGTCTGTCTGATCGGGTGTGACAGTGAGGATTCTGTCTACTTTATATGCTAATACACAATTTAAAATGTGTATATAAAAAACATCACCTTGTTCCAAATGGTCCAGTTTAGTGAATATATCCGCAGACGGCAGTCCTGTATGTCCGGAAATCACACTATGCGTACTGTTGCCGCCAACGGGCAGCGACGTATTTTCCAAAAGACCACAGCCTTTTTCCAACACTTCGTTCGATGTGCCGTAATAAACAGGAAGATAAACGCTTATTTTCGGTATTTCAAGATAACAGATCAGTTCTCCGTCATCGCCGAGAGCGTTTCTCAGTGTACTTTTAAATTTTTTCTCTGCAATATCCTGATTATATCGGTCTGCCAAACGGAATTTTGCGTTGATCTGGCTGTCGTCCATTTTTTCAACAGTTTCCGCATAGCCGTCAATCACGGTTCTTGCCGTACTCATCGAACTGATATTACTGAGTATAGGATAAATAATTGAAAAAACACCAGCAAAATATAAACAGGCAATTGCTGTCAATATAAAGATCGTTTTTCTTCTTGAAGACTTCAAAACGACTTTCCTTTCGTATAGGTTAAAACAGATCATTCCATCGGTTTTCCAAAAGGCTCGACGATCAGACATCAAGCCCTTTGGAAAACCCGCTCCCGACGGGCGGGAGCAGATTTCCATAAAATGAAAGGAGTTATGTAGGATAAATTATTCTTCTACTCTTCTTTTCTTCATGTAGAGAACAAACATTGCACCTGCAATAAAAATGATTGCAGCACCGCCTACTGTGAAGAGGATAGTACCCATTCCACCAGTGCCGGGGAGTGTCTGACCCTTATGGTTGGTAAGGCTTACACTAGCAGTATCTGTATTATTGTACTTGAAGCTACCTGCATAAAGTGTTTTGCCATCTTCAGCAGTTGTAATCTTAAGTTCTGTATCAGGAGCAGCAACATAACCGGTAGGAGCTGTTTCCTTGATTACATATTCGCCAACGCCAAGACCGCTAAATGTGTAAACTGTACCATCAGCATTCGCTGTAAAGTTTCCAATCGGAGTTGTTTCACCCTTCTTGTAGATTGCAAATGTAGCCTTAAGACTTGTATCTGTTCTATCGTCATATGCCTTGTTTACTGTGTAAAGAGTTGTGAATACATCTGCTTCGCTCTTCTTGGAATCGTTAGGATTGTCAGGTGTGCTTCCGTCTCCACCAGGAGTTTTCGGTGTTGTACCGTCATCTTCAAACTTAGCACCTGCTGTATAAAAATCATTATTATAATCCAACTGAGCTGTGTTGTTGTTTGAGTCAGCATTGACATCAAGTGTATCATTACTTGCTACTGTTGCATTAAAGGTAACTTTGACATCTTTTCCGCCCTTTGCAAGTACCACATCATCTTTGATTGCAATTGTAAAGCCGGCTGCCGTAGCATCGACAGGACTAGTAACTCCACGGGTACTTTTTGCAGCACCGGTGTAAGAAGCATACGTTGTTGCGTCCATAGCGGCGATTGGATTAAGTGTATAATCTGTATCTTTTGTCTTTTCTACGCCATCTATGTATACTTTAATAGTAGAGGTGTTGATTGTAAGTGATGATTCCGGAATATCAGTAATAACAAAATCAGTAATATCAATGTGTCCAGCGTTGACTTTTACAACGTCTGAATATACAGGAAGTTTGGTATCGAGCTGATAAGTAACTACCGAACCCTTTTCAACAATACCGGTTTTACCATCTACGCCTACACTAGTAGATGTTGTTAAATCACCATCTGCATCTGATATAACATTTGCGGTTGAGTTAGGTGCTGTAATAGCGGTAATCTTTTTATTGAAAGGTACGCCTGCTGCTTTAGCTACAACGGGTTTGCTTGCTTCGCCTCTAATATCAAGAAGTACAGGAGCTGCGTTACCTGCTGTATCTACTAAGAGGTAATAACCGTTAGCAAGACCAGATCCGGAAATATCAGAAAGATCAGCAGCAGCAACAACACTTGCCAGATCAGTAGCTATATCACGAGCAGTAGCACTATTTGTTGCAACAGTACCCAGATCTGTTGCACCATATTTAATAGAACCGTTTGTAGAATTGAGTGAAAGCTTGGTGTTAAACTTTGCATTCAGATTTGAGTATTCCCAATAACCTGTTCTTTCTGTTGAATCTGCAATCTTAATGTATTTGTATGTAACTGTCAGATTCGAGTTATTTGTAATCGGTACTGTTGTAGTAGCACTAACACTGGTAGCACCAATGGCACCGAACGAGAGGAGCATAGCCATAGAAAGAACGGCTGCTCCGGCTTTCTTAAAAGTCGCTTTTTTCATGATAAATACCTCCATAAATCAATTATGAAATTAATTTTTGTCTTGCGGAGCGGTTTGATTTTTGTACGGCAAGCTGTCCGCAATGCATCATTGCCGCACGATGTTTCCCTTTATTTGTTCGCAGACTCAACCCCCTCTTTTATTTTTACCTTAGCATAAGCTATGAGCTTCCTTCTATATATGAGCAACGCACCGCATGAAACTGCGATTACGATACCTCCAAATAAAAGATAATTAAAGGGCTGACCTTCGCCGCCTGTTTCAGGCATCACGATCGGCTCGTGATAAGGTTCTACATAAGTATTGGTAACAGTGGCTGTCTTGCTGCCGCTGTCCTTGGTGATACCGGTGTAACCGTCACCGTACGATACCTTAAAGAGATCTGATACACTTGCATCACCGGCAAGCTCAGTATAAGTACCGTTTGCATAAGTTTTTTCTACAAAGCGGTAATAGTAAAGCGTCGTACCATCATCAGCTACTGCCGGAAGACCGGTAATCGTTTTTGTCAAAGTAGTGTTTGCATCTGTACCAAGTGCAAAATTCACGTACTGTGCCTGCTCTACATCCGCCCATGTTCCACTCGCACCCGTTTTACGCTGGAGAGAGAAGTATACATATGCAGGATATGTTACAGAAGTAGGATCAGCA
>CACYDP010000023.1 GCA_902773135.1 uncultured Ruminococcus sp.
TGAGCAAAACATACTGATAGCTGTTTCTGCTGTAATTGCTGCCAAAAGACCTAACACATTAAACATCTCCTTTCAAATTTTAGTCAATACACGCTTCAACGATCAATACAGTAGCAAGCGTTACCGCAAATCCTGCTGTAAAGAGTATCATCTCCATGCTGTTCACCTCCTGTATGAAATAGTAAAAGGACACCTGCTGTCTGGGTGACAGTGGGTGTCCTTTGCAATAAATCCATTGTTTTGCTTAATCATAGTTCAATATCAGATTAATGCCATCGATTTCTTTTCCATTTTCATCAGTAACATTAATTACAGTTTCAACTTTCTTAATGTCAACGATATCGTTGATTTTGAGTTTTTTTAGTTCATCTTCATCAATTTCAACATCAATCACTTTGGCTTTTCCAGCCTCTATGTAGCCATAAAAGTATGGTTTATCCATTAAGAAACCATTAACTTTAAATGAGCTATCTTTTATATGCAGATATATATTTGCAGAATTGTTGTTCTTAATAAGGAACACCAAGTGCATATCTTTACTGCTTTCCGATTCGTCTTTGGCAACTCCCTTAGAAATAATACTTATCCCGTTATTGTCATATATGGCACCTTCAAAATAATCCTTACCAATTTCTTTGTTTGAAATATTAAATTCAAACTCATCATCCGGAATCAACTCTGTTTCATAATCTTCGGCAATTCCCTGAATGGTAAAGCCAACAGATTGTATATCCTGAATATTAAAGACTTTTTCACGAATTGTATCCATGAGTGAATCTAAAGAGAAGTAAAAATAACATTTGCCACCTGGTAAAGTGTCAACTGTATCACTATAACTACCTCCATAAGCAATAATGCCATTTAAAGTTATATCTTTTATTAGAAAATTAACCATATCGTTTGAATTATTCTGCACTTCAATAAATATATAATCCTCTCCGTCTCTCGTTACATAAATAATTTGTGGAACGGAGTATTTTTCGGATGATAAAAAACTGTCAGAAAATGTTTTCTTAGTAGTTACATAAGAAAGCTTGCTCATATTTTGAATAGATGGATTGTCATCCTTGTACTTTTCATACTGAGATGTTCTGATATTCTTGGTACCTTGAAAAAGTGTAGCTTTATTCTTATACTTATCTTCATTATCAGAAGTATCAACACGAAAACCGTAATCTATTTCCGAAATACCGTTTATCCCTAATGGCTGTAAATTGGAAAAAGAAAAACTTACATCTTCAATTTTCTTTGTACCCGATGGTATATCACAAACCAAATACCCCTCTGGGATATGATATTTATTTATTGAAGTAGCAGAGTATCCACCACATCCTGAATAAATTGTAACCATTTCACTGCTATTGTTTTCAATTAACAAGTTTAGCTTTACATTCCAGTCTGAGTATTCTAATTCTGTTGCTGAAATTTTTATATTGTTTTGATTGAACAGAAGAGTATTTTCAATAGTTGCAGTTTTATCAAATTCCACTTTAACTTCTGAAATTTCTCCATCCGAGGGTTCATCATTTTCACTTTCTTCATTGCTATACTGGTAGTCGGAAGATGACTCATCAGAAATAATTGATGAATTTATAGTGTCTTCGCTTTTAGTTTGACTGGATATTTTATTGTCAGATTTCTTATCATTATTGCTGCTACAAGAAGATAAAATGCAAATGTATGCAAAAGCAACTGCTACAGCAAGAACACGTTTATAAAATTTCATATTTAATCATACCCCTAAAGAACAATTTATTCACAGCTACATTGTAACATTATTTACAATAATTTTCAAGGGTAATTATCATTTATGGCAATATTTTTCAACCTTGTTCCCACTTTGCTCCAATTTCCGGAATAATGATTATGATACTTTTCTCTTGCCGGACATAGCCGTATTAAAAAACAGCCGCAAACCAACGCATACAAAACACATAGAAACCCTCATCTTATATGATAGTCCAATCGCACTTTTTCCTTGAACGCTATGGACAAAAAGAAACCGCACAGAACTACAAAAAATAGTCCTGTGCGGTCACGCACTGCGAGTGACGGGACTTGAACCCGTACACCCTAAAATCACATTATTCTAAAGAAATTCTCTAAAAATTCATCGTACTTATCTATCGAAATTATTTTTGTATCCTCCATCAAATGCGTGTAGATGTTCATTGTGATCTCTATCTTAGAGTGTCTTAAAAGCTCACTTGCGGACTTCACATCGACACCGGAACGGTAAAGCATTGTAGCATAGGTATGACCAAGCTGATGAGCGGTAAACTTAAAGCCGAGTGTACGGGTATATGATTCCCACATTCTTTCCCAAGATGAGCGTGTGTGCATACTGAATCCGTCTGCTTTAGTGATAACAAAACCGTTCTTATCCA
>CACYDP010000024.1 GCA_902773135.1 uncultured Ruminococcus sp.
CGGGGCTTGGGTTGCCATCGCACAGCCGAAACACGACAATACCACAGGCTACTCGACAGATGATAACTTCAGCTTTAAACTTCCCTCCCAGTCGGGCAAGTATACTGTTAAGGTTGTATGCCGTGACGGTGCAGGCAAGACTTGTTCCAAAGATATTAACGTGACAGTGAAATAATGGAAAAATAAACACCAAAACAGCCGAAAAGACTGTTTTGGTGTTTGTATATTCTTTAAAAATATGCATTAATCTATGAATAAATGTATAAAAATTGACTGTTTTTTATAGTGGTTCTTTTCGGAATACTGAAATTAATTCTAAAAAAGAAATAAAATTGATGATTTCGGGTATGATTTGTATAGTATTGTTAATTATTATATTTATAAATTATATAAAATGCTGAAAATATCGTTATTCAAATAATTATGCATAAAATGCTTGATTTCACATCAAAAAAGTGTATAATAAATATCGTAAGATTACTGATTACGGAGGTTATTGATCATGGGTGATATTAAAAAGGTAGTACTCGCTTATTCAGGCGGACTTGATACATCAATTATTATTCCTTGGTTAAAGGAAAATTATGATAACTGCGAGGTTATCGCTGTTTCGGGTGACGTGGGACAGGATACCGAACTCGAAGGTCTTGAAGAAAAAGCGAAGAAAACAGGTGCTTCAAAACTGTATATAGAAGATCTCAATAAGGAATTTATTGAAGATTATGTATTCCCGACCATTAAGGCAGATGCTGTATATGAAAGCAAGTATCTTCTCGGTACGTCTTTTGCACGTCCCATTATCGCAAAGAGAATCGTTGAGATCGCTCTTGCAGAAGGTGCTGATGCGATTTGTCACGGCTGTACGGGTAAGGGCAATGATCAGGTTCGATTTGAATTGGCAATCAAGGCGTTTGCTCCCGATATGAAGATTATCGCTCCTTGGAGAGAATGGGAACTCAAATCCCGTGACGAAGAAATCGCCTATGCGGAAGCACATAACATTCCTCTCAAAATTACAAGAGAAACAAACTACTCAAAAGATAAAAATATCTGGCATATTTCGCACGAAGGTCTTGATCTGGAAGACCCGGCCAATGAACCGTTGTATAATAAAGAAGGTTTCCTGGAACTCGGCGTTTCTCCCGAACAGGCTCCCGATAAGCCTACCTATGTCACGATTTCCTTTGAAAAGGGTATTCCCGTTGCAATAGACGGTGAAAAACTGGGTGCGGTTGAACTGGTTAAAAAGCTCAACAAACTCGGCGGAGAAAACGGTATCGGTATCGTTGATCTGGTAGAGAACCGTCTGGTAGGTATGAAGTCCAGAGGCGTTTATGAAACTCCCGGCGGAACGATTCTTTATGCGGCTCATAATAAGCTTGAAGAGATCACACTCGACAGAGATACTTACCACTTCAAACAGGAAGTAGGTCTGCGTTTTGCAGAACTGGTATATTTCGGTCAGTGGTACACACCGCTCAGAAAGGCTCTTTCGGCATTTGTTGACTCCACTCAGGAAACCGTAACAGGTGATGTTAAGCTCAAACTCTATAAGGGCAACATCATAGATGCAGGCGTTACATCGCCGTATTCGCTTTACGATTCCGATATTGCGACATTTGACGAAGATGAAGTTTATGATCAGAAAGATTCCGCAGGATTCATCAATCTCTTCGGACTTCCGATCAAGGTTCAGGCTAAGAAAAATCTGATTAAAGAATAAGCGGAAAATATGTCAGGGCGAGCAATGAAAACTCATTGTCCGCCCGACTGTCATTTAAGGAATGATACATCAACAGGGAGTGAATATCTTATGAAACTTTGGGCAGGACGCTTTTCAAAGGAAATAGACAAAAAAACAAATGATTTCAACTCATCCATCTCCTTCGACAGCCGTATGTACAGGGAAGATATTGAAGGGAGTATCGCACACGCTGCAATGATAGGCGAGTGCGGCATTATTGAAAAAAGCGAAGCTGATGCGATTGTCAAAGGTCTTGAGGGAATACTAACTGACATCGACAGCGGCAAACTGGAGATAGACCCCAACGCCGAAGATATACATACCTTTATTGAAGGTGAACTGACACAGCGTCTGGGACAGACAGGGAAAAGACTCCATACGGCAAGAAGCCGCAACGATCAGGTTGCCGTAGATATTCGTCTTTACCTGAAAAAAGAAGTACAGAATGTCAAAAAAATGGTACAGGAACTGATCGCAGTGATTTGCACTAAGGCAGAAGCCAATGCCTCTGCGGTAATGCCCGGCTATACGCATCTGCAAAGAGCACAGCCAATCACATTTGGTCATCATTTGATGGCATATGCCGAAATGCTGCTGCGTGATGTTGACAGACTGGAGTGTGCTTATCGTCATATGGACGAAATGCCTCTGGGCAGCGGTGCTTTGGCAACTACCACTTATCCCATTGACAGGACCATCACTGCATCACTGCTCGGATTTGACAGAATCTCGCAGAACAGCCTTGACGGTGTTTCGGACAGAGATTTTTGTATGGAACTGGCAAGTGTGCTGTCAATCATTATGGTTCATTTGTCAAGATTTTCGGAAGAAATCATTATGTGGTGTTCGTGGGAATTCAAGTTTGTGGAACTGGACGATGCGTTTTCCACAGGTTCCAGCATTATGCCGCAGAAGAAAAACCCCGACATTGCCGAACTTGTCCGTGGAAAATCGGGACGTGTGTTTGGTGATTTAATGACATTGCTGACAGTGATGAAAGGTATCGCACTGGCTTATAATAAGGATATGCAGGAAGATAAAGAAGCAATCTTCGATGCGGTTGATACCGTAAAAATGTGTCTGACTGCTTTTACGCCGATGATCGATACGATGAAAGTGATACCCGAAAATATGAGAAAAGCCGCAGCAAAAGGTTTTATCAATGCCACAGACTGTGCGGATTATCTTGTTAAAAAGGGACTTCCGTTCCGTGATGCCTATAAAGCAACCGGAACACTGGTGGCACTGTGTATTGAAAAAGAAACAACGCTGGAAGAACTCCCGATTGATGAATACAAGAAAATATGCGATGTATTTGACGAGGGTGTTTATGATGCGATTTCGCTCGAAAACTGTGTCAACGGCAGAAAGGTAACAGGCGGACCTGCCGGTGCCAATGTTGAGGCACAGGCAAAAAGGGTCAGGGAACTGCTGAAATAATAGATGAATTGTTAATTGGAAGAAGGAATCAAAATGAAAATCAAAGCAGGAATTATCGGGGCAACAGGATATGCCGGAGCAGAACTGGTGCGTATTCTTCTGACACACCCCGAAGTGGAAATTGCAGCCATCAGTTCGGTTAGTTTTGAGGGACAAAAACTGAGTGATGTTTATCCGTCCTATCAAACACTCTGTGATATGGAATGTAAAAGTCAGGACGAAGCTGTTGCCAAAAGCGATGTTATTTTTGCGGCACTTCCTCACGGATTGTCACAGGAACTGGCTGCACAGTGCGATAAGGCAGGCAAGGTATTTATCGATCTGGGGGCGGATTTCCGTCTGGAAAGCGAAGAAGAATATCAAGAATGGTACGGCGGAAAATTTCTGGATAAGGAACTCCATCAAAAAGCGGTTTACGGACTTCCCGAACTGTTCCGTGAAAATATCCGGGGCAAAAAAATCATTGCCAACCCCGGCTGTTATACCACCGGTGCTCCTCTTGCACTGGCACCTGCTGTCAAGAACGGTCTTGTCAGCACGGAGGGAATCATCGTGGATTCCAAATCGGGTGTAACGGGTGCAGGCAGAAAGCCCAGTCAGGGCAGCCATTATCCCGAACTGAATGAGGGTTTTCACGCCTATAAAGCAGCAAGTCACAGACATACTCCCGAAATAGAACAGACACTTTCCATACTTTCGGGGAAAAAGGTGAAAATTACGTTTGTACCGCATCTTCTTCCTGTGAACAGAGGTATTATTTCTACCTGTTATGCCCATATCAATGAGGGTGTGACGAAAGAACAGATCAGAAAAGCCTATGAGGAATTCTATCAGGATGAATTTTTTGTAAGACTGCTGCCCGACGGAGCAAATGCAGATATTCATCATATCAAGTATTCCAATTTCTGTGATGTTTCGATTCATATAGACGAAAGAACCAATACCCTGATTGCTGTTTCTGCCATTGACAATATGGTCAAAGGTGCGGCAGGACAGGCAATTCAGAATATGAATATCATTTTCGGACTTGACGAAAAAACAGGACTGGTGATTGTACCGCCTGCGTTTTAAACAGCTGATTCGGAGGAAAAGATATGGAATATAAATTCATTGAGGGTTCGGTAACAGCGGCAAAAGGGTTTCAGGCTTCGGGTATCCACTGCGGTATCAGAAAAAATAAATCCAAGCGTGATCTGGGACTGATCTACTGCGAAAAGAAGTGTACGGCGGCAGCTGTTTATACTACGAATCTGGTACAGAGTTCGCCCATCACCGTTACGAGAAAAAATCTTACGGACGGTTTCGCACAGGCAGTCATTGTCAACAGCGGCAATGCCAATACCTGTAATGCGGACGGCGAGAAAAAAGCCGAAGAAATGTGCAGCCTGACAGCAAAAGCACTCAATATCAACGCAGAAGATGTCATTGTTGCATCAACGGGCGTTATCGGTCAGGTACTTCCCATTGAACCGATTGCGGAGGGAATGGACGAGCTTGTTTCACAGCTTTCGTCCGACCTGAGCGGCGGAACCAATGCCGCAGAGGCCATTATGACCACCGATACCGTCAAAAAGGAAGTGGCAGCGGAAGTCGTGATAGGCGGCAAAACCGTTACCATCGGCGGTATTTCAAAGGGCAGCGGTATGATTCATCCGAATATGGCGACAATGCTGTGTTTTATAACAACAGATGCGGCGATTTCGTCCGAAATGATACAGAAAGCCGTGAAAACCGCTGCGGATAAAACATTCAATATGATTAGTATTGACGGCGACACTTCTACCAATGATACACTTTCCGTTATGGCATCGGGTCTTGCAGGAAATGATGAGATCACCTGTGAAAACGAAGACTATCATCTTTTTGTCAATGCACTGGAAGCGGTATGCAAAGAACTTTCAAAGATGATGGCAAAAGACGGAGAGGGTGCTACCAAGCTGTTGGTTTGTAAAGTAAGCGGTGCAAAAACCGAAAAAGATGCCAAAGGCGTTGCCAAATCCGTTATCTGTTCCAGCCTTCTGAAAGCTGCTATGTTCGGAGCGGACGCTAACTGGGGACGTGTTCTTTGTGCAATCGGCTATTCAGGCTGTGATGTTGATGTCCGCAAAATTGATGTTTCGTTTGCTTCCGAAAGCGGCACGATTGATGTATGCAAAAACGGTGCGGGAATTGATTTTTCGGAAGAACTCGCCAAGACCATTCTGACACGTGACGAGATCGACATTATGGTGGCACTCAATGACGGCGAAGCGTATGCCGAAGCATACGGCTGTGATCTGACGTATGAATATGTCAAAATCAACGGCGATTACAGAACATAAATCAAATTTCAATGACGGGGATGAAAAAATAAATGCATAATATTCCTAATCAGGATCGTGCCAGAGTACTGGTACAGGCACTGCCGTATATACAGAAATATGCGGGAAAAACCATTGTCGTCAAATACGGCGGAAATGCAATGATCAGCAATGAACTGAAAGATGCCGTAATGAACGATATTGTGATATTACAGCTGATCGGAATCAATGTTGTGCTGGTGCACGGCGGAGGTCCGGAAATCAACGATATGCTGAAAAAAATCGGCAAGGAAAGCAAATTTGTCAACGGACTGCGTGTGACCGATAAAGAAACCATTGATGTAGTACAGATGGTGCTTGCCGGCAAGGTCAACAAAACTCTTGTACAGCTGTTGGAACAGCACAGCGGAAAAGCCATAGGACTGTGCGGACTTGACGGACGTATGATTATGGCAGAGAAAAAGGCGGCTGCCGAGGATCTCGGCTTTGTAGGAGAAATCACCGAGATCAATACAGGCGTGATAGAAAATGCGACCAAAAACGGCTATGTTCCGATTATTTCCACTGTTGCAGGCGGCTACAACGGTGCGGTGTACAATATCAACGCAGACCTTGCCGCAGCACGTATTGCAGCGGAACTGAAAGCAGCAAAATTAATTCTGATGACAGACATCAGAGGTTTGCTCCAAGACAAAGATGATGAAGAAACACTGATACCGGTAGTGAATGTCAGCGAAGTGCCGTCATTGAAGCGTGAGGGCATTATATCAGGCGGTATGATTCCGAAAATAGACTGTTGTGTGGAGGCAGTCCGCAGAGGTGTCAAGCGTGCCCATATCATCGACGGACGGATTCCTCACTCGATTTTGATAGAAATGTTCTCGGACGAAGGTATCGGAACAATGTTTTATTAAAAAGCATCCTCTGAAAAATGGCGGGTGCAGGACGAACAGTCCCGGTGGGGACCGGGGCAAATCAGCGATCAGGTTGATATTTCAAAAAGGAGGAAAAACAGTTGACGGCATTTGAACAGATTAAAAATGATGAACAGCAATATATGATGCATACTTACGGTCGTTTTCATGCGGCACTTGTCAGCGGTAAGGGTGCAACGGCAAAAGATGTTGACGGTAAGGAATATATTGATTTTACCAGCGGTATCGGTGTCAACTCGCTCGGTTTCTGTGATGACGGCTGGGTAAAAGCGGTCAGTACACAGGCAGCAACGATACAGCACATATCCAATCTTTACTATTCGCCGCTCCAGACAGAACTTTCCAAAAAACTGTGTGAACTCACAGGTTTTGACAAAGTGTTCCTTTGCAACTCGGGTGCGGAGGCAAATGAGTGTGCCATCAAAACAGCAAGAAAATACAGCTATGATAAATATGGTGAGGGCAGACAGAAAATTGTTACGCTTCTTAACTCTTTCCACGGAAGAACCGTTACGACATTGGCGGCAACGGGTCAGAAAGTTTTCCATAACTTCTTTTTTCCGTTTACTGAAGGATTTGAATATGCACAGGCAAATGATATAGATGACTTAGTCCGCAAAACTAATGACGACAGTGTATGTGCGGTTTTTGTGGAACTGGTACAGGGCGAGGGCGGTGTAATGCCGCTGACAAAGGAATTTGTCAATGCCATTGATGCCATATGCAAAGAAAAAGATCTGCTCTTTATGGTAGACGAAGTGCAGACGGGCGTATCGAGAACAGGAGCTTTTTACTGCTATCAGAATTACGGGATTCAGCCCGATATAATTACTTCTGCCAAAGGTCTGGGCGGCGGTGTGCCGATCGGTGCCTGCCTGTGTACAGAGAAACTTGCCGATGTTCTGAGTGCGGGTACCCACGGTACAACATTCGGAGGAAATCCCATTTCCTGTGCGGCAGCCAATGAGGTTGTTGCCAGAGTGGCTGCACCCGAATTTCTTGCCGAGGTCAATAATAAAGGTGACTATTTCCGTTCAAAAATTGCCAAAATGGGCAATGTCAAGAAAATTACCGGTATGGGTATGATGATAGGCATTGAAACCGAAAAGGACAACGCAAAGGAAATTGCGGCAAAATGTGTTGAAAACGGTCTGCTGATACTCACTGCCAAAAATATGCTCCGACTTCTTCCGCCGCTGACCATCAGCTATGAAGAAATCGACAAAGGACTTGCAATACTGAAAAATACAATGGAGGCTTAAACCAATGAAACATCTTCTGAAAATGCTCGATCTGACTTCCGAAGAAGTGATCGATATACTGAATCTTGCGGATCAGCTCAAATATGAAAAAAAACACGGTATTCCGCACAGACTTCTTGAGGGCAAATCTCTCGGTCTGATTTTTGAAAAGGCATCTACACGTACCAGAGTTTCTTTTGAAACGGGTATGTATCAGCTCGGCGGTCAGCCGATCTTCCTTTCTTCCAAGGATATGCAGATCGGCAGAGGAGAACCTGTACAGGATACGGCAAGAGTACTTTCCCGCTATCTTGACGGTATTATGATTCGTACCTTTGAACAAAAGGAAGTGGAAGATCTTGCTCAATACGGCAGTATACCGATCATTAACGGTCTGACCGATTTTTGTCACCCCTGCCAGATTCTTGCTGATCTGATGACGATCCGTGAATATAAGGGTAAACTGGACGGTTTGAAAATGGCGTTTATCGGTGACGGCAACAATATGATGAATTCTTTGATTGTCGGTGCTTTAAAGACAGGTATGTCGATTTCCGTTGCCTGCCCCGAAGGTTATGAACCCGACAGCAGTGTACTTGATTTTGCGAAAGAATTCGGCAGCAAGTTCGGGATGTTCCGCACCCCGAAAGAAGCAGTGGTTGATGCGGACGTGGTGATTACAGATGTATGGGCATCAATGGGTCAGGAAGAAGAAGCAGAAAAGAGAAAGAAAGCCTTTGACGGCTATCAGATCAATGCCGAACTGATGGCACTTGCAAAGCCTGATGCAATGGTACAGCACTGTCTGCCCGCTCACAGAGGGGAAGAAATTACCGAAGAGGTATTTGAGGCTCACGCAGATGAAATTTTTGAAGAAGCCGAAAACAGACTTCACGCTCAGAAAGCCGTTATGGTCAAATGCATGGGAGATGCATAATCTGACGAATATAAAACCGATTGTCATTGACGGCAGTCGGTTTTTGATTTTGAGGTCTGTCGGAAAGTCGGGAAATGCCGCAGATGTTTTGGGCGTTTCACTTTTTGCGTAAAATCAATATTGTACAATTATGATTCCACCCGTTTTTTATATTTTGTATAGGATTCAAAAAGTTGAAAAATATATTCAAAATTCCTTGTAAAAAGGCATATTTTCGGCTTTATTACACTTGACGAATGAAAATAAAAAATATAAAATATGCTATGTAAACGATAAATATTAACTAATGATCTGAAACGGAGATATGTCAAATGAATACGTCCGCATTTGAAAATTATGAATCAGAAGTACGTTCTTACTGCCGACATTTCCCTACTGTTTTCAAGCAGTCAAAGGGCTCGTATTTTATTGATGAGAACGGCAAAAAATATATGGATTTTTTCTGCGGTGCAGGTGCCGCTAACTATGGCCATAACAATCCCGAAATCAAAGCAAAATTAATAGAATATCTTCAGAATGACGGTATCATTCACGCTCTTGATATGTATACCACTGCCAAGAGGGAATTTATCGAAACATTGGAAGAAAAAGTACTCAAGCCGAGAAATCTTGATTATAAAATTATGTTCCCCGGTCCTACGGGTACCAATGCCAACGAGGCAGCTCTCAAACTTGCCCGTAAGGTCAAGAAACGTCAGAATGTGTTTGCTCTGATGGGTGCTTTTCACGGTATGACGCTCGGTTCGCTGTCGCTGACAACGGATAAAACATCGAGAAAGGGTGCAGGCGTGCCGCTTACCAATGTAACATTTATCCCTGCTCCGTATATGTTCCCCGAATTGGATACCGTCGCTTATATGCAAAGAATGATCGATGATGATCACAGCGGCGTTGAAAAGCCTGCTGCTCTCTTTATTGAAACCATTCAGGCAGAGGGCGGAATTCGTGTATTCGATGTTGAATGGCTTCAGAGAGTCAGAAAATTCTGTGACGACAACGATATTCTTCTTGTTGTTGATGATGTTCAGGTGGGCTGCTGCCGGAGCGGTGATTTCTTCTCGTTTGAACGTGCCGGCATCGTACCGGATATTGTAACAATGTCAAAATCAATCGGCGGCTACGGTATGCCCCTTGCGATAACGCTCTTTAAACCTGAGCTCGACATCTGGACACCCGGCGAACATAACGGTACATTCAGAGGCAATCAGCTTGCCTTTGTTGCTGCAAAAGCAGGCATTGAATATATGCTGAATAATCAGATCGAAGAAAATACCAAGAAAAAAGGCGAACTGGTCAGAGAGTTCGTTGAAAAAGAAATTCTTCCGCTGGATACTCGTCTGGAACTCAGAGGAAAGGGTCTGATATGGGGTATCGAATTCGGCAATATCCCCGTCAGCGGACTTGCCGACAAAGTGGAAGAAAAATGCTTTGAATACGGCTTAATCATTGAGGGTGCAGGCAGAAAGAATTCGGTTGTCAAACTGATGCCGCCGCTTACTATCAGTGAAGAAGAACTCACAGAGGGTCTTCATATCATCAAGCAGGCTGTCAAAGATATTCTTTCAGCACTGTAATTTTGGAATGAGCAGGTATTTGTTATGAATCTTGGATATATAAAAAGAGTGCTGGGCGGAGCAAGTTTCAAAAAAATGCAGGACGCTATTAATGTTGTACACGAAAAATCGGGCAAAAACAAACTGGCGACATTTTTTGATATGCTCGGCTGCAGTATCAAATACGGTGCGGGATATAACGACTATATTATTTTTGAATTTTACAAAATCAAGGCAAAACAGCGTAAAACCTATCTCACAAGACTGAAAAATAAAAGAATGGTAATGACGCTCAACGATGAAAAATATTCCTATATATTTGACGAAAAAAATGTCTTTGATAAAAAATTCAAGGATTTTATGGGACGTGAAATTATCGACCTTGCCGATATAGGATATTCCGAGTTTGAAAAATTTGTACAGGGAAAAGAGGACTTTTTTGCTAAGCCCTATATCGGCGAAAGCGGAAAAGGCATCGAGAAAATTCATATCGCGGATTATGCCTCTGTGGAAGAACTTTATCAGTATATTACCAATCCCGAAAAGAATTTCGGTGTCATTGAAGAAGTGATTGTACAGCATCCGCAGGTTTCCAAGATCTATCCGTATTCTCTCAATTGTCTGCGTGTTGTGACACTTGTGAATGACGGCGAAGCACATATTCTGTATTCGGTATTCAAGATGGGCAACAACGGCAAATTTGTGGATAATCTTGAAAACGGAGGTCTTGCTTGTCATTTTGACTTGGATAAAGGTGTCATAACAGGTCAGGGGCATACCTCGGCATTGGTGAATTATGATGCTCACCCGTCAACAGGCATTAAATTTGTGGGATATGAACTTCCGTATATGGACGAAGTCAAAGAAATGGTGAAAAAAGCCGCTATGGTGATCCCCGAGTTCCGTTATGTCGGCTGGGACGTGTGTATTACACCGAACGGTCCTGCCATTGTAGAGGGAAATGATTATCCGGCTTATGATTTTCCGCAGCTTCCCGATGATGATAAACCGAGAATCGGTTTGATTCCTCTGATTGAGAGTTTCGGCATAAAAGTGAAAAAGTAATTTCGGGCACTTCAAAGTTTCTTCTTTGGAGTGCTTTTGCGGTTGATGGATTTTCGTTGGTTCTATGGGCTGTCTGAAAAGTGATAATGCCTGTCAGTTTCTGCCAATACGGGTGCGGAATATACAAAGTATTCCGGTTATTTTTGTTTTCAGATATGCCCTGATAAATTATTCTTTACTTTTGGGAGTAAAGCTGTTAAACTATAATTGACAATGACAAAAAATTAACAATAGACAGACAGGTGATTCAGAGAATGCATAAATATGAAAATATTTCAGCTCCGGTAATTAAAAGATTGCCACGCTATTACCGCTTTCTCGGTGAACTGATCGATAAAGATGTCAGCCGTATCTCTTCACGTGAATTGTCGGATAAAATGGGTCTTACGGCATCGCAGATAAGACAGGATCTGAACTGTTTCGGCGGTTTCGGACAGCAGGGTTACGGTTATTCTGTTCAGAGTCTTTATACCGAAATAGGACATATACTCGGTCTGGACCATATGTATAACGCTGTTCTGATTGGTGCCGGAAATCTCGGCAAAGCGGTTGCCGTACATATGTCTTTTGAAAAACGAGGATTCAGGCTGATAGGAATTTTTGACAATGATAAAAATAAAATAGGCACTGTCATAAGAAATATACCGGTTTCGGATTTGGACGACCTCGAAACATTCTGTACCGAACATCATACCGATGTGGCAATTTTCTGTGTTCCAAAAAGTGCCACCCCCGATATTGCGGAGCGTCTGCATCGTCTGGGTGTCAAAAATTACTGGAATTTCAGTCATTACGACCTTTCGGTCAAATATGATGACATCATTGTGGAAAATGTCCATCTTAACGACAGTCTTATGATACTTTGCTATAAAATATCCGATGCCAACGATCCCCCCGAAGAAGTATCCTGAAAATTTGTGATATTGGCATAACCCCACTGTCCGTATACTTTTTCCGTTACAAGCATAATCATTATCATTATTATTATCATTATTGTATTTGATTATCAAAACGGAGGAATGTGTATGTCGGACAGTGTTTTTTATTCCGTATGTGCGGCGGCACTGATTATTACAGTGATTATCAGCAAAATTTCGGGTGCAAGGCACTGCATCAGAAGTGCCCTGCTTTCTATGATGTGCGGTATACTGGCATTAACAGCTGTCAACATTTGCTCTTTTTTTACCGGCGTTTCCCTTCCCGTCAGCAGACTTTCCCTTCTCATATCTGCCTTCTTAGGACTGCCCGGTGTCGTTTCAATGCTGGTTCTTCAGCTGATACTGTGATCGGCGTTTTATTGGTGGCTTCGCCCCCAAGCCCCTGACCAAAGGCTCTGCCTTTGGAATCCGCAAGCCTTTGAAAAGGCTTGACCGAAACTTTGAATTTTGACTAGGTAAGGTGTTTTCCATAACGAATGTGTTCCGCGATTAGCCAATTAGTTTTTAAATTATCTTTTAACGCGAATCGACAGCGGAGGCACTCCGCCGCGAATTGACAGCGAAGGCACTCCGCACGTACTTGACAGGGTGGGGAAAAATTGATATACTGAGTTATCGAAACAAATTGCGGTCTTGAGATAATTTTTTATCTTATGTAATTGGGAATTTGGTGCAAATCCAAAACAACCGTCATTACCGTGTGCGTATTTTTCGTAAGTCGGAATACTCCCGCTTTTTGTCGGTATCGCATTCTTGGACGAGGAAGAAGTGCAGCCGGTTTTTGGAAAAATGGATCTGTGCCGAAATAAATTTTTGATTCGGTACGGCTTGTTTGCGTTACCCGAAATCAGCTGTGCTTTCTTCTTTTTAGAGTCTGCTTTTATATCTGTGCCGTACGGATTTTTGAAGCGTCATTTTTTCGATAATAAGGAAAAATGACGCAGACATACTGGCGTATGGTGGTAAGATTTTAAACGGGCTTTATGCCAAAGAAGAAAGCTGTTTTTAATTTCAGAGGTTTTGCTATGGAAGACGAAAAGATGAATTATGCCCTTGCACTCCTGCACGATAAAGCCGAACAGCTCGGGACCAATCCTAAAAAAAGCGATTTTACACCCGAACAGGTTTGCTTTATTAAACAAAAACTCGGACCGTGGAACAGGGCTTTGGAAAAAGCAGGTCTGAAAGAACCACAGAAAATATCATCTCAACAAAAATCCAGAATGAAACGCAGCCGTATCAAAAAAAAGAAAAAACAGCTATCCCATATGAAAAATTCAGGAGGAATCAAAGATGAAGAAATTCGGTAAAGCTTTGTCACTTACGGCAAGTGCCGCTCTGTTGGTATCAATGATGCCGCTTTCGGTCTATGCCGCAGAAAGTGATAAAAAAGTAAGAGTAATTGTTAAAAATGACACTTTTTCAGTGGCAGACGGTGCGAAATGGGACGGTGTTTTGTTTGACGATTATGTAACGGTCGATGAGGATTCTAATGCTCTTACGGCAATTGCCGATGCGATCAGCAGCAACGGCTATACCGCTGTCGGTGCAGATGTTGGTTATATTTCGGAGGTAAACGGACTGAATGCTTCCGACGGAGGTTCTATGGGCGGCTGGATGGCTGCTATTGATGACTGGATTGCAGATGATGCATTGACAGCGTTCAGTGTATCTTCGGGAAAGTTAGAAGATGGCGATACCATCAGTCTGGAATATACGTGCAGCTGGGGAGCAGACCTCCGGTATGACTGGTCGGCAAACGATACATCACTTTTGTCGCTTGCAATGAGCGGCGGTACACTTTCTTCCGAATTCAGCGGCAGCAATACCGAGTATGTTGTCACGCTGCCGGAGGATATGAGCGAAATCAGTTTTGTGCCGAAAGCTGTGAATAGAAAGTTCCGCACAAAGATTTATAAGAATGACTATACGCCTGCCGAAAAAGGCACGGACTACAAATTCGGAGAAGATATATCCGTCAATGACGGTGATACCATTTATATCGGTGTAGGCAATGCTGCCTGGTCTTCCTATGCATCGGAAGAGGTAAGCGAAACGGTATATCAATTCTCGGTCAATAAAGAAACTGTTAAAACAGATACAGATGTTGAGAGCGTGATCAGCCTGATCAATGCACTGGACAAAACGGCAGAATCTTATCAGACCGACCTGAAAACTGCCCGCAGAGAATACGATAAACTGACAGATGAACAAAAAGCCAATGTTACCAATTATGATAAACTGCAAAGTGCAGAAGAAAAACTCGGCGAAAGTCAGAAAGCGTCATTTGTCGGTACAGAATCAGCGATGGGATTGATTCTGTATAGTGTTTATCCCGATGATGCCGCAGCAGGAAGCGAATGGCAGGTGATCATACGCTCCAGATTCAATCTTTTGTCAAGCGAGGAACAATCCGCCTATGCAGAGAGCGTTAAAGAATATGTCAAAACTGTCGGCAGTGCAAAACTGAATAAAACAATGTCAACCGAAAATGCAAGATTTGTACTTGGTCTGACGAGTGCGGGAATCGACCCGACAAATGTAGAGGGATATAATCTTGTAGAACCGCTTACGGATAATGATTATGTCAGCAAACAGGGAATCAACGCCGTTGCCTATGCACTTCTTGCCCTTGATTCACACGGATATGAAGCAGACAGTGATATAAGAGAAAAGTATGTCAACGCATTGCTTGATGCACAGCTTTCTGATAACGGATGGACTTTCTTCGGAGATACCTTTGACACAGATATGACGGCAATGGCAATACAGGCTCTGGCTCCTTACTGCGAAAGCAATGAAAAAGTCAGAACAGCCGTTGACAAAGCACTGGTTCTCCTCTCGGAAAATCAGAACGATGACGGTACTTTCTCATCATACGGCGTATCGAATGCCGAAAGTACGTCACAGGTGATCATTGCTCTTACCTCAGCAGGAATTGATGTATTTACGGATTCACGCTTTATCAAGAACGGAAACTCTCTTCTTGATGGTCTTGGACTGTTTGTCACAGATGGAGATCGGTTCGCACATACACAGGGCGGAGAAGCCAATGCAGTTGCTGTTTCGCAGGGTTATCTTGCCCTCACCGCTGTTTACCGCAGTGTCAACGGTTTGACATCACTGTATGATATGAGTGATATTACCTTTGGCAAATTGCCGGACAATACTTCCAAGCCGGAAACGTCCGCTTCTGAAAATTCGGGGGAAACTTCGGCAATATCTGCCGTATCATCGGGCAATGCAGATAAAGATACCTCGAAATCAACGGCAGCAGGTACGACCGCAAGTACAGTAAGTACAGTAAGCACAGTAAGCACCTCAGGTACTTCCTCCCATACCAATAGTGATACAAGCACTGTCAATACGGGAGAGAATGGTTCGGTCTTTGCTTTGTGGGCAGCAGCGGCTGTTGTTTCGGCAGCGGCATATGCTGTACTGAAAAAGAAGTCTGCACATCATTCATAATGGATTTTATGGCTGTTCCGTCAATGCGGGGCAGCCTTTTTGCCGATGATTTGACAAATAGAGAAATAGCAGGAGTGTCAAAATGTGGGATCAAATCAAGAAACATAAAAATAAGGTCATTATCGTTCTGATCATAGCCGCAGTGCTGACGGCGGCATTTTTCTTAGCGGAACAGCCCGAAAGCAATACGGAAGTCAAAGTCAGAGAGGTTTCGGTTCGTTCGGAAGAAGTGATTTCCGCTGCGGAAAGCAGTGCTGTATCCCAACCGACCGCAGCATCTGTCACATCGGAACAGTCCGAACAGTCCGAACAATCCGAAATTGACAGTCAGCCGTCCCAAAAAACATCAGCAGCCGAAAAAAGTTCGGTATCGCAGGTATCGGCGGCATCTGAAAACAGCCGAATGGGATCGTCTTCGGCAAGCAGGAGCGTGGTATCGTCCTCAGCCGAACCGCCTCAGCCAACGGAACAAAATGAAACCACTGTTGTCGAGGAGGTCAGTGAAAATACGGAAATAGAAAATTCCGTACAGCAGGAAGAAATACCTGATTACAGTCAGGAACAACGTAATGAACCATCTCAGGACGAGGGGTTTATTTCTTCGGCGGCAGAAATTTCCGAAATGGAAAATCTGAATATATGTACGGTTTCCGTTTATTGTCACACCGCACTGAATTACAGCGGTCTGTCCGATTCCGTGAGATCACTCCAGCCGTCCGACGGTGTGATTATGCAAAATATCAGTGTCGGTTTTGAAGACGGCGAGAGTGTTTTTGATGTGACGAAAAAAATCTGCACCGAAAGGAACATTCCGTTTGAATTTTCCATCGCACCGATGTATCACACGGCATACATTGAGGGAATTAACAACCTGTATCAATTCGACTGCGGAACGGCTTCGGGCTGGGAATACAGTGTCAACGGCAAATTTTACGGCTACGGCTGCTCAGAATACAAGATGAAAAACGGTGACAGGATAGAATGGCTCTATACCTGTGATATGGGAAAAGATATAGGAAATACCTATAACGGAGGATAGAATGAAAGGTTCTTTTTATTCGTATCACCCTGTGGTGCAATTGATATTTTTTATGTCTGTGCTGGGGTTTACGATGTTTTTCCGACACCCTGTAATGTTGTCGGTATCAATCGTGATGTCGTTTTTATATGCTTATTACCACAAAAAAGGAAAAACAATGAAAACCACTTTGCTGTACATACTGCCGATGTTTGTTTTGATTAGTCTGATCAATCCGCTGTTCAATCATGCAGGTGTCACGATATTGACGTATTTGCCGGACGGCAACCCGCTGACATTGGAATCAATTATTTTCGGTGCGGTGTCGGCACTGATGCTGTCGGCAATTTTGCTGTGGTGTTCGTCGATGACGGTGGTGATGACTTCCGATAGAGTGATTTATATTTTCGGCAGAATGACCCCGAAACTCGGACTGTTGATTTCAATGATACTGAGATTGATACCAAAGTTTTCATCGCAGTTCAGAAGTATCCGAGCCGCACGGCATTGTATCGGCAAAGATATAACAGACGGCAGTTTGTTCAGGAGGCTTTCCAATGTGACAGCCATTTTTTCGGCGATGATACAGTGGTCAATGGAAAATGCAATGGAAACGGCAGATTCTCTGAAAAGCAGGGGATACGGACTTCCGCACAGGAAATTTTATTCACTGTTTCACTTTGAAAAGCGGGACGCTGTTTTGCTGAGCTTATTTCTTGTGTGTGATGCGGCGATATTGGCGGTATATTTTTCGGGGACTTTGTTGTTTGAATATTATCCGATGACAAGCACAGCGGATTTTGGTGCGGCAAGCTGTACGGCATATCTGTTTTATTTGATATTGTGTACGCTTCCGCTGGTTCTGGATAAAAGGGAGGATAGAAAATGGAAACATTTAAGATCAGCAGTCTGAATTTCAAATATCCCGATGCGGAACAAAATACGCTGACAGACATTTCTTTCTCTGTTAAACAGGGAGAGTTTGTGATGATATGCGGATTGTCGGGCAGTGGAAAGAGTACGTTGGTGCGGCAGCTGAAAACCTGTATCCGTCCGTACGGAGAACGCAGCGGAACAGTAGTATTTGAAGGTACGGAGATTGATGAGGTGGATTTTAAAATACAGTCGCAGAAGATAGGATTTGTGTCGCAGTCACCGGACAATCTTTCCGTTACGGATAAGGTATGGCACGAACTTTGTTTCGGACTGGAAAATCTGGGGCTGGACAGAAAAGTCATACAGCGGCGTACAGCGGAAACAGCATCATTTTTCGGAATGGAAAAATATTTTGAAATGAATGTTGACGAGCTTTCCGGAGGTCAGAAACAGCTGCTTAATCTTGCTTCCGTTATGATAATGCAGCCGTCTGTACTGATTCTTGACGAACCTGTTTCACAGCTGGACCCTGTTGCAGCAGGAGAATTTCTATCGGTTCTGCAAAAAATCAACCGTGAATTCGGAACGACTGTCATTATGACGGAACACAGTCTGGAAGATATTTTTCCGCTGTGCAGCAGGGTGATTGTAATGTCTGAAGGGAGCATCATTTCTGACGATACGCCCGACCGTACCAGCCGGAAATTATATGAATCAGACAATGCAATGTTTCTGTCACTTCCGTCCGCCTCAAGAATCTATGAATATGCCGAAGAAGCTCAGGCAAAACAGCATACCAAAACACCCCTTTCGGTTTCGGACGGAAGAATATGGCTGTCAGAATGGATCAAAGACAGGGAACCGGCGGATATTCGTCCCCAAACTCCGGCTATTTCCAAAAACAAGATACTGGAAGTAAACAATCTGTGGTTCAGATATGACAAAGAAAAAAATGATGTATTAAAAGGCTTGTCGTTCAGTCTGTATCAAGGCGAACACCTGACCCTGCTCGGCGGCAACGGTACGGGAAAAACAACGGTACTGTCCGTTATTTCGGGTGCGAACAGGGCATACAGGGGAGAGGTCAGGGTGGGAGGAAGCAATATTATCAAAACAAAAAACATTTCAAAATACAAAATGGCATTGCTTCCGCAGAATCCCCGCACACTTCTGATCAAGGACAGTGTTTTGGATGACTTGTATGAAATTTTTGACGGCACGAACATTAGTCCTGAAGAAGCCGAACAAAAAGTAAGGTCGGTCATTCGGATATGCCGCATTGAAACAATCCTCACCCGTCACCCGTATGACCTTTCGGGAGGAGAGCAGCAGAAAGCGGCACTTGCCAAAATCCTGCTGACCGACCCGGACATACTTCTTCTGGACGAGCCGTCAAAAGGACTTGATGCACAATACAAACAGCGTCTTGCGGCGGTTATCGGCAGACTGACCCAAAAAGGAAAATCTGTGATTACCGTAAGCCACGATATAGAATTCTGTGCAAAATATGCCGACCGATGTATCTTGTTTTTCAACGGGAAAGCGGTCAGTGATGATGAACCCAAGAAATTTTTTGCGGATAATGAGATTTATACCAGTTCCTGCTGCCGTATGTCAAGAGGGATTCTGAAAACCCCTGCTGTTACCGAAGAAGATATGCTCAAAGCGTTAAAGCTCAATGTGGTTCAGAACGATTTGAATGACTTTGATGATTTTGACGGAGGTAATGCAGAGCCTGATGCCAGCAGTCCCGAAACGACTGTAAAAATCCGGAAACATCCGCTTTTGAGATGGATTTCCGTGGTGATTCTGGCAATATTGTTTGGCATTTCTGTTTTTGCAGCACTGGGAACGATGGAGATTCCCTTTTTGTCTGATCATAAAATACTTTCGTATCTTCTGATGTTTCTGACGGCATTGGCAGTCAGTCTGATTTGCGGCAAAGGAAGCAAAAAACTGAAAATACAGAAAACCCAAAAATCCTTCAAATATACTTTTGTGTCGATTTTTGTGCTGATGATCACCGTTCCGTTAACGCTTTGGGCGGGAATCTATTTTTTTGACGACAAAAAATATATGTTTATTTCCCTTCTGATTATGCTGGAAAGTATGGTTCCGTTCTATATTATTTTTGAGAAAAGAAAGGTTCAGGCGAGAGAGTTGGTACTTGTTGCCACTATGTGTTCCCTATGCGTAGCAGGCAGAGCGGCGTTGTATATGCTGCCGCAGTTCAAGCCGATAACGGCACTGGTGATTATTTCGGGGGCGGCACTGGGCAGTGAAACAGGATTTTTGATAGGTTCGGCATCAATGTTGGTATCCAATATCTTTTTCGGACAGGGTGTGTGGACAACATGGCAGATGTTTACGCTGGGACTGATAGGATTTTTATCCGGGTTGATTTTTGAAAGGAATCTTCTGCCGCTTAATAAAATAACGATTTCTCTTTTTGGTTTTGCCTGTGCCTATCTTTATGGTGCGGTGATGAATCCTTCCACGCTGATTATGACAGGAATGGAGCTTACCAAAGAAAATCTGATGTCTGTTTTTGCATACGGACTTCCGATGGATACGGTTCACGCTGTTTCCACAGCTCTGTTTTTGTTTATCGGAGCAGAAGCACTGATCGTCAAACTGGAGAAAATTAAGAAAAAATACGGACTAATCCGATAATTTTTCCAAAAAAGTAGATAAATTAATATTTAAAATTACAGCTTGATATGATATAATAAATATATCATATCAAGCTGTAATGCTGTTGATGGATTTTATAGCAGACGACCTGCCGAAGTCCGGAGCGGACAGTTCCGATGAGGTTTGGAACAGAACCACAGTATTTCCTGAACGGTATCGATCAATGTCGTTTGCGGTAAGCTGAACAATGGGATTGCAGCAAAATATTGGAGTTTTCAAAATGAAAGATTTTTTGCCTGTATGTCGGGAAGATATGTTAAAAAGGAATTGGGAACAGGTGGATTTTACATTCGTGATAGGTGATGCCTATGTCGATCATCCTTCGTTTGGTCCTGCTATCATCAGTCGTATATTGGAATCTCATGGTTACCGCATAGGCATTATCGCACAGCCTGACTGGAAAGATGAAAAGAGCATTGATGTTTTCGGCGAACCCCGTTTGGGATTTCTGGTTTCGGCAGGAAATATGGATTCAATGGTCAATCATTATTCCGTATCCAAAAAAAGACGTTCCAAGGACTTTTTTACACCGGGAGGAGAAATGGGCAAACGTCCCGACCACGCCACTGTTGTCTACTGTAACCTGATCAGACGCACGTATAAAAATAAACCGATTATTATAGGCGGAATCGAAGCCAGTCTGCGTCGTATGGCACATTACGATTATTGGGACGACTGTCTGAAACGTTCCGTGCTGCTGGATTCTCAGGCGGATATTTTATCCTACGGTATGGGCGAGAAGTCGATGGTGGAAATTGCCGATGCCCTGAACAGCGGCATTCCCGTGAAAGACATTACATTTATCAACGGAACCGTCTATCAAACCAAAAGTCTTGAAAATCTTTCGGAATATATCACATTGCCGTCCTATGCGGACCTGCAATCGGATAAACTGAATTATGCCAGGAGTTTTTATATACAATACTGCAACACAGACGCTTTTTCCGGAAAAGTTCTTGCAGAACCTTATGACAATACCTATGTGGTACAGAATCCGATGTCCAAACCGCTCACGCAGGAAGAAATGGACAGTGTCTATGCACTTCCGTATATGCGTACGTATCACCCCTGCTATGAAAAAGCCGGAGGAATTGATGCCATCAAAGAAGTAAAATTCAGTCTGATCAGTAATCGGGGTTGTTTCGGAGGCTGCAGCTTTTGTGCACTGACGTTTCATCAGGGCAGAATTATTCAGACCCGAAGTCACCGGTCTATTATTGATGAAGCCAAAGAAATTATCAAAGACCCGGATTTTAAAGGCTATATTCACGATGTGGGAGGACCTACTGCCAACTTCCGTCATAGTTCCTGTCAAAAACAGCTGACAAAAGGTGTATGTATCCATAAACAGTGTCTTTTTCCGAAGCCGTGCAAAAACCTGACAGTAGATCATACGGATTATCTTGCACTTCTCAGAAAACTCCGTGCATTGCCGAATGTCAAGAAAGTATTCATACGGTCGGGTATACGTTTTGATTATATTATGGCAGACCCCGATGATACTTTTTTCAGAGAAATGTGCCGGTATCATATCAGCGGACAATTGAAAGTCGCCCCTGAACATATTTCCGATGCCGTACTGTCCAAGATGGGTAAACCGGAAAATAGTGTTTATAAAAGTTTTTGCAAAAAATATGCCAAAATTAACAAAGAGCTTGGCAAGCCCCAATATCTTGTCCCGTATCTGATGTCATCACATCCGGGGTCAACATTAAAAGAAGCGATCGCATTGGCAGAATATTTGAGAGATCTCGGATATATGCCCGAACAGGTTCAGGATTTTTATCCCACACCCTCAACGATTTCTACGTGTATGTATTATACGGGGGTTGACCCGAGAACGATGGAGCCTGTATATATTGCCAAAAATCCGCACGAAAAAGCAATGCAGCGAGCATTGATACAATATAAAAATCCAAAAAATTACGAACTGGTGCATGAAGCATTGGTACAGGCACACAGAACGGATTTGATAGGATATGATAAAAAATGTCTTATTAAGCCGAGAAATACAAAAGACATTAACGGCAGAGCCAAAGCCAAAAAGAAAAATTCTGCCCCTCTTACCGCAGCGGAAAAGAAGTACGGCATTTCATTTGAAAAATATGACAGTATGATCAATGCTGCCAAAAGTCAGTCTTCTAATCAAAATACCAGACGTAAAAAACGTAAACGATAATGTTTGATGGAGGTGAGTTGATGCCCGAAACGACAGCAAAATCCGAAAAGACCACAAAAAAATACAAAGACACTGTGTTTTCCAGTCTGTTTTATGATTGTGAAGATGCGGTCGAAAATGCCAAAGATCTTTACAAAGCCCTTACGGGAAGAACTGTCATTCATGCGGAAAAATGCCGTCTGGAAGATGTGCTGTACCGGGAATTTATGAATGATGTTGCCTATATTATGGACGGAAGATTCATTTGTTTTATTGAGCACCAGTCAACGATCAATCCCAATATGCCGCTGAGATGTTTTCTGTATGCTGCAAGAACATACGAAAGAAGTGCCATTACGGACGAAAATAAACTGATTTACTCCACAAGAAAAATCAAGATACCTGCACCTGAATTCTATGTTCTGTACAACGGTACAAGACCGATGAACAATACCGAATTGAAACTCAGTGATTCATATATGGAATCCACCGGTGAGCCGGGAATGGAACTGCGTGTGAAAGTTATCAATATCAACATTGACAAAATCGAAGAAACCGAACTCCAACAATGTAAAACACTTTACGGCTATTCGTATCTTGTTGACAAGGTTCGCAGATGCGGCGGTGATATTGATAAAGCGGTACATGAATGTATTACAGACGGAATATTGCCGAATTATTTAAAAATCTGGGGAAGCGAGGTATATAATATGCTTTACACGGAATATGATGCTGAAAAGGCAA
>CACYDP010000025.1 GCA_902773135.1 uncultured Ruminococcus sp.
ATCTACATATTGGAAGATGATGAAAATATCCGTGAGATAGAGAGCTATACTCTGAAAAACAGCGGATATGATGTCAGGGATTTTGATGCTGTATAAAGCATTACAAACAAAGATTCCCGACCTGATAATCCTTGAATCATGCTGCCGGAGGAGGATGGTCTGACAGTTCTTGATACGCTTAAAAACACATCCGGATATGCAGGAATCCCAATCATAATCATCTCAGCCAAAACCACTGAGCTTGACAGAGTAAAAGGTCTTGATCTGGGAGCAGAAGATTATTTATGCAAGCCTTTTGGTGTTATGGAGCTTGTCAGTCGTGTAAGGGCAAGGCTGAGGCATTCAGAAAACAAGGGAAAAAGCATTTATTGCGGCATTACTCTGCTTGAAAACGAGCGAAGCGTTTATGTTGATGACAAAAAGGTTGATCTCACATTCAAGGAATTTGAACTGCTAAAGCTTCTTATCAGTAAACCGAAAATTGTTTTCCCCCGTGAAGTGATACTTGAAACAATATGGGGATATGAAGATAATCTCGGCAGGACACTTGATATCCATATCAATACGCTGCGTAAAAAATTGGGCGAAAAAGGAAAATATATTATTACCGTCAGGAATGTAGGATATAAGCTGGAAAAGGAAGCCGGCAAGCCGCCGGACCCTTAATGTCACATTTTTACGTTCACCATAGATATTATGCACCTCTGCCAACTATAATTTTACACTAAGAAAAGGAAGTATCATCAGATGAAGCGTAGGCTAATACTCAGCCTGTTTTATATGGGGCTTATTGCAACGATAGTCAGTATGCTTGCTACTGTATTCGTATATCAAAGCACAATGAGTACAGAAATAAAGGAAAACCTCGCAAATGAACTCCGGCTGCTCAAAATCGGCTACGAAAAGCTCCCCCAATCTGAAAATCTAAAGGATTTTTCGGCAGAGAATTTCCGCATAACTCTGATTGACCCGTCAGGCAAAGTGATTTTTAAAAGTGATGCAGATGCAGAAAAAATGGAAAACCATCTGGACAGACCGGAAATAATAGCGGCTTTGGAAACCGGCAAGGGCAGCGACACAAGAATATCAAGCACGCTTGGAGCAGAGGTATAATGACACTCGACGGTACAGTCGGCGTAATTATAGGCTCAAATATCGGCACCACTCTCACAGCGTGGATTCTGAGCTTAGCAGGTATAGAGAGCGATAATATATTTATCTCTCTGCTCAAGCCCGAAAACTTTGCTCCTCTTATTGCCGCATTAGGATAAATCCGTAACATCTATGGATAAAAACAAAGACTACTTCGCAAAAATTATTCACGACGAAGGAATTGCTAACGCACGAATATCGCCTGGTTTTCAGCACTTTTTTCTTATGGTAGAGCATTACGGCAGTCTTAAAGAACACCTTGCTGATCCTGAAAAGCTACGCCGTGTGTTTGAAATCTTTGCCGATGAAAAGCTTCTGCGTATTATATTCTATATTTATTCCCGCCCGAATATGCCCATTGCGGCATCACTTATTGCCAAAAGCACCGGATTGACTAAAGAGGAAGTGGATAGTTGTACGAAGATCCTAGGCAGCAACCATCTTGCCATTCATAAGGTAGTAGCGACTGTTGAAGGAGAAATGAATGCCTATATTATCCGTCCGGAAAGCTACGCTGTTCCGCTGCTTTGTTTTGCTGATGAAATTGCCGGCAACCATTCCCACCCCTTTTGGGGCAATTTCAACCGCAGCAAGCCTCTTCTCTAAACGGATGATTGAATTTGTATCGTTATAATTGTATAAACAAGTGAAGAATTGATTGTAATTATTCAAGCGTTGGTTTAATATAAAATCAAGAGATAACCAAAGCAGCTGTATTGCCTTGTAGCTGACAACCGTCATATAGGAGAATGTTTTATGGAAAATTTAAGCTTGCTATATCCTATGGAAAAGAAACCCTCTTTTCAAATACTTAGCGATGAAACATATAACGATTTATCACTCGATAGAATACTTGACTTTATTACAGAGAAAGACTCTGAAAAAAAAGATAATCAAGGATATAATGATGAAACTCGAAAGCGACCCCGAGGTTATTCGTTAAGGAAATAAAAGAAAAACTCGAATCTGTCAGCATTGAGATCAGGGATAGAGCCTGAATTTCCTTATTAATAAAGCTCTATCTTTTGATGAGAAATGACGTCAGGATTGCAATGCTTGAAGAACATCCGAAATCCCTTGCAAATCCGCACTGGAAGGACAGAATCCGTGCAGCGATATACGAACACAAAGACCAATACATCAAAACAGGGAATACAAGATACTCTCTGAATTATAAGGCAGCGTAAAAAATCAGCCCCTTCGCTATGAGTAATTCATAGTGGAGGGGTCGATAGTTTCAGGCACAATACAGAAATGGTTCTTCTTTTTGTTGAATCAAAAAAGAAGAACCGGTATATTTTTTGAAGCCGCTGTTCTACCGTATACAAAATAAGAAATCTAATATATCAAAAATCGCATTTTTAACTTTTTGACTCAGCTGACATAATTTAACGCTGCTTCCCACCATTAAACACACACTGCATAAACATAACAGAAAACCTAAAATACCGTCCGGTGCCTCAAATACAAACAGCTGTAAATAAAATATCAATAACCCTGCCGTCAACAAAAAGATATACAAAATGATTTGAGTGGACTTTTTCATCATTCTCCCCTTTTTTCAACTATTAAATGAAGCCCCGTCACTGATGTAACGGGGCTTTTCTGGAGGCGACACCCAGATTCGAACTGGGGAATCGGAGTTTTGCAGACTCGTGCCTTACCACTTGGCTATGTCGCCGAAAATAAAAAGAGCTTAATGTAGTTATTAAGCTCTTGGAGCGGATGACGAGGCTCGAACTCGCTACCTCAACCTTGGCAAGGTTGCGCTCTACCAGATGAGCTACATCCG
>CACYDP010000026.1 GCA_902773135.1 uncultured Ruminococcus sp.
AATATCATCAGGTTTTGAAGTGTCGATAATAATTGTATTATTTGTTTCCCTGATGATACTACATCTCATATTTCCGGTATATGGTGGGATTAAGTCATAATTATCACTTATTACCGGAACTTTATCAATAAAATAATGACTAACACTATTGCAATCTATAAGCTCAAATTTAACAAATATCGGAAAACTCATATCTACAATTTCCAAAACATTCACTTTAACATTCGCCATACAATTAACCTCTAAATTCTAATTTATCGCACTAACGACAATTTGATTATAGCACAGAGGAACGCAAAAAAACCATATCTTTTCAAAAATATATGGAACTTCCGGTCCCGGATAGAAGTTAATGGAAATTGATTAAAATAGATAAGAGCCGGTTTCAAACCTGATTGGGTTCAAACCGGCTCTTTTGATACTTTGTTTTATGTAAAGCAGCTCTGTGCATTATATACCATACTGTTCCACAGCAGCACTCAGAACTGCGGAAGCAGCAGGAATGGCTTTTCCATAACCGGAATTTCCGTGTTCAATAATGACAGCAAATGCAAGAGGACAATCTTGATTTTTACAAAATCCTGTTACCCACGCATGAGATTCGCCGTCATCAGCAACCTCAGCGGTACCTGTTTTGGCACATACATCAAGACTTTCGGGAAAAGAAGATTTTCCGTAATTGGTCTGAACAGTATAGTCCATCATATCATACAGTTTATCGGCAACTTCTTTGCTCATCATTGCCGAACCTGTTTTTACTTTTGTATTCCTGCTTTCTGTATTGCCGAACCTGTCTGTGAAACCGGTTACGACATACGGTTTCACAGGAACTCCGCCATTTGCCACAGCGGCAGAAATCATTGCCATATTAACAGGTGTTTCCAGGACGGTATATTGTCCGACACCCGACCAGGCAAGATCATTGGCGTTTGCCTTGGAAACATCATAGATACTTTTAGCACTTTGTATATTATCAAACGTTACATAGGAATTGAATCCCATTTTCTGAGCCTGATTGGTCATTGTTTCCTTGCCCATATCAAGTGCAAGTTGGGCGAAATATACGTTGCAGGAACGTGCCAAAGCGTCTTTGAAGTTGACAAAACCGTTAGGCTCAAAACAATTGATTTCTTTTCCGCCGATTTTTTTGTGACCGTCACAGTCATAGGTTCTGTTTTCAACGTCCTTGATAGTGCTTAAAGCGGCAGCACTCGTGACGATTTTAAAGGTAGAGCCGGGCGGATAGGCAGCGGATAAAGAACGGTTGATATACGCTCCTTCATATTGATCGTTTGTTTCAATGTCTTCGGGAACATTCTGAGGGTCGTAAGCCGGCGTACTCGCTGTGCATATGATCTCTCCTGTTTTATAGTTATAAACGAATACCGCACCTTTATACGAGCCGAGAGCTTCATACGCCGCTTTCTGTACCTGGCTGTCTATGGTGAGGGTCATATTTTTGCCTTGCTTTATAGTGTTGGGAAGTCCCAGCCCGAAAACAAAGTCATAACCGGAAATATCCGATCGGTATATGGTCTGCACTGCCGTAGCAATATTGGTGCTGTCATCTCCTACAATATGCAGGCAGGCTTTTCTTGTTACCTCATCTTCATTGTAAATACGTTTTCCGTCAATGCTTTGTGCCAGAATGACACCGTTTCTGTCATAGATGATACCGGCTTTTTCAAGACCGTTGCTGTCGGACAAATGAGCGTTTTCGGGAACCGATGCCCATTCTACCGAATGTGTCCATAGATTCACGGTGTGATAAATCAGTCCGGCAAAAAAAGCGAATGTCATCAGCAAAACCATCAACGAGCGTGTCTGAGTTTTTTTCAAAGCATATCCCTCCTTGGTTTATACTTCTATATATTCTTCCGAATCATCGTCAATTTCATCGGGCTGAATATCGGGTGTCGGAACTTTCTTTTCTTTTCTCGGTTTCAGTTTTTTGCCGGAATAGGTTCTTTCATCAGCCGCTTTGATAAATGCCAGTATACCCCAGCAAGCTGCCATACTCGAACCGCCGTAACTAATAAACGGCAGTGTAACGCCTGTCAGCGGCAGTATATCGACGACACCGAAAATATTGAGTGCCGCCTGAAAAACCAACAGTCCTCCTGCGGAACAAGCTGCCATAGAATAAAAAGTAGAACGGCTTCTAGTAGTTACATTTCTGGAATAAATCATCAGACCGCCTATGACAAAACCGAACAGCAAAGCAAGGAGCAATCCCATTTCTTCACTGACAAGACCAAAGACGAGGTCGTTTTCGGAAGCAAACACATACTGTAAATGGCCTTTAGAAAGTCCTACACCAAACAGTCCGCCGCTTGCGGAATAGATGAGTGTGTTGACCTGCTGATAGCCTTCTTCACCGGCATATTCCCATACGTGTCCCCAGGCAGCAAATCTTTGGGCGATGTATGGTTTCACCGTAAGAATGACGATAACGCCCAGAACAGCTGCTGTAATGGCAAGAATCACGGTTTTAATATCACCCGAACGCATAAATGCAATGATGAGAAAGGTGGCAAAGAAGATCACAGCTGTGCCGAAGTCACTCATAAGGAATAACAGTCCCAGACAAAGACCTGTTACCGCAATAAATCCAAACAGGTTTTTCTTTGTCTGAAGTTGATCTAAGGTGGACGCACCGACAAATATGTATGCGATTTTTGCAAATTCGGACGGCTGAACGGATATGGGTCCCAGAACAATCCAGTTTTTCGCACCGTTCTGCACACTTCCGAGTACCAGTGAGGAGCCTAAAAGACAAATGGCAAGAATAGAGATAGCAAGCCGCCATTTCATTACCCGATCGGGAATTTCTATAAACCATATCATAAAACAAAAAAGAATAATTCCTACCAGCATTGCCGCAAGCTGAACTGTTGCCTGATGCGTATCGTGTGAGGCACTGAGCACAATACCTGTTCCCGACATCATCAGGGCAATGGATTCAAGTTCAAAACTTTTGCGTTTAAAAATCCTTTTGGAGATAATGTAAAATCCCCACATAATGACCAGAAATCCCAGAGCAGGAAGGACAACATCGGCATTTGCCATATTGATGATGGCTTCCGCTGCCGTAATGAGAATATAAACTGTGATAAAGGAAAGAATTACCGAGCCGTTGACAGGCTGTCTTTTTTTTCGTTTTCTTTCTTCTTCGGGTACACTGTCTTTGGCACGTTTCAGCGTGAGAACAGAGGTGCCGATCGCAATCTGATCTCCTATATAAACAGGCTGTCTGCCGTCTGTTTTATCTCCGTTGACATATACACCCGCTTTGGAGTCCGTATCGGTGATAAACCATCCGTTGTCACGCCGCAGTAAAACAGCGTGATCTCTTGATACGGTTCCGTCATTGATGCGTATGTCCGAACCTCTGCTTCTGCCGATTGAATTTTCCCAAAAATATACGGGATAGATAATATCTCTTTCTTCATCTTCCAGTACGATCAGAGCGTGTTTGGTTCTTTTTCCGTGAATCAGCGATATAAAGCAAATAGTCACAATAATAAGTGCCAGCAACGGTGTTGCCAATCTGAGCACAAAGGAAATCATTTCGATGAATTCATTCAATCTTCTTTCACCCTTTCAAAAATAACAATAGAATATGGTATCGGCATTTGTTAAAAATTTTTATTCTTACAGCGATAGGAGTATGTCGGACAAATTTTGTTGTTGACGGCAGAAAATCGTTTTTATCTGCACAGTCGATATTATATTACTTATGTACCGGATTGTCAAACAACGATGCCGCCGGTTATCGAACAAGTCTATTATAACATAAGATCATTCCGCCGTAAAATTGATATTCTGGAAAGTAATTGTGATAGATCTGGCAGAACTGATCATATACAGCCGCCGAGCTGTCGGCGACGAGAATGATCAATAAAGTGGATTTCTGTTATACAATGATTTACCGTATTGAATAAAAAAAGCGGTTGTACTTGTAAAAATATGTATATTATGGTAAAATATATTTGGGTGATGAGTATGATAAAATTTGAAAACGTTACGAAGGTTTATAACAAAAAAGTCCGTGCCGTTGACGATATTAGTTTTCGTGTCAAAGGCGGGGAAATTGTTGGTTTTATCGGACCGAACGGATCCGGCAAAACTACCACAATGAAATTGCTGACGGGAATCATCAAGGCCGATGTCGGAAAAATTACAGTTAATCATTTCAATATTCGGCGTGACCCGATTAAAGCAAAAGAATCCATAGGCTATATTGCCGACAGTCCCGATATGTTTCTGCGGCTGAAAGGCAGCGAGTTCCTCGACCTGATGGGAGATATTTACAGAGTTCCCGAAAGAAAAAGACGTGAGAGAACAGAAAGTATCTGTGAACGCTTTGACCTGACCGATGCTCTCTCTTCTCCTATTATGAGTTATTCTCACGGTATGAGGCAAAAAATAATGGTTGCCGCCGCACTGATGCACAATCCGCCTGTATGGATACTCGACGAACCGATGGTAGGGCTTGATCCAAAATCAGCATACGAATTGAAACAGATGATGCGTGAACACGCAAAAGCAGGCAATGCCGTGTTTTTCTCTACTCACGTTCTGGAGGTTGCCGAAAAATTATGCGACCGTGTGATGATTATTAAAAAAGGAAAGATCCTTTTTGACGGAACTCTTGAGAATCTGGAATCACAAAATAAAAACGAGTCGCTTGAAAAAATATTCCTGGAGTTGACCGAAAAATGAGTATATTTTTAAAATTGACTGCTGCTCTGATCAAAACCGTAGAACCCAGTACGGAAGAAAAGACCCGTAAAAAAATCTTTTATCGAGTGATGGGGTTCATAGCTGTATTTGGCATTATGCTGCCGATGGCATTTTTAGTGGGAGTGATTATTTACGCACTGACAAAACCGCTGATGAGCACCGGTGCAGGTACCAATGCCGTAAAGCTGTTTTTGCACCTTGTTTCCATCTTTTCTTTTGTCTTTGGTATTAATGTTATATTTTCGGTATTTTACTTTTCGGGAGATATAGAAAGTCTATTGCCGCTGCCGCTCAAACCGTATCAGATTATCGGCTCTAAATTTACAGCTGCACTTATCAGCGAAAGTATTATGGAATTTATTGTGATAATTGCGGCTTTTGCAGGTTATATTATTGCATCGGGCGTGCCGTTTTACAGTTGGATTTTTGCCGTATTCGGTATGCTTACGCTGCCGATCATTCCTCTGATCTATTGCGGCATTATCTGTATGCTGCTGATGCTGATAACAGGATTTATCAAAAATAAAGATACCGTCAATAAAATTACGGGTCTGCTGACTTTTGGCATCATTATTGCAATTGCCGTATTTGTATCGAACAGCGGCGGATTTGATACCGAACATCTCACAGATGCCTTGTCCGATCCCAATAATCCCATTATTAATACGTTAAATTTGATTTTTCCGCATATTGCTTTTCTGGTCAATGCCACAATCGGCAACAGCTTTATCAACATTCTCTTTTATATCGGAATCAATCTGGCTGCAATTGCTTTGTTTATGTTGGTGGGACAGTTGGTATATTTCCGCACGGTTTCGGGTATCAGCGGAAGTTCCCCGACAAGCCGGAAAAAGTTTTCCGATACAATAGCCAAAATGAAACAAAGAAGTGTATTTGCTTCCTATGTCAAAAAAGAGTTTCGTATTTTGTTCAGAACACCGGCGTATTTTATGAACTGTATTCTGATCAATCTCATATGGCCGGTGTTTCTTTATATCGTATATCTTCTTCAGGGGCAGACGAATTTTCTGGATCAGTTTATCTACGATATTCATAAAGGCAGTGAAAGTGCTGTTCTGCTGTTTATTCTGGGGGTATCGGCACTGTCTGTTCTGATTACGGCTGCTAACTGTATTGCTTCCGCAGCACTCACCCGGGAAGGAAAACATTTTGCCTTTATCAAATATATTCCTGTACCGTATATTTCTCAAATCAATGCCAAGGCGTTGGTCAGTATTATCGTAAGCGGTCTGGGAATGATCATCTATGTGATTGCAGCAGCGGTATATCTGAATATGGGAATCAAACTTACCGTATTTTGCTGTATCCTGAGTCTGCTTTCGGTGACGTTTGTATCATATTTCGGGATTTTTATGGATTCTGTGAACCCCAAGTTGATTTGGGACGATGAACTGAATGCTCTCAGAGGTAATTACAATATTTTCTTTAATATGGCTCTTGCCATTCTTCTGGAAGCTGCTACTTGTGCTGCTGCTTGTTTGTTATTTACATTCACAGATCTTGGGGCTTTAATCATTATCATCGGTCTGTTTATCCTTCTGATGGCACTCACGGCAATGAGTTATCTGCTTTGCAGTTATCGGGCAACCAAAAATATTGATAATATTTTGATTTGATTTGTAACCAAAATGCCTTTTTCCTGATGATTAATAAGGAGAGGTGACAAATCGTATCGGTACGGTTTGATAGCTTTGCTTCAAAATCATCAATCGGAGATGAACACTATGAAAAAAATAGTTCTATTGACGGCTGCTGCTGTGCTGCTGACAGCAGCGGGCTGTAATACGATCGCCGAACAGTCCGAAACATCGGTCATATCGGAAATTTCAGTGCAGAGTACAGCTGAAAGCAGCCTTGTATCTGAGGAAAAAACTCAGGAAAACAATATACCCGGTCTGACGGAGTATGACGAATTAGATACGGCAGAGTACACCGGTGAGGATCTGAAACGATTCAACGGTTACAGTGACGATTTTTATATTTTATACGACAGCAACAATGAGGTTACGATTGATGGTTTCATCAGTAACAAACCGATTCATAATGAATCGGACGCAATGGAACAAATCACTGCAATCCGCAGTCTGCTCAGACTGATCAATCCTGAACAGCAGCTGGTATATTCATCGAATTCAGGAAATAAGGAACTGTACCGTTTTAAACAGTATTATGGGGGAATACAGCTGTACAGTTCGAGTGTGTCGGTTCATATTGATACTGATACCAATATGTGTCACTATTTGTCCTGCAATATCGTTCCATATCAGACATTAAAAAAAATTGATATGGAACCCGATGTTAGTGAAGAGGACATTTATCAAATGTATGCTGATCGCATTTCAGGACTGCATATCAAAGAAATGGTCATATGGGATATGGATGATTATTGTTATTCACCCGTTCTGGCTTATAAAGCCGAAACAGATGATGAGATCTATATACTGAATGCCGACAGCGGAGAAATTATCCAGGACTGGACCACAATAATGACTTAAGAGTCTGTTACATCTCTTCGCACCGCACAGATATGTAACAGACTTTGACAGGAGGAAAAAACAATGCCTTTTATTAACACAAAAACCAATATCGCTATCAGCGAAGAACAAGAAAGAATACTCAAAACAGAACTTGGTAAAGCAGTTTCCGTGATAGGAAAAAGCGAACCATGGCTCATGGTCAATTTTGAAGATCAGCAGCGTCTTTACTTTAAAGGCGACAATCGTCTTCCAACGGTATTTATCGAAGTAAAGATTTATGGAAAGTCTTCTCCTGAAAATTACAGTGCATTAAGTGCCAAAATCACGCAAATTTATTCTGATGTTCTGAAAGTGCCTTCGGACAGGATTTATATTGCCTATTTTGAAACAGAAAACTGGGGCTGGAACGGCAGCAACTTCTGAGATGATTCCTCTTAAATTGCTACAAAAGTATCTTCCTTAAAAATTTTCAATGTTTTTATCATAAATTTTTAACACTATTTTTACATCTAATTATCTAAATATTCTTGCAATCGAACTTTTAATTTGGTATCATATTTTTAGAAAATCAATGTTGTTTCGACATTCACACCGGACGATACCGTGAAGAAAGGCGGCGATTGCAAATGGGCAGAACCCCCGGAAAAGAATCGGGAAATTCATTTGAGGATTATTTTAAAAGAGCCACAAGCCCTATGATGACGCTGATGTTATTAAGCGAAAAGCCGATGTATGTGTACAGACTTTCGCAGGAACTGGAAAAAAGAACGAACAGTACATATAAAATGAATTTTCTCTATCCTGTGCTTTATCGTTTGCAGCAGCAGGGTTATGTCAGTGAATATTCTCAGGAAATCACCGAAAGCCATCGGACAAGAAATTATTATGAAATTACTTCTTCGGGCAGGGAATATCTTAAATTGATGGTTCATCAATATAAAGATCTTTTGAAAGCCGTTGATGTTGTGATTGATTCGTGCGAGGCACTCAAAAACTAAAAACAAGCCGTGTGCATAGGTGTTATGTATACGGCTTGTTTTTGATTGAATTTCATTCATTGCTGTTTTACAGAAAATGATGATTTGGAATGTTGAATCAGCACGTCAACCACATCAAAGATTCTGCTTTGGTCTTCTTCGGAAAGTTCTGAGATTTTTTCGTTCAAAACAGAGCTTTTTACTTGATACCCCGTTTGAAGAACGTCGCACAAAACCATATCTGCTGAAATATTCAGGGCATTCAGAATGGCGACCAACGTTTCGAGAGAAGGTGTTTTTTCACCTCTTTCTATCATTCCTATATAATTCGGACTCAACTCTGCTTTTTCCGCCAGATCTTCCTGGCGGAATTTCTTTTCTATACGATATTGTCTGATATATTTGCCGATTGATTTCATAATACGACCCTCTCTGAAAGTTATAGTTTATAACTTTAGAGTAGATGATTTACGGCAAAATATACACAAACTAAAAGGAGTTAACAATAACTAATAGTGATGATTTATTGGCGGTTTTGTGTTATAATTTTTGATGGGGTGAATATGATGAATCGAAAAAATACCGCAGTGTTTATAGGTCATAAAGAATGTTTTGGCATTACGAAAGCCTGCATCAAAAAGGAAATTATAAAACTTACGGAAAAAGGTGTCACCGAATTCCTGAACGGGGGGCAGGGACAGTTTGACAGACTGTGTGCCTTATGTGTTTATGAACTGAAAGAGTGCTATCCGCAGATAAAAAATGAGATTGTGATACTGTACCCAAATTTTCGTATCTTTCATCAAGAACTGTTTGACGAAATCATTTATCCCGATGATTTTGAAAAGTATCATTATAAGTCGGCAATCCCGGCGAGAAATCAATATATGGTCAAAAATGCCGCTTATGCTATATGTTATATTACACATCAGTGGGGAGGGGCATCAAAGACGTTTCAGACGGCATTGAAAAATAATGTCACCGTGATCAATCTTGCTGATACACTTGCCTGATTCAAAAAATAAAACATCCGAAACCAACGATTTCGGATGTTTTGAGAGGCAGTCATTAAGCAATGGTATTCAGAAAATTCATCAGCGTAATGATCCAGAAAGAAACAACGATCAGTGAAACCAAGGCATAAGAAAAATAAAGTTTGATGCTGAAAGTTTCATTACGGCTGAAGAAAATCATCAGCCCGGCATTGACACCAATAATGATGCCAAGACATACGAGCGGTATCAATATGGACATTAAGCCGCCCGCACCGAATATGGCATAGAACAAAAGATATGGTGCGGTTGTGCCGAACAAAGCATTGATGACAGAGGACGGTATGTAAAAATACCATCTGAATTTTTTCTCTTCCTGATGAATTTCGGTATAGGTAACGCTCACCAGCATTAAAATACACAGTAAGGTGATAATGACAGCTGTCCAGAAAATAATTTTATCCATTTTATTACACCGTTATAAAGATTGTCACTCTGCTGTCTTTGTCAAGCCATTCAATAATGGTTTTCATGATATTTTCAGGAACGGCAACACAGCCTGCTGTGGGACTGTCACCGCAGTGCAGCAGTATTTCCGAGCCTGCGTCTGTTTTGATATTATCGGTATTGTATTTGATGACCATACCGTATTTGTATTGTTTGCTCTTGGTGATCATATGGTCTGCTGTATTCCAGTCCATCTCATCGGTACCTTCTACTTTCTGGTTAAAGAACTTGGATTTTGGGTCTGTTACCCAATAAGTATCATCGGTGATCTGGAACATAGGATATTCGGTATTGGGTTTGTCGTCAATATAGAAGGCATCGCCCATAGAGAAAATACCGCCCGGTGTTTTGTTAGAACCCTCTGTAATCACAAACGAGGAACCTTTTTCGCCGATATAAGCATTATCAGTCAGGGTTTTGCCGCTGCCCATGACATTCCACCAGTATCCTGTATCGGATTTCTGGTAGCAGTAGATGGATGCACTTGATTTATTGGTATCGACAACGATCAGCCTGTCACCGCTGACGTTATTTTCGATTTTGTATCCGTAACGCTTGAGCATGTCAGTCAGTTCTTTCGGCTGCTCGGTGAGATTCTGAGGTTCGGACACAAACTGCAATGTTTCTATACGGCTGCTTTCTTCTTGGGAACTTTCCTGTTTAGAAGTTTCGCTTTGGCTTTTTTGTGAATTTTCCGAAGAACTGTTTTGTTTCTTTTTGGATTGCTCCGAATTTTTTTTAGAAGTATCATTGGTGCCGATTCCGATCAGTTCAAGCGGATTTACCTTGTCAAGATGAATGGAGTCCGTTTTCAAGTCGTACACAAGTACTCCGACAGCCGCCACCGAAGCTGCCAGAAACAGCGACAGAACGGTTTGTGTTATAATAAATGTAGGTTTTTTCATTATCCGTACTCCTTGTTAATAATATAATATTCGTTTTCATCTGTCCGTCAGCGACATGATACTACTGCTTATGACAGATGATGCGTAAAAAGTACCCTATACATATTATAACCTTATTTTCAATTTTGTAAATACCTAAAAAACAACAAGCATACGAAATATAACGATTTCGGTGTCATATGCATACAAAATGAAATAATTATAGTAATATTATTCATAATTTGACGGTATTATTTTCTGAAATAGGTCATATTATAAAAATATGCAAGTTTTAAAAAAATAATTGCATAAAGGTATTGACATCATCAATGTTTGGGTATATAATAGCAACATAACAGCAAAGGTGCTGTAAGTCGACAGAGGCTTACAGCACCTTTTTGTTATTATTGATAAATTTGTCTGGCAGCCCTTGAAATATCCTTTAACATTCTTTGGCAACCCTACACCTGAGATATACTTTCCCATTCTGAAGATATTTCATTGGCAGCCCGACAATATTACAAGGAAACGGAGAGATTTATTATGTCACAATTACCGGAAATGTTCGGCAGCAACGTTTTTAATGATCAGGTGATGCAGGAAAAACTTCCTAAAGAAACATACAAAGCATTGAAAAAAACCATTCAGAACGGCGAACCTCTCGACATCAGTCTTGCAAATACCGTTGCCAATGCAATGAAAGACTGGGCAGTGGAAAAAGGCTGTACGCATTACACACATTGGTTTCAGCCGATGACAGGCGTTACCGCTGAAAAACACGACAGTTTTATCAGTCCTGTCGGCAATGGAAAAGTGATTATGGAATTTTCCGGCAAAGAGCTTATCAAAGGTGAACCTGACGCATCGTCATTCCCGAGCGGCGGTATTCGTGCTACATTTGAAGCAAGAGGCTATACAACATGGGATCCTACTTCACCTGCTTTTATCAGTGACGGTTCACTATATATTCCCACCGCATTCTGCTCTTATACGGGAGAAGTTCTCGATAAAAAAACACCGCTCCTGCGTTCGATGGAACGTCTTAACAGCGAGGCTGTCAAAATACTGCATCTTTTGGGTAAGGAAAATGTCAGGAGAGTATTTACAACTGTCGGTCCGGAGCAGGAATATTTCCTGATTGATAAAGAAATGTATGACCGCCGTGAAGACCTTAAATTGACGGGTAGAACGCTGTTCGGAGCAAAAGCTCCCAAGGGTCAGGAACTGGAAGATCATTATTTCGGTTCAATTAAGTCCCGTGTTTCTGCCTATATGAAAGATCTGGACAGCGAACTTTGGAAACTTGGTATTTACTCAAAAACAAAGCACAACGAAGTAGCACCGTCACAGCACGAACTGGCACCGATTTTCAATACCTCCAATATTGCTACCGACCATAACGAACTGACGATGGAAGTGATGAAGAAAACTGCCGAAAAACACGGTTTGGTGTGCCTTCTCCACGAGAAACCTTTTGCGGGAGTCAACGGATCCGGTAAACATAATAACTGGTCTATGTCAACCGATACGGGCGAAAATCTTCTCGAACCCGGCAAACAGCCTGAAAATAACCTTCAGTTCCAGCTGTTTTTAGCGGCAGTGATCAAAGCAGTACACGAATATCAGGATTTGCTTAGAATTACCGTAGCATCTGCCGGCAACGATCATAGACTGGGAGCAAATGAAGCTCCGCCGGCTATTATTTCAATGTATCTCGGTGATGATCTGGGAGCCTTGGTAGATTCTGTCATTAATGGTACAGAATATATCAGCAAGGGCAAAGTGAAGATGCAGACAGGCGTAGAAGTTCTTGCCGATTTTAAAAAAGATACTTCAGACAGAAACCGTACTTCTCCGTTTGCCTTTACAGGAAACAAATTTGAATTCCGTGCCCTTGGTTCTTCTTTAAATATTGCCTGCCCCAACTATATGCTCAATACAATGGTGGCGGAAGAACTGTCGGAATTTTATGAGGAACTGAAAGACAGCAATGACATTACTGCTGCTGTCAAAGCTCTGGTGAAAAAAGTGTTTACGGAACATCAGAATATTATCTTTAACGGTGACAACTATACAGAAGAATGGGTGCTGGAAGCAGAAAAAAGAGGTCTGTACAATCTGAAATCACTTCCGGAGGCTTATGCTCATTTTATGGACGACAAGAATGTTCAGCTTTTTGTTAAAAATAAAATCTGTACAAAACAGGAACTGGAAGCAAGATATGAAATAGAACTGGAAGCATATGTGAAACAGTTGAATATAGAAGCCCTGACAATGCTCGATATGTCAAAGAAAAATATCCTGCCGGCTGTTTCTTCTTTTGTGAAAACATTAACTGATACCGCCTTGGCTAAAAAGGCTCTTTCAGATAAGATCCCCGTTTCTGTTGAAGAAAATCTGGTGTTTGATCTGTCTGAAAAACTGGTTGGTTTTGCAGAAAAAACGACTGAACTTGAAACAGCTGTATCAAAAGCAGGAGAATATAGTGAAAGCAATCTTTCTCTTGCAAAGTATTATCACGATACCGTTCTTGCAGTGATGCAGGAACTCAGAAATATAGGGGACAGTATGGAAACGGAAACCGCATCACAGTTCTGGCCGTATCCCTCTTATACCGATCTGCTGTTTGGTGTATAAAAAACTTTATTATACAATTAAAGAGAAACAAAAAAACGACTGCAGCGACCTGTCAGAACGGCTGCGGTCGTTTTTCGGTATCAGATTTCGGAATAGAAAAATGGAACAATTATTTTTGGGTTATATATTGAAATTAAGATGAAAATGGAGTAAAATAATTTGTACCAGAATATACATTAAAGAAAAAAGGAGGATTTTGCAATGGCTGCTAAATTCGATAAAATTACGGGCAGTGATGAAATATTCAATAATCCTGAATATATCGCCGACTCCCTCATATTCAACTCAATAGAATCCGCAAGAAATGAAGATACTCACAATATGTATTCGGACCATAAAAATGTTATCATATCTACTCAGAAAACAGGTCATAAAGTATGGATATGGACATCTTCCGCCATCAAAGACGATATAGATATGTTGATCAGTATCTGTCGCTTTTTGTCCGACTGCAACATTCCCAAAGCAGAAATCTATGTCAAACAGGACGTATCACAGCATCTTTCAGACCTGTATGCACTGACTTCTCTTGAAATTAACTACATTATCAAAGACGAATTTTCATTGGCAGTATTTACTTACAAAGGACAGAATATCCATTCGGAACTTGCCGATGATGAAACGATCATCCGAATTGATAACAACAATCCTGAACACGTAAAACTGGCTTCGGATTTTTATACGGACTGTAAAGACGAATTCCGTTGGAACGAAAAATTTGAAAGAAAACTGAACGAGTACCTCAACACCGAACTTTACGGATTGATCAAAGACGGAAAAATCGTTGCGGTCGCCTCTATCGGCAGCCGTACTGAAAAATATATACGCATCAAATCCATCGCCGTGCTGAAAAATGAGAGAAATAAAGGCTACGGATTTAAGATGTGTGCTTTTGCCGTTCATAAAATCGAAGATTATGGCTTTACCCCGATTCTCTATACTCATATCGGAAATGCTGCTGCGGTGGCACTCTGGAAAAAATCAGACTTTAAACTGGATAATCAATTGTATCTTCTCAAAGTGGAAGATCAGAAATAATGAAATCGGAACATCAGTTCATGCTGATGTTCCGATTTTTTTAGAGGAAATTTGTATTATCTGATTTTACTTCCGGGGGCAATGCCGTCAACAAAAATGACTTTGATCTTGTCACCGTCATCAGCGGCAAGAATCATACCATTGCTCTCTACTCCGCATAGAACGGCGGGTTTAAGATTTGATACAAGTATGACACTTTTTCCGATCAGGTCTTCGGGAGTGTAAAACTTTGCAATGCCGCTGGCAACCGTGCGTTCACCGCTGCCATCGTCAAGAGTCAGTTTCAGCAGCTTTTTGGCTTTTTTGATCGGCTCACAGCTGATGATTTTAGCGACTTTGAGTTCCACTTTCATAAAATCGTCAATTCCAATCAGAGCAAGACCGCTGTTTTCTTCTTCGGCAGACTCTTTCTTGGCATTGCCGATGATTTCATTCAGTGCTTCGATTTCTTTGTCAACATCAATTCTCGGGAAGATAATGTCGCCTTTGTGTACAGTAACGTTTTTGGGCGTAACACCAAATTCCGATGTCTTTTCGTACTTTGTTTCTTCGCTTCCGATGCCGGTCTGTTCCCATATTTTCGGCATTGTAGACGGCATAAAGGCAGAAAGAAGCGTTGATACAATTCGGATGGTATCCAGAAGATTGTAAAGAACGGTTGCTAATCTTATTTTTTTGCTTTCGTCTTTTGCCAGTATCCACGGAGTGGTTTCGTCAATGTACTTATTGGCACGTGATACTACTTTGAATATTTCGGCAAGAGCATTATTTAGCTGTGTTTTGTCGATATATTCGTCCACCTTATCCGTAAGGGAAATTGCCTGTGCAATCAGGTCATCGTCAAATTCTCCGCTTTCACGTTCTTCGGGAAGTGTGCCGCCAAAATATTTTTCCACCATTGCAACGGTTCTGGAAACAAGATTGCCCAGTCCGTTGGCAAGATCGGAATTGATACGGTTGATCATAATTTCGTTGGAGAAGGAACTGTCTGCACCGAGAGCCATTTCACGCATAATATGGTATCTGATGGCATCGGCACCGTAACGTTTGCCGAGAATAAACGGGTCTACGACATTGCCGAGCGATTTGCTCATTTTCTGACCGTTGAAAGTGATCCAGCCATGTACTGCAAGATGTTTTGGAATCGGCAGTTCAAGAGCCATCAGCATTGCCGGCCATATAATTGCATGAAAACGCATAATATCTTTGGCAACCATATGAACATCGGCAGGCCAGAATTTGTCATAATCCTGATATTTACCGTTGTCATAGCCGAGAGCAGTGATATAGTTGGAGAGTGCATCTATCCATACATATACTACATGATCGGGGTCAAAGCTGACAGGGATACCCCATTTAAAACTTGTTCTGGATACGCAGAGATCTTCCAGTCCGGGTTTGATAAAGTTATTGACCAGTTCTACGGCACGGGTTTTGGGCTGAAGATAGTCTGTTTCCGTGAGGAGCTTTTCGATTCTGTCCGCAAAGGGTGACATTTTGAAGAAATAGGCCTCTTCTTTTGCTTCGGTGACATCTCTGCCGCATTCGGGGCATTTGCCGTCCTTTAGCTGTGATTCTGTCCAGAAACTTTCGCAGGGAGTGCAGTATTTACCCTTGTACTCACCTTTGTAGATGTATTTTTTATCATAGAGTGTTTTGAATATTTTTTGAACAGATTCGATATGATAATCATCCGTGGTGCGGATATATCTGTCGTAGCTGATGTTCATAAAGTTCCAAAGACTTTTAAAAATTTCTACAATATTGTCTACATACTGTTTGGGAGTAATACCGATCTCGGCAGCTTTCTGTTCGATTTTCAGTCCGTGCTCGTCCGTACCTGTAAGAAACATTACATCATAACCCTGCATTCTTCTGTATCTTGCGATAGAATCGCAGGCAGTGGTGGTGTAACAGTGACCAATGTGCGGATTTCCGGACGGATAATAGATAGGAGTAGTAATATAATATTTTTCTCCGTTCACTTTTTTCATACAACATTATCCTCCTGTAAGATTGAGATAATATTATTATAACATTTTTTGATTATAATTCAACCGTTTCTACTAAATTCTGATGAAAGACTTTGCGAAGATGTTCCATAGAGATCAGAGGAAAATTTCGTGCTGCAAGGACGATAATGCCGGCACACTATATTCTTATAAAATAAAATCACTTGTTTCTTTGGAATGTTGTCGGTATTTGCTGAGCAGTTTGTAAATATCCGCACAGGTCGATTCTGCCCAGGAATATTCGTACATATAGATACCTTCAAACAAATTGGCATATCGTTCGGGATTTTTGATAAGAGTGTAATAATCACAATTTATTCTATTTTGATCAATCCGGCAGCTTCCGCGTTTATTTTGAAAAACATCAGATGCTTGATAAAGGGCAAGCGTTTTTTTAATGGATAAAACAGCTTTGCGATAAAGGCATTTCAGACGGTTGTCATAAATTCTGTGAGACCATATAAGACTTGTTGCTTCTTCGATTGATATGGATTCGCCTTTTCTGTCAACGCAAAGAGCGAACAGTTCTTTTGCTTTTGAATTGTGAAAATCAATGATTTGATTATCAATTTCGACCTCGAATTTCCCAAAAGTTTTAACGTTGACTCGTTTCATACGGTTGAACATACGTATGACATCTTCTGCAAAATTTTTCAGTTTTTCTTCTGTGTACGGCTTGATAAAATAGCCGTCACACAGGGATTTGTCAGAATCTGTGAGTTCGTCTTCACGGTCAGCTGTAAACCATATGACTGCTTTGTACCCTTGTTTCCTGATTAGTTGGACGGTGTCGATATAATTGATTTTTTTGGAACATACAGAAATGACAACCACCAAAGAAGATGACGGTTCCACAAGATATTTGAAGTATTCCATATCTTCAACCGCATAGATGTTGTTGCCAAATAGTGGTTTTCCTATTTTTAATAAAGCAACGTTGCTTATTTTATCATCATCAAGAATCAGTATTTTCATAATGCAGGTTCCTTTTGTGATTTTAAATTAATTTTTTGGAAGTTGTTCCTCACTCTAATTATAATACAGAAAAAACGCTATGTCAATAGAAGTTCACTGTACTTGTGAGATGAAATCTTCCGCAATTTCTTTCAGGTGTACGGGATATACATTACATTCGTTAATCAGGTGAACTAATCTGAGAACACTTTCTTTATCACAGGATATATCTTGTATCTCACAGTGTTCGCCGTCAAGCATTGCTTTTTGAGCATTGCTGTTGCATAAACTGATTCCGTAAACTTTGACTTTTCCGTAATCTTCTATATAGATATAGGATTGTGTCAGTCTGCAAATATAACGTTCTTCGGCAGTATTTGATCCATTTTTACATAATTCCATTTCTTTTACTCCTCGTAAATGCATAAAAAAATAATACGACATGTAATCCGTTACAAGTGACATTATATTTCTATTATCATTTTTTCTCAATACCTAAAACGTTGGAAAATAGATAGCAGATAGATCATTCCGTTTCAGAAAATGGTGTTTGATCGGAAACTTGGAATTCGTGATAGAGTTGCTTAAAAATATTTCAGCGTTTTTTATATATTTCGTTTTTAGGGGTTGTAATTTATGTGCAAGTGTTATATAATGAACTTGTATTCGGATTCCGGATGAATTTGTTACCGGGAAGTATTCAAAAATGATTGTTGAATGTATACAAAAAATTTTCAGAATCGTCCGTATACCGAAAACGTAAATCACTGCATCCTATTTTTATATAAAAAACTGAAGGAGGACAAGTTTAAAATGAAACAGTACGATCCGAAGAATATCCTTAATATTGCCATTGCAGGTCACAGCGGTTCGGGAAAAACCTCTCTTGCCGAAGCGATGATATATCTCAGCAGCGGCTCCGAAAGATTGGGCAAAGTCAATGAAGGCAATACCGTATGCGATTTTGATCCCGAAGAGATCAAGCGTAAGACATCTGTTCAGACCTGTGTTGCTCCGATAGAATGGAAAAACAAGAAAATGAATCTGATTGATGCTCCCGGTCTTTTTGATTTTGAGGGAGGTCTTTGCGAAGCGGCAAGAGCAGCCGATACAATGCTGATCACAGTTTCAGGCAAGGACGGGGTAAGCGTAGGTACTGAAAAGGCTGTTAAGGCTGCCGACAAGCGAGGTCTGACAAAGGTGTTTTTTGTCAACGGTCTTTGCGATGAGAGTGCCAGATTCTATCGTGTTTTTGAAAGTCTGAAATCATCTTTCGGTCCGTCTGTTTGCCCGGTTGTCGTTCCTTATATTGTAGACGGTCAGGCGGACTGCTATGTCAATCTGCTGGAGTACAAGGCGTATAAATATGTAAACGGAAAAATCAACACGGTTCCGCTGCCCGATATGGGTGACAGACTGGAAGGTCTGAGAACGGCTATCTGTGAGGCCGTTGCTGAAACAAGTGATGAAATGTTTGAAAAATACTTCTCGGGCGAAGAATTTACCCCGGAAGAAATTATTGTCGGCGTAAGCCAAGGTGTCAAGAGCGGTTCCATCAGCCCGGTTTTCTGCGGTGATGCCCTTTTAACTTACGGCATTGAACAGCTCCTGAACGGTCTGATATGGCTTGCTCCCGGTGCTGCGGAAAAATCAGTTGAAATAGCTGCTGATCTGGACGGAAATCCTGTGGAATTGTCTGTCAACAATGATGCCGCAGCGGCTGCTATTGTATTTAAAACGATTGCTGATCCCTTCGTTGGAAAACTTTCCTATTTCAAAGTGATTTCGGGTAAGCTGTCGGCAGATACACCGCTTGTGAATATGCGTACGGGAAATACGGAACGCATTACAAAAGTGATGACGATCAAAGGCAAAAAAACCGAAGATACCGCCTACATTGGTGCAGGCGACATAGGTGTTGCGGCGAAACTTTCAGGAGTGAATACCGGCGATACACTGAGTTCACCGGCAAGAAAAGTCATACTTGACGGTATTGATTATCCTGCTCCCTGTCTGTCAATGGCAGTTGAGCCTAAAACAAAAGGCGATGAAGAAAAAGTTGCACAAGGTATTATGCGTCTTTGCGAAGAAGACCCCACGATTAAATTCGTGACAAACCACGAAACCCATCAGATGATTGTAAGCGGTCTGGGCGAACAGCACCTTGACGTGATTGTTTCTAAACTGAAATCCAAATACGGTGTTGATGTGGTGCTTTCCAATCCGAAAGTTGCCTATCGTGAAACGATTAAAAAACCTGTCAAAGTGCAGGGAAGATATAAAAAACAAACAGGCGGTCACGGTCAGTTTGGTGATGTATGGATCGAGTTTTCTCCCTGTGACAGCGAAGATATGATATTTGAAGAAAAAGTAGTGGGCGGTGCTGTGCCGAAAGGATTTTTCCCGGCAGTGGAAAAAGGTCTGCGTGACAGTATTTCAAAAGGTCCTTTGGCAGGGTTCCCCGTAGTAGGTCTGAAGGCAACACTCTATGACGGTTCGTACCATCCGGTTGATTCGTCCGAAATGTCCTTTAAAACAGCGGCATCTCTTGCCTATAAATCGGGTATGCCAAATGCCAACCCTGTTCTTCTTGAGCCGATAGGTGTGCTGAAAGCCACTGTTCCGGACAGCTGTATGGGTGATATTATGGGTGAAGTGACAAAACGCAGAGGCCGTGTGACAGGTATGAATCCCGCTGAAGATCATATGCAGACCATAGAAGCAGAAGTTCCCCAGGCTGAAATGAGCGATTTTGCAACATTTGTCCGTCAGTCCACACAGGGCAGAGGATATTTCAGCTTTGATTTTGAAAGATATGAAGAAGCACCCTCTAATGTTGCTCAAAAAGTAATTGAAGAAGCCAATACTTAATACTATTTCGAGAAGTCGTGTGAAAATGCGGCTTCTCTTTTTTGTCGGATTCGCTGTATCTTCGGTAAACAAATGGGATCAACAGATTTCCGGAAAAGAAATCGCATAAAACTTAAAATTTATTGGTTCAGGTGCTTGAAAAAATTACAAATTTGTTATAAAATATCATAAGACAATATTGATAAAAGGAGAAAGAAAAGGGTATTTTGTATTACGATACATATGCTTGATCAGTATTGTGTAAAGAGAGAAATGAAAGGAAGAGTTATAATGGTTAAAGAGAGAGTTGTGATCAGAAATCCGGAAGGACTGCATATGCGTCCGGCAGGCATTTTTGCGAAGGAAATGGGAAAGTTTGAAAGCGACATATATATCAATTTTGAGGGCAGCCGTGTCAATGCAAAAAGTATTCTGAACATTATTGCCGCCTGCATCAAGTGCGGTTCTGATGTTGAAATAGAGTGCGAAGGAACAGATGAAAATGAGGCTCTTGAAAAAGCATTGTCACTTATTCACAGTGAATTCAAAGATTGATCAAAAAAATTTCGGACAGGGTTTTCTGTCCGAAATTTTTTTTTGCATATTTTTATGGCGGTGCGAATATATATATACAGACGCTGTTGTTATGAATAGGCAAAAATAAAATTGGCATATTTTTGTTTTTGTCCGCATATAATTTACCGTAATATATTTCTGCGGCTGATTGCCGGATTATCGTTTATGATCGGAGGCTGTTTATGATGACCGTCACTCTCGGTAAAAGTTTTAAAATTCTGGCACTGGCTGTTTGTATTTTATTTTTGATTTCGTCCGATACCGTGGTTGCCAATGCGGCGGTTTATGACGGAGGTTCTTTGCAGCTGAACAAGACAGCACGGCAAATCACAGACAATACCTGGGAGGTTCAGCTCGAAGTGAGCGGTACGGATTACAAAGCCACTACGGATATTGTCCTGCTGACCGATGTTTCCAACAGTATGAATTACGATATGTCGGGAAACAATGCCGGCACCAGCCGCATCTCCTATGTACGCACCGCCGTCAAAGAATTCATTTCAAAACTGATTACTCCTGATGGACTGAACCGTATTGCTGTGGTTACTTTTGCCAAAATAGCTGAGCAAAAAACCGGTTTCAGCAATGATTTGTCCGTACTGAATGCCGCAGCGGACAACCTTACTGCCAAATATGAAGGTACGAATATTCAGTCGGGACTGCATAAGGCATATGAACTTTTTGAAAGCTCCAATGCTGTCAACAAGGCGGTGGTGATTCTGGGGGACGGTTCCCCGACATATGCTTATCAAATCACATCATCAAGCGGGGTCAGGGTATATGAGCAGAACCGGCAGCATCTGACACAGTTTGACGACGATTATACCCTTGGCTTTAATTATAATAAAACTGTTGGCAGCGGTACGGAAAATTCCCAAAACACCTATTATCTTTACTGTACGGATTGCAGCAGAAGAGTGAATGCCATCAGTGATTTTTCCGTGCCGTCTGTGTATGAGGCAAGTCTGATCAAAAGCAATCAGATCGATATTTATTCCATTGCTTTCGGAGCAGACAGCAAGGGTGAACAAACATTAAAAGACTTATCCAGTGAAATTTCGGACGGGTCGGTTTATTATACAAAAATTCCCGGAGATACCGATGAAAGTGAAATACAAAGCTTGCTGAATGATACATTTCTATCGATTGGGTCCAGCATTATATCCTGTGCCAGAGATTCTTATGTCAGTGACCCGATGGGAACCATGTTTGATATAGCAGATGGTGGAAGCAATATAACAGTATCACAGGGGGATTTTCAACTGGAAGACAACGGCAGAACGATTCACTGGAATGTGGGTACGATACAAGAAGGTGTCCCTGCTATAATGACTTATACAGTACAAATACATTCCGATGCTGAAAACGGTGTACTTTATCCCACTAACGGAACCACTTTATTTTATTATAAAAACTATCTCGGACAGGATGCCTGTGCAGAATTTCCGATTCCTGAGGTAAGTGTTGTTGATGGAATGATGACGATCCATAAAACAGGAGATATGCAGGACAACGAAACATCATTATTTCGTGTCAGCTCGGACAGTGATACATTTACGGTATTCATTCATGGCTGCGGCAGCTGTACGGTAAGGGGATTGACTATCGGAAAAAAGTATACGGTGACGGAAATAACCGATCTGTCGTGGAAATATGATTTGAAATCATCAAATGATCGGATGATTATCATATCTGAGGACGAAAATCGGAATATCCTCAGTTTTGAAAACCGAACAGAAAACGATATGTTGTCCGATGAAAATTATATCGAAAATCAGTTTGCTGTATATCAGGGGGGACAGTTATGAAAATGTTTATCAGAATCATCAGTTGGTCACTTTCGGGTGTGTTTATCGCAGCAGCGGCAGCTTTTCTTTTGATGCGAATGTTCGGGTATGTGCCTTATACGGTGGTGTCGGGTTCTATGGAACCGGTGTATCCGGTGGGAAGTCTTGTGTTTGTTAAAAACATACCTCACGAATCTGTAAAGGTAGGTGACAGTATTAGTTTTGTACTGGATAAAAACCTCAATGTCGCTACCCACAGAGTAGTGAAAATATCCGATAACAAACAATATTTTTACACCAAAGGCGATGCAAATGATACGGTCGATGCAGCTCCCGTTTATTATAAAAATATCCTCGGACGAACTGAATTCAGCATACCGTATCTGGGCTATGCATCTATCTGGCTTTCGTCATCTGTCGGAAAGGCTTGTGCCATCATACTGTTGGTTGTATTATTAGCATTGTCTGTGGCGGAAAGAGTTTTTTTCGGAAAGGAAAAATTTTTTTTGGAAAACGAGGCAGTACAGGGGACTTAACGGAGGACAGATATGCGGGAATATGCATTAAGAATCAGTGTGTTGTGCGTTTTCACGGCAGGCGTTCTGATTTATGGCGGTGCTGCCGGTATAGACGGGCATATGATGACGGAAAAAGAGTTGGTTAATCGTATGGAAATAGGAACTGTCCAAAATCAAATCACGGAGAACTTCAATGGAACGAAAAAAACAAATGTACGTATTCAAAATACCGGCAATCTGAATTCTTACGTACGGGTCGCAGTCATTCCTGTATGGAAAAATCCGGACGGAAGTTTTACACCGCTCGATAGTTCGGGAACTTATCATATCCTTTTGAATACTGATGACTGGGCAGAGGGGAGCGACGGTTTTTACTACTACCGGTATTCCCTTCAACCGAATGAGCTGACAAGTGAACTGATTAAAAGCTGCACCATCAAAGAAAATCTTCCGGGAGCCTATCAAGGTAAAATTTTTGATTTGCAGATTATTTCTCAGTCACAAACTCAGCAATGGGATATAGCAAAGGAGTCAGCTTGAATAGATTGATTACTGCCAAAAATCTGCCGTATTACGAACCTCGCCCTCCTTGAAAAGCATTGACCGGCTGTATACCAATGACGGCGTAATGCCTGTAAAAATAGGGAGGATAATGATATGAATAAAAAAATCGTTTTCGTTGCTGCTTGTATTTCGGCTGCTGCGGCTGTTTCCGTAGGAACAACCCTTGCATGGCTTACTTCTCAGAGCGATACTTTGGTCAATACTTTTACAGTCGGCAAAATTACAATGAAACTGGACGAGGCAAATGTTTCGGACAATGCGGTCATTTCCGGACGCACCGAGAGCGGAAACACATACAGAATCTATGACAGTGCGGTGCTGCCCAAAGACCCTACGGTGACAATTCATTCCGAAAGTGAAGACTGTTATGTATTTATGTCCAGTGTACCGACCGATGCCGTAGATGGTATTGTCAGTATGAATATCGATACGGAACACTGGCTGGAAGCAGATGAAAATTTATATGTATATACACAGGACGGTGAAACACCCTCTATCGTTACGTATAGTACCGAAGATACTGTACTTCCCGCCTTATTTACACAAATCAGTTTTGCTGATGACTGTCATTTGAGTGAAGCGGATATGTCAAATGCGAATATCACTGTCAAAGCTCTGGCATATCAGTCAACCAGTGACAAAACTTATGATGCGGCACTGACCGAAGCAAAAGCAAAACTGCTGTAAGATTTTCAACAGGTACTAAGGGGGAATGGGTATGAAACAGAAGATACTGCTGGGAGTATCGGCACTGTTTGTGGTGGGAGTGATGGCAATTGGCTCAACGCTGGCATATTTTACGGCAAGCGATCAGGCTGATAATGTGATTACCACCGGAAGCGTTGCGATTGCCGTAAAGGAATACAGTGAAAAAGACGGAATCTATACCGAATATACAGACCCCGATTATCCGATTGTGCCGGGAGATACGGTGTCGAAAATTGTCAAAATACAGAATACCGGAACAGCAGATGCTTTTATACGTGCTAAAATTGATATTGATGCCGTTGATGGAACAAAAATAGACCGTGATCAAATTTTGTGTTCCATAGGGGACGACTGGACGGCATCAGATGACGGATATTATTATTACAATAAGATACTCAGTCCTGATGAGTACAGCGGGGCGTTGATGGATTCGGTGTCCTTTGATACCTCTATCGGAAATGAATTATCGCAAAAAGAAATTCATATCAATATCAATGCACAGGCAATACAATCCCGCAACAATGTTGACAATCCTTGGTCGGCTTTTGATTAAAACAGTTTTTCATTGCACACAAGCGATGGCAGAATGCGGAGTGTGTTCGCAGTGGGAATTGGCAGGATAAAAAAGGAGTGCGGTGAGAGTGAAAAAATTAGTACTGGTGATTATGTCCGTTGTTGCGGCTGTCAATGTTGTGTTCTGTATCAAAGCCTTTGCCGCAGACAGTGATGTGGTATATGACGGAGATGCCAATCAGTTTGTGTTTCTGGACGATCATTCGGATTTGTTCGGTAATTTCAAGACACTCTATCCCGGTGATGAGATGATTCAGGAAATCCGGCTGAAAAATCATTCGGAAGAAAGTATTGCCATATACCTCAGAGCAGAACCCGTACAAAGCCGTTACCGAAAATTTCTGGAATTAATGACTTTGTCGGTTTATGACAGTATGGGTCTGAAAATTTCCTCTTCTAATGCTGCCGATACCGCAGGGCTGGAAGAAAACATCTTGATTGCACAGCTGCAGCCTGATGAAGAAAAAACAATCACCGCAATTCTCGGCATAGACGAAAAAATGGGAAATGAATTTCAAAGCACATCAGGCAAAATTAAATGGATATTCAGTGCCGAACAGAATGAAAATGTTCCCGAATCTTCCGATACAGCGGAGAGTCTGCAAAAATCTTTTGATGATGCAGCGGCGGCAGAATCTTCCGAAGTCAATGAATTGCCCCTGACAGGCGATAGTACGGGAACACCGATGCTCATCGGCTCGGTAGTGATTCTTGTGTTTTCTTTGATTGTCATTATAGCAATACAAAGAAAAATCAATGATTCGGACTAAACGCAAAAAAAGGTACTCTGCCAAAATAATTGACAGAGTACCTGAATTTGTCAAATGGAAACGACAAAAAGAATTAGCCGAGTTCAGCGAAATACTTAATGGTTCTAACCATCTGGCTTGTGTAGCTGTTTTCATTGTCATACCATGAAACAACCTGTACTTCGTAGAGATCGTCAGCAATCTTGCTTACCATTGTCTGAGTAGCATCGAAGAGTGAACCGTACTTCATACCGATAACGTCAGAAGAAACAATGGGTTCTTCGTTGTATCCGAATGATTCAGAAGCAGCAGCCTTCATAGCAGCGTTGATGCCTTCAACAGTTACGTCAGCACCCTTAACAACAGCTGTGAGGATAGTGGTGGAACCTGTCGGAACCGGAACACGCTGAGCAGAACCGATGAGCTTGCCGTTGAGTTCGGGAATAACAAGACCGATAGCCTTAGCAGCACCTGTTGAGTTAGGAACGATGTTAGCAGCACCTGCTCTTGCACGTCTGA
>CACYDP010000027.1 GCA_902773135.1 uncultured Ruminococcus sp.
CCGGAGAGGATGGGATTCGAACCCATGTGTCCTTTCGGACAAACGGTTTTCAAGACCGCCTCGTTATGACCGCTTCGATACCTCTCCTTATCATGCCGCCTGACTCATTGCCTGCGACTATGTTATAATATCATAATATGTTAAAAATGTCAAGGGTTTTTTGAAAGTTTTTATTTTAATTATGATTCATTTCTTTCCGCTTGACTAAGTAATCTATAAACTGTATAATATAGATAGAATCATCATTTTCTTAATTTAAAAATTGTATCAATTTTCACCGTTTTTTTGATATAATCGCAGGAGGTGTGCAGCATATCATGGTATCAAAACGGCAGACAAAAAAATATTCGGCATCGCCGGACCGGAAAGGTGAATTTTATGAAAAAGTTAATGGCAGAATTTAAAGAGTTTGTAATGCGTGGCAACGTAATCGATATGGCAGTCGGTGTTATCATCGGCGGAGCTTTCGGTTCCATCGTAACATCTCTTTGTGATGACGTTATGATGCCCGCCATCAATTACCTGATCGGTACCATTATCGGTATCAAAGACGTGGAAGAAATGACAGCGGTTCTGAATGTTGGCCCTATTGCACTCGGTAAATTTGCTGCTGCTATCATCAACTTCCTGATTATGGCAATCATCATCTTTATCCTTGTTAAATCAGTCAACAAACTGATGTCTATCGCTAAGAAACCCGCAGAAGAAGCACCCACCACCAAGCCTTGCCCCTTCTGTATCAGTGAAATTGATATAAACGCAACACGCTGCCCCAACTGTACTTCAGTGATCGAACTGGTGGTTGAAGAAGAACTCGCAGACGAAAAAGCAGAGGCTGTGGAAGCTGAAGAAAAGAAATCTAAGAAAAAAATCAAAAAATAAACCAATATTTAGAGCCTGTTTAACATCTTCGCACCGCACGGCTTTTTGGTATATTTTTCCGCTAACTCCGTCAAAAAGGCTTGCTATACGTCAGTATGCCTGCATCTTTTTTCCTTGTTACCGAAACAATCATGCCTCAAAAATCCGCACGGTTCAAATATGAAGCAGGCTCTTACAGTTTAAAATCATCGGCGGTAAATTTAGGAAGTGTCGGAACGGACTTTGGTTCTCTCTTTAACGGATCGTACACATACTTTTTGCAAAGAGTATTGACCGATAATGTTCCAAGTTGGCACACTAAATTTCCGTCATTATTTTTTGATGAAAATTGACAGTATTCACAACGTGGCTCTATATTGTTTCCAAACAGTTTTTTCTTTCTGAACGGTAATTTAATCGGTAAAGGCATATCTATACTCTCCTATGATATGATTTCTGTCTTAATTATAACGCACTTGCCGCCAATTTTCAACCGAAAGAAAAATCATAACCAAAGAAATCAACTTTGTACGCTGTCCCTTGGGGAAAAATCCGTACTAAGATTTTAAACAGGCTCTAAGATGGGCATCAATGAATGCTAAAAATAATACGATTTGAAACAGGTGAGCATATGATATTTAAAAGTAAAAACACAGACTTGAATTTTGTTGATGGTGTGGGATTTCTTACATTCCCGTCATTATCCGAAATCAATTTTGTTAACCACGCATTTTCTACCAGAATAGGCGGTGTCAGTACAAACGAATTCAAATCAATGAATCTGAATTTCAAACGTGGTGACAAACCCGAAAACGTTACAGAAAATTATCAGATTTTCTGTCGTGCAGCAGGATTCGACTATGATTCACTCGTCAGTTCGTCGCAGGATCATCATACAAACGTACGAGTCGTTACCAAAAAAGACCGTGGCATAGGCATCAGCCGTGAACACGATATGCCGAGTGTAGATGCACTGATCACCAACGACCCTGATGTTACGCTTGTAACGCACTATGCGGACTGTACACCGCTGTTTTTCGCCGATCCCAAAAAGCGTGTCATAGGACTGGCACATGCCGGATGGCGTGGAACAGCTGCTAAAATCGGCGAAATAACAGTCGAAAAAATGCAGAACGTATATGGCTGTGATCCCACCGATATTATCGCTGTGGTAGGACCGGCGATCGGTGCTTGCTGCTATGAAGTCGACGCTCCTGTTTATGAACAATTTGCCAGCCTTACCGAATTAAAACCCGCCTACTTCACAAAGATTTTAGGTCACGGCAAATATCTCATAGATTTAAAAGAAATCAACAGACGTATGCTGTTGGAAGCAGGTCTGCTGAGCATTAATATTACCATCAGCGATATATGCACCAAATGCAACAGCGGGCTGCTGTATTCTCACCGTGCAAGCGGCGGTAAACGGGGTGGTCTGGTCGCAATGATGTCCATTCGGAAATAAGAGCAACATAAACCCAAAAAAGATGATTGGCTTTCGTGAAAGGAAGCCAATCATCTTTTTGTTATATCAGACCTGCTTTTTCCTGATTTCTGAGGTGTTCTGCATTAGTCTTTGCATAGTAAGCAACAGCCGGCTCGGTATCAGTAGCAGCCTTATGACAGAAGTAATAATAATCTGTCTTTTCCGGTGTTACCGCAGCAATAATAGCGGCAAGTCCGGGGTTGCAGATCGGACCGTTGGGAAGTCCCGAATATTTGTAAGTGCTGTAATTGCTCACATAAGTTTTTCTGAGAGAAGCGGGAACCGCCTCTTCCGAAGCATACGGATAATATACCGTTGAGTCAAGCTGAAGATAATTCAGACCGGTTTCATCATTTTTATTTTTACCGCCTGTTTTCAATGTGTCAAGTCGGTTATGAAGAACTGACGAGATCACATACATATCTTCTTCATCGGCAGCTTCTGCCTGAATCAGAGAAGCCAGATTAATGACATCTTCCATTGACATACCGAGTTTCTTAGCACGGTCTTCAATGGTAACTTTACTGTCAAAGCCGTCTGCTCTTGATTTTGTCAGGTAAAGTCTTCTTCGGTAGTTAACAAGGAATTTTCTGATGACGGAATCGGTATCTTCCCCTACATAGAAATCATACGTATCAGGGAAAAGATAGCCTTCCAGTTTGTAATAGCGTTTGTCTGCATTTTTAATTCCCTGAAGGAATACATAGTCATCATCAAACCGGTTCGAGTTGCACATTTCAAGGAATTCATCGGCAGAGCATACTTTTCCTTTTTCAAGAAGTTTGGCGTAATCCTGAACCGTCATACCCTCCGTAAACTGAAGTGTGACAACGTCTGTTCTGTTCATATCAGACTGCATATAGTTGATGATTGCCTGATAGTCCTTATTGGTTTCAATATCAAAAGTACCGTTGGTAAAACCTGTTGTCGATTTCGTGAGGGTAGCATACAATTTAAAAAATCCTTTATTATTAATCACGTGATTATCATAAAGAATATTGGATATTTTATCAAGGTCAGCATTTTTCGGTATGGTAATCGATACACTGTTGGCATCTTCACGTCCGACTGCCAGCAAATCATTGACCCCGATCATAATATACTGTCCCAACATAATCGACGAGAAAATAATCATTGTCAGCCATACGACACGGAAAATAATTCTGTTTCGCTTAGCTTTACGGCTGCGTCTTTTTCTATCGGCACGTTTTGCTTTTCTCAGCGATTTTTTATCGACCTCTTCTTCTTCCTTGGCAATATTTTCTCCAAAATGATCCAGATCATCATTTTTACCGCTTGAAATATCATCAAATGTGTCGGGCTTGTTATTCATATCCATCACAAACTCGACATCGTTTTTGATCGCAGGTTCTTCATTTTTGCTGCCGGTAATATCCGGAATTTCAGAAGAACTGCTTATATCGGTCTGTTCCATTTCATCATCATTGAATTGGATTTTAAAATTAGCAATCTTTTCTTGTCTTTTCTGTTCAAGCTCATCGCTCATAACCGAAAAAACCTCCTTTATAATGATATTCCCTCAAATGTTTGTTCTTCTTATATAATTTTCCGTAACGATCAGATCAACCGGTTTATCGTGTTTATTGGTAGGCAGTTCTTTCCAACGCACACATTCCGAATAACAAATACCGACGGTCACACCGCTGTAATCAGCAAGAAACCTGTCGTAATATCCCATACCGTAACCAAGTCTGTAACCTCTGACGTCAAAGGACATCCCCGGAACAATGCAGAAACTATCGGAAAAATCAGTCAGTTTTTCGCAAATATCAACTTTCGGTTCCAACAGTCCGAATGTTCCCTCTTCCAACATAGCAAGAGAATGGATACAATAAAAATCCATTTGTCTTGTACCCGGAACACACCGGGGAACAGCCACCCGCTTACCATCTGTTGCCGCTTGTTGAATTAGTCGAAGGGTGTCCACCTCAATATCCTTTGAAACATATGTAATCACGGTATTGAAATGATGATACTGATGTAATCTTATTATACGTTTAAATACTTTTTCGTCAAGATGTATTTTTTTCCGCTCAGGCATTTGTTTCCGGAGATTGATATAAAATCTGCGGAGCCTGTTTTTTTGTCCTCGTACATCATTGTTTATCTGCATTGTATTGAACCTCTTACCTCCGATGCAACAGATTCTCCTTTCAGAACTTCCAGCAAAGCAAGTGCAAATTCAACAGATACACCCATACCTCTTGCTGTTACAATCATACCGTCACGCTCCACAAAGTCACCCAACACAGCACCGTCAAGTTCTTTCTGGAAAGACGGAAACGCCGTTGCGGTTTTTCCTTTCAGCAGTCCCATATGTCCTAGGATCGACGGAGCGGCACAAATCGCACCTATCAGTTGATGGTGTTCGGCACAGTAAGCAACAGCGTCCTTGACGGTACTGCACGCTTCAAGATTCAGCGTTCCCGGCATACCTCCCGGCAGAACAACCGCTTCGATACCGTCAAAGCTCTGAATATCACTATCTGCTATATCGGCAGTAACAGGGATACGATGCGAACTTACTACATTCTTACCGTTCACCCCGACTGTCACCACTTCTACTCCTCCGCGACGGAGAATATCCACAGGGGTAAGAGCTTCTATTTCTTCAAAACCGTCAGCAAGAAATACATATACCATAATCCGATTTCCTCCCATAAAAAATTAGCACAAATAATCCATAATACTATTAAACATCAAATTACCTAAGCTGTCAAGTACATTTATCACGGAAATCAACTTGGTTCGTGATTTCCTTGAAAAACCGCCTGTCATCGCGTTTACAAGCATAAAAATACAGTTGGTTGTATTTTTCAACAAAATGCGAGCGATTTTTTGTATGTTGAAAACTATTCAACGGAATCAACATTCAAAAAATGACATCAATTCAACGGTTTCAACCAAGTTATCAACCATTTTAAACCCGGTTTTCCACATTATCAACTAAGTTTTCAACTTTACAATTTGTATAATCCGCAATAAAGCATTTTGTTTTATTTCCTATCTCTCGATGTCCATTTTATTTCTTCTGTACTTTGACAGTAACAAGGCTCCGACACTGATCAGCAAAACCGTTCCTATAAATGCCAATGCATAAAAGGAATTGCCTCCCTTGTCATCAGTCAATTCTTCCTGATCGGATAATGATTCTTCACTTTCCTGCGGTTCATTCTGCGATACATCGTCGGAAATTTCAGTCGATTCGGGATATTCCCCTTCAAAAGTAAACGTAACCGTTTTGTAGTAATTCATATGTCCGCTACTGATACCAAACAGGAATCCGTTGCTATCTGCACGGTAATCTTCCGGAATACTGTCTATTTGAACACTGTACAGACTCGGCATCAGTTCTTCCAATTTCACTTTGCCGTTCTCGTCTGTCACAAGACGAACATCACCTATGCTTACCTCAACATCACGGACGGGCTTATGATTCTGATCTATAAATGTCAGCTCAGCAGAACCATACAGCACTGTATCGGCTGTACGTGCATTGGAACTGTTATAGGCATAATCGACCGCTTTATACACAACTTTCAGCGGCGAAGGATTGATCACATCACTGGAATGATAGACGCTTAACTTTCCTATTTCGCTGTGAAGATTAGTGATGTCATACACAAATGTCATCGTACCATTATCATTATTTTTGATTTTTTCTATCCGGTAAGTATCTTCGGAAATATACCCGGATCGAATAAGATTATCTATGGGGTCGGCATAGTCATACTTCTGTGTTTCTTCGTTGTAAGAGGCCGTATAGAGCCTGAATCCCTGCAAAGCCGTTTCGTCTTTGGCGGTAAGCTCCAGATAGATTTTGCCGCCTTTTTCATATATTTTATCCGAAACATCGGTCGGTGCGGTATTATCAACAACAAAACTAAATGTCTTTATTTGTTCTTCGGTCAGTTCTCCCTGAGAATTCATTGTTTTGGCACCGAACGTATAAATATACTGTCCCTCCGAAAGTCCCGAAAAAAACTTTTGCATTTCCGCACACTGCACAGGAAACTGCTGATACGGTTGTTTGTTCGGATCGAAGAAACTTCCGACATTACCGAAATTATTGGTATAAAGGACTTTGCCGTCCGTTGAAGATACCGTAACGGTAAAATCATAGGCATCACGAAGCATATAGAAGTCGGGCAGAATATAGGAATTTCCATATGACATATCATCATAAAAATTCCGAACAGTATCTTTGCCGACAGCAATATTTTCGGTATATGCCTTGCCGGTAAATTCATTAATGCCTATTTGACAGCCCTGCGTGTTGCTGCTGAGATCGGCAGCCGCATAAAGTGTATTTGCAAAACCCGTAATGGATTTTTCACCTTCATAAACAGAGCGGTCAAATATATCAATTTTTGACCAGTCACCGCAGAATGATGTCATCGGCATATTCAGGACTGTATTGTCATTTGCCCTGAAAAAAAGATAACCGTCAACGTAGAACCCGTTCTTAAAATACTGACTGTACGCCAACACGATGGAGGCACTCAGTTTGATTTTGACGTGCACCTTTTGTTCCGACCTTGCCGCAACATTGATACTGTCGGAGGGTTTGCCGTTGACTTCAAATGAAATATCGGCATAATCAGACAGTGAATAAGGTTCAAGCGTATTCACTACTGTCTGATCATCAGCAATTTCAAACGAATCGGTCTGTACAGCTGCCGAAGGGGTGTATTTTTTAGCTTTATCGGACATATTGTGAATCACAATATCAAATTCAAAGTCACCCGAAATACTGTCCCCGGGCTCTGCCTTTGCACTGCCGCTGCTGACTGCACTCAGATAAGAATCAGATGTTAACGCCCTGTTAAGATTGATAAGACCTGCTCCCGATACCCTCGGAGATGCATAAAGGGTATTGTCCGTATTGCCTGCTGCCGTTGGTTCGTTTTCGTCATTGTCAGAATCCGGTTCTTCCCCGTCCTGTATTTTAAAAACATCCGCATTTGACATCACAACAGCCTTGATCATATCATTTTGTTCGGTTTTAGTCAGTGAAGAAAATTCCTCCGATGCCGCAAGATACTGTTTAACGATAACAAATGCACCCGAAACAGTGGGGGCAGCCGTTGATGTTCCCGATACCACCGCATATCCGTCATTATCCGTAGCAGAAAGAGTATCCTCACCGGGAGCAGTTATATCAGGTTTCAGTTTCAGTTCCGGCGTGACACCGTAGGAAGAAAATTCCGATATGCTGACATCATCTTTATACCGGATATATAAATCACTGTCCGGCTCGGCTTTGCCTTCGGCGTTTTCAAGAAAATAGGATTCCGCATCGGAAGATACACACAGGAAAGGGATCTTTGCTTCATTGGTTTCGGCACGCTCGTCCGTAATGAGAATCACAGCTGCCGCACCGTTTTCCACGGCATTTTCTGCCTGCTCATCAGGTGAAATATCACCGCTGTCAAGAACAACCGCTTTGCCGGAAACATTGATATTTTCGTAATCTTCACGATAACCCGCAGAAGCCATATAGAGATAATCAATTCCGGAAGCAAATTGATTTCTGAAAAGCATTTGATCATCCTGTGATTTTTTTTCGGTATAGTCAAAACTTTGTCCGCCGCATTTGATTTTTGTAATAATATCAAATGCATTGTCACAGGCAGAAGCGGTAAAACACTCCTCGATCAATCCCAGATCACTGATGGTCGAATAATCCGCATATTCCGCATTCAGCACCCCCGGACTTCCGTTATAAGAATGGTTTCCTGACGAAACGACAACCTGCACACCGGACGCATACAAACGCCGTACCATATCACTATACAATGCACTGCCGTACAGATTCCTTGCCGAACCAAAACTGCAGTTAATCACATCTGCTCCCAATTTCACGGCATCGTCCATTGCAGCAAAAACCGCCTGAAAAGAATTGATCTCACCGTTGCTGCTTTCACTGTCAGACGATACTTTCATAAGGGCAAGCTGTGCATCATAAGCAACCCCCTTAAAAGCATCGTTTCCGGATTTGCCGTTATTTCCTGCCGCAAAACCCGCAATATGTGTACCGTGACCGTCACCGTCCGAATAGGTTTCATTATCATTGTCCGCATAGTCATAGGCAAACACAATTTTTCCGCTCTTATAAACATCTTTAAATCCGTAATTTTCAGAGATATTGAATTTCACGGCACTGAATAAGGAATTGAGTTCGCTTTCGGAATATTTCGCAAATGACGGCAATGCGGAAAAAATACTGTGTGAGCAGTCAAATTCGTCATCGATAACGGCAATTAACGTACTGCCTCCGGTAAAACCGCTTTGATAGGCATCATTCGCTTTGATAACATTTTTAGCGGTTTCCGACATCAGACGGACGGTAGCTTTGGTATCGGCTGTATCAGCAGAATCGGAAAACTCGTTTTCTTCCGATTCCTCTGAAACGACAGTATCATCATTGTCATCTGTCATCTCCTCATTCGGTTCGTCCGATACAATATCGTCTTCCTCGCCGTCATATATATCTGTTTCTTCGTCCGCCGTATACTGTGTATTATCGCCCACAATCACCGATTTTACCCCTTTGATTTTCAGCAGTTTTTCATAGCTGCCATAAGGAGCTTTCACAGAAAATCCGTTAAAGCCCGCTGTATACGTATAGCTGCCGCTGAAATCCGAATCGGTGATGATTTTTTGTATACTTGCCTTAACAACCGCCTGATTTTTTTTGATGTCGTCAAGACATTGTCTGCCGTCATCAGACTGAATTAATTCTGTCACATTTTTATATTTTCCGCCCGAACGATTCAGCTTATCTATCAGCGAATCACCGTCCACCTCAACAATAAAATGAACAATACGGTTATTTTTCTGCTCATTGATACTGTCGGCATTATTTTCTTTTTTATTGTTTTCAACAATAACGGCAGATGCCCTGTCCACTTTTTCGGATTTCGATTCTTCTTCTGCTCCGGACTGTGCGTTAATGATCGGCAAAGCAAGAACCGCTGAAGTAAGCACTGCCGCCAGTACGGCATTAAATATTCCTTTTTTCATATAATTGCCTCCGCCTCATCATGCAAAATTTTCCGCCCGGGTCTTTGATTTTTCCGGAAACACCGTATCATCCCAAAATCATCTCTGCTGTAATGGCGAGTATCTCTCTTGTGGCAAAATTTCCGAGAAGATAAAAAGGCGTATCAGCACATACCGCACCACTTGAAAATCCCTGTTTGCCGGCGATCATTGATGCCCTGAACTCGTGAAAACCGTCCGTAACAATGGCAAGATTCGGATTCAGTCCGTTTTGAGCAATAATTTCTTCACTGAACTTGATATTCTCGTATGTACTTTCAGATTTATCTTCCATATAGATCCTGTCAGCTGTAATGCCCGCTCCGACCAATGCGTTGTACATACACTGTGCTTCGCTGATGTCTTCATTGGAACCTTTTCCGCCCGAAACAACACATTTGGCATCAGGATTTTGTTTCAGATATTGGCAGGCTGTATCAATACGTCTTTGCAGCATTTTACTGGGATTTGTTCCATTCACCTGACAGCCCAGCACTACCACCGTTGCATCCTTTTCGGCTCTGCGTGATGCTCCGTAAATCATCAGAATCGTCACAATTCCGAAATATAACACAATACCGGCAAGCAATACGGCAATCACTCTCATCACGATTGTTACAAAGTGCTTGCGGTTCTTTTTTTCTGCCAGTCCCGTTATCTGATCCCAGAACAAAGCCACAGACCCCACTGTTGTAAAAAGGGCGGTTCCCGCAATGCTGCCTATATTGATTATAGCCGATATAAAGTACCAGTAAACCATAAAAACCGAAAAAAGAGTTGTTAACACTCTCAAAATATTTTTAAAAATTTTGGTTTTCATACAAAATTCCCCTTGTTTTGACTATCGGCAGCCGTCAAAATATCGGTAATTGATGAGGTTCACGCTTTTCATAAACAGTGAAATGCGTGAAACCGCATTTTGCCAGCAGCGTAAGACCGTCCTCAATGCCGGAACCTATGTCACCCCAGCGGTGAGCGTCCGATCCGATAGTTATATATCGTCCTCCCAGTTCATAATAGCGTCTGATAATATTTTCATCGGGCAGAGTTTTTCTGATCATTTGCCTTAGCCCTGATGTATTGACTTCCAGAGCCCGTCGATTTTTGATCAGTAGTGTCAGTATCTCATCAATTTTTTCCGCATAATCCGCAATTTCCACTTTGATTCCCGCATTGCCGCATATATATCTCAGCGGATAGGTCATATGTGCAAGTGAGTCGAAATTGTTCAGCTGTACAAGATCCAGCAATTCGTCAAAATATTTTTTGAGATAAATTCCTGCTTTTTTAGGCGTATACTCCAGAAAATAAAAATCCTGTTCTCCTTTGAGATTATGCAGCGACCCCAGGACAAAATCATAATCGGCAAGCGACAATGCTTCTTCGCTTGCTTTCAGATCCTGAGTGGGCTGACCGAGTTCAATTCCCGTATAAACGCGAATACGTCCGTTATACATTGCTCTTGCTCTTGCAATTTCATTGATGGAAGAATCCATATCGCTGTAAAAATCATTTTCATAATATTCATTACATTCACAATGATCGGTGATTGTAATGGAATAAAGTCCCATATTGGTAGCTTTTTCGCACATCATACACACACTGTCTTTTCCGTCAAAAGAGCATCTGCTGTGTGTGTGGCTGTCTGAAATATATCTGTGTTTCATAAATCCGTCCTTTTTTGCCGCAGGGAAATATCCGAAAAATTTCTTTTCCCATCATTTAAACTATAATTGTACGAATAAATTATAACACAGAAGATGATGATTTTAAACGTATATTCTAATCTAAATATTCCAACATTTTCACGGACAAATTGGAATAAATGTAATATTACCGTCAAAATCAGCATAAAAGATTGTTTCCAATCATCGCAAAACTCTTTTGTATAGCGTAATAGACAGCAGCATTCTGCACAAAAATAAAGTCTTGACAATATCGAACTAAAATAGGATAATGATTATCAGATAATAAATCCATTCGGGAGGCTCAAAAATATGAATGCTGTAATTACTGTTCTGGGAAAGGACAACGTGGGAATACTTGCTGAAGTATCAAATGAATGTGCCAAAGCAGGTGCCAATATCATTGAAGTCACACAGTCGGTACTTCAGGGAATGTTTGCCATGATAATGTTTGTGGATATAAGCAAATGCTCGGTATCATTTTCACAGCTTGTGGATACACTGACCGACAAAGGAAACGAAATGGGCGTAAAAGTACACGTTATGCACGAAGATATTTTTAACGCAATGCATAAAATTTAAAGGACGGTCCGAATAATGATTAATTCACATGATATTCTTGAAACCATCAATATGATAGACAATGAAAACCTTGATGTAAGAACCATTACAATGGGTATTTCACTTCTTGACTGCATAGATGATGACATCGATCAAGCCTGTACCAAAGTATATGACAAAATTTGCCGCTATGCACAGAACCTCGTCAAAACAGGCGAAGACATCAGCAAGGACTACGGTATTCCGATCATACATAAAAGAATTGCCGTAACACCTGTTGCAATGCTTGCTGCTGCCTGCCCCACCAAAAATCCCGTCAAATTTGCACAAACACTTGACCGTGCCGCAGATACGGTAGGTGTCAACTTTGTGGGAGGATATTCCGCACTGGTACATAAAGGCTTTTCTCTTGGGGACTATGCTCTGATCGAAAGCATACCCGAAGCACTCGACATTACCAACAAAGTATGTTCGTCCGTGAATATCGGCAGTACCAAAGCCGGCATTAATATGGACGCCGTAGAAAAAATGGGCAGAATTATTCGTCTTACAGCGGAACGTACCGCAGACCGTGATTGTATCGGTGCTGCCAAACTTGTTGTTTTCTGCAACGCTCCCGAAGACAATCCCTTTATGGCAGGAGCGTTCCACGGAACAGGAGAACCGGACTGTGTTATTAATGTAGGTGTTTCAGGTCCGGGCGTTGTCCGTGCGGCACTTGCAAAAGCCGGAAACTGCAATATCACCGAGGTTGCCGACATCGTCAAGAAAACAGCATTCAAAATCACCCGTGCTGGTCAGCTTGTGGCAAAAGAAGCCTCAAAACGTCTGAGTGTACCTTTTGGCATTGTTGACCTTTCTCTTGCTCCTACACCTGCCATAGGCGATTCAGTTGCCTATATTCTGGAAGAAATGGGACTGGAACAGTGCGGCGCTTACGGCACTACCGCTTGTCTGGCACTGCTGAATGATGCCGTGAAAAAAGGCGGTGTAATGGCATCATCACACGTCGGAGGACTTTCCGGTGCATTTATTCCTGTCACCGAAGATGCCGGTATGATCGAAGCTGCAAGAAGCAAAGCCCTCACTCTTACCAAACTGGAAGCAATGACTGCCGTATGCTCGGTAGGTCTTGATATGATTGCCATTCCGGGCGATACCAGTGCCGAAATCATTTCGGGTATCATTGCGGACGAAGCTGCTATCGGTATGGTCAATTCAAAAACAACCGCTGTCCGCCTGATTCCCGCAATCGGCAAAAAGAGCGGCGAAGAACTGAATTTTGGCGGACTTCTCGGTCAGGGACCGATTATGGACGTGAATCCGAAATCACCTGCTAAATTCATACACAGAGGCGGACGTATCCCCGCTCCTATGCAAAGTCTGAAAAACTAAAAAACTGATTGCCCTGCTTCGGCAGGGCAATTTTTGTTTTGGCAATGTTGTTCCAACAAAAATACACTCCAATTTTTGTAATTTGTCACTTGTAAAACAGAAAAAGAAGTAGTA
>CACYDP010000028.1 GCA_902773135.1 uncultured Ruminococcus sp.
GAATATATTATAGCATAGTTTGTTGCCTTTATAATTCATTATTCTAATTAAGAATTATATTTCAGGTTAAATCAGTGTTTCCCTAAATCTATCATAGACAACGGTGGGGATTACATTCTTGCGCTTAAAGAAAATCATAAAACGCTTTACAACGATGTCAAACTATATTTGGATGATATTCATAAAGAGAAAAAGCTTCTTGAATCTCAAAACTATTACAGAACCGTTGAAAATGGGCATGGAAGATTGGAAATCAGAGAATGTATTATTTCTGAGGAAATCAGTTGGCTGCATAATAAATCTGCTTGGAAAGGATTATACGGAGTCGGTGCGATTTATTGTACTATTGAGAAAGATAGTATAACTTCAAAACAATGTCATTACTTCATTTACAGTGGTATTGGTTTAAATGCAGAGAAAATGATGAAGTACAAGCGAAATCATTGGTGTATTGAAAATAATCTTCATTGGGTTCTTGATATGGCTTTCAGAGAGGACGAAAGCCGGGCAAGAAAGGATAATTCTGCTGAAAACTTCAATGTCATACGTCAAATTGCTTTCAACATATTAAAAAGTGAAACAAGTTTCAAAGGGGGTATTACGGACAAGCAATTTAAATGCCTTCTTGACTCCTCATATCTTGATAAAATCGTCTCAAATTGGGTCTGTTCATAATTTTTTTACTCATTCAAAAACCCTGCGTATTGTTTTATTCATACTTTACAACAGACGAATTTGGTGTTAAAATAATGCTATCACAGTTATATTTGGGAGGAAATAATGGATAAGTCAACAATAGAGAGATCAAATCTTTTCAGAAAAGGCATTATGACGCTTCTTACGATCCTTGTTATCGTTTATGTTGTTTATGTTGTCGGCAGAGCCAGTTTTACCCAGATACGAACAGAAACTGCCAAACAGATGACAGTATATAATTCCGTAAGTACAACCGGCTATGTGATAAGAGATGAAAAACTCATTACTTACAATGGCAGCGGTGTGATTTCATATACAGCCGATGACGGCACGAAAGTTTCCAAAGGCGAAACCATAGCAACCTCATTTAAAAGTAATGATGCTGCAAATATCAGTCAGGAAATCAACCATCTTGAATCTCAGATTGCTTCTTTGGAGCAGTTGAAACAGTCAGCGGATACAATTATGGAAACTCCGGATACGATTGATAAAAGTATTAATAAAATGCTTTCCCGTATTAATGTCTCTTTATCAGACGGTGATATTGCTTCTGCACAGACTGATGTGGATAAAGTGATATATAATATTAACGAGCGTCAGCTTGTAACAGGAAAACTTTCGGGGCTGGATGAAAAAATAGATCAGTTAAAAAAACGTGTCAGCAGTCTTGAAAAAAAATCATCCGATTCCAAAAAAGGTCAGGAAGTATCATCAGTTGCTACCGGATATTTTGTAAGTACTGTTGATGGCTATGAAGAAATTTACGGAACAAAAGATCTGGAAAAACTGATGCCTGATAATTTTTCTGCGGATAAAATCAGTGCAAAGAAAACAGATCCGAATGTAATCGGTAAAGTGATTGAAGGTGTATACTGGTACGTTGCCTGTAAAGTTAATGCCGAAGAAGCACTCAAAATTAAAAATGCCGATTCGCTCAGTATAGATATTCCACTTGCCTCCAGTGAAAAAATTGATGTTGATCTTTATGCTGTTAACCAAGACAGCAAGACGGAAGATGCCGTCATTATACTCAGAGGTTCCTATATGAATACTGAAATGGCAAATATCAGAAATGAAGAAGTTTCCGTCATCATTGATACTCGTTCGGGAATTTATGTCCCGAAAAATGCTGTTCACGAAGCAAAAGTAACAAGAACCGTGGAAACAAGTGATGGTAAAGAAAAAAAGGAAACACAGACTGTTACCGGTGTTTATGTACGCATAGGAACAGAAATAGAATTTAAACAGATCATTCCCATATATTCAGGAGAAGATTATGTGATATGCGATCCGAAACCGGACAGTGAAAAAATATATTCAGATGAAGTCGGAGCACTCCGTCTTTATGATGAAGTAGTAGTGGAAGGAGCAAATCTTTATGACGGAAAAATTATTAACAGAACTTCCTGAAAAATTTGATTCCGTAAAAGCAAATTTTTTTGAAATACAGGAAAACATTGCAAGAGCAGCAGAAAAATCAGGAAGAAGTTTTGATGATATACTATTTCTTGCTGCAACCAAAACAGTAGAACCGGAAGTGATTAATTATGCAATCTCTCTCGGACTAAAATACATAGGGGAGAACAAAGTACAGGAGCTGCTGTCGAAATATGATGATTATCATCTTGACCATTGCCAGCTGCAGCTGATAGGACATCTTCAGACAAATAAGGTTCGTCAGATCATCGGCAAAGTATCAATGATACAGTCTGTTGACAGTCTGAAACTTGCTAATGAAATTTCAAAGCAATCGAAAAAAAATGATGTGTCAACAGATATTTTGATTGAGGTCAATATAGGTCGTGAAGAAAATAAATCAGGTGTTTTGACGGAAAATTTAGACGAATTGATTGAAAATATATCAAAACTTGATAATGTGCATATCAAAGGTTTGATGGCAATACCGCCTATATGTGACAAAAAAACCGATGTTTGTAAATTTTTTGATAAGATGTACAAATTATTTATTGACATTTCGGACAAAACATTAGATAATGTATGTATGGACTATCTTTCGATGGGTATGTCCGATGATTATGAAGAAGCAATTATCTCGGGTGCCAATATGGTTCGGATCGGATCATCTCTTTTTGGTGCCAGAATATACAGATAATTCGGGAGGAAAATAATTATGGCAAATATTATGGGCAAATTCAAAAATATTCTGAAACAACCGGAGGAAGAAATGGATTACGACGATTATTATGATGATGAACAGGAAACAGATGCAGGTATGGACGGTGATATGGATTCTTCCGCAAGCCCGGAAGAAGATGACGATACACAGAGCAATGTTATCAATATCCATGATAATGCAAAAATTCAGTTTGTACTTTTTAAACCGGAATCATTTGACAAGGATATTACAGCAATCGCTGATGAGCTTATCAAAAGAAATACGGTTATTCTGAATGTAGAGCAGACAAATAAAGATATTGCCAGAAGAATTATCGATTTCCTTGGCGGTGTCGCTTATGCTCACAACGGAAAAGTAAGCCGTGTTGCTGAAGATACATATATCGTTATGCCGAGCAATGTCAATCTTTCCGGAGAAGATATGATGGATGAGGTTGAAAGCGATAATATTTACTTCTGATATTTTTGATTTTAACTTGACATTTCACTGAACTGCTTCAGGGATAAAGAAAGGAAAATACAAGAATGCTTACATTGGAAGAAATCGAAAACATAAGTTTCCGCAGATCAGGTCTTGGCGGCTATAAAATTGACGATGTCGATAATTTTGTAGATAACGTGATTGCCAAAGTAAAAGAACTGGAACTTGCCAATGAGGAACTTGAAAACAGAATAGAACAGATCAACGGTAAAATTCTCAAATACGAAAAAAATGCGGAAAGTGTTCAGGATGCTATCATCACGGCAGAAACCACCGCTAAAAAACTCGTAAGAGATGCAACCGAACGAGCTGATACTATACTGAACGAAGCACAGGAAAAAGCTGACAGAACTGTCAAAGAAGCTGATGAAAAAGCAGAAAAGACTTTGCTGGAGTCGGGCACAAAGGCAGAGAGCGTTCTGAACGGCGTTCTTTCAAAATCCGCCCATTGTGTTGACGAAAATAATCGCATCATTGAGGAACAGAAAGAACAAATCAAAAAACTCGGTGATGAAATCAAAAAACTCAAAAGTGATTTGAAAGAGAAATACAGTAAACATCTTGAATGGATTGATTCATTGCCGGATGAAAATTATTTTTTGAAAAAGCAAAAAAGAATCGAAAAGGAGTATAAAAGCAGTGAACCGAATACTCCCGAATCCGTCAAGGATGAAATTCAGCAATATGCTCAGAAGGCAGCAGATGAGGCAGCTAAGATTTTGAGTGAAAGCAAAAAAGAGCAACCCGAAATTAAAGTTGAAATGAATGAAAATATCATTAAGAACTCAGACACTGCTGAAGAAAATGTTGAAATCAAAGAAGAAAGCGAAGATATTTCAAAAGAAATTCCTACTTCTGATGATAAAACCAAAAATTCCGACAGCAACGAACCTGAAATACAAATCAATATTCATGATCTCAGAATGGAGATTCAGAAAGCCAAAGAAAAAATGGCAGATGATGTTTCTGATAATGTCGAATTTGATGACAGCGAAATTGAAGAAGATGATGAAATTTTCAGTTCGGATACTGTGGAAAGCGAAATTAAATCAACTAATTAAATCGTATCAAATTATTTTGATGATGATTGATGAAATTCCGACACATTTGTGTCGGAATTTGGCTTGCCGATAACTTATTACAGAGGAGCGTAAAACCAATGCCGCAGGATTATAATAAAACTCTTAATCTGCCCAAAACGGATTTTCCGATGAGAGCCGGACTGCCGAAATCGGAACCTGTTACTCTCAAACGCTGGCAGGAAAATAATGTTTATGAAAAATTAATGGAGCATAATGAAGGTAAACCTCTTTATGTTCTGCATGACGGACCTCCGTATGCAAACGGTGATATTCATTTGGGTCATGCATTGAATAAATCACTGAAAGATTTTATTGTACGCTATAAAAATATGACAGGCTTCAAAGCACCCTATGTCCCGGGTTGGGATACACACGGTCTGCCCACCGAACTAAAAGCAAGAAAAAAGGCAGGAGTAGGAAATTCTACTTCGATTTCCGAGGTTGAACTCAGAAAAATATGCCGTGATTTTGCAATGACTTATATCGACGGTCAGCGTGAACAGTTTAAGCGTCTTGGAGCAATTGGTGAATGGGATAATCCTTATATCACCCTTAAGCACGAATTTGAAGCAAAGCAAATAGAAATATTCTCCGAGATGGCATGCAAGGGATATATTTACAGAGGTCTGAAACCGGTTTATTGGTGTCCTGACTGTGAAACGGCTCTTGCTGAAGCTGAAATAGAATATGCGGAAGATCCGTGTCACTCTATCTATGTCAAGTTTGCTGTAACAGATGATATGGGTAAGCTTTCTGCAATGGGGGCAGATATTAAAAAGACTTATTTCGTTATCTGGACAACTACCACGTGGACACTTCCTGCCAATGTAGCTATCTGTGTAGGACCCCGCTTTAATTATAGCCTTATTAAATGTGATGACGAATATTACGTGATGGCAGAAGAACTTTATGTTTCAGCGATGGAAGCTGCCGGTAAAGAAAATTACGAAGTAATCGGTACTATCAAGGGCAGTGAACTGGAATATATGAAGACAGCTCATCCTTTTATCGACAGAACATCTCTTGTTATTGTAGGTAACCATGTTACCCTTGAAAGCGGTACGGGCTGTGTTCATACAGCACCCGGTCACGGTGTAGATGACTATAATGTATGTACGAATTATGATGAACTTCCGATTGTGGTACCTGTTGATGCACATGGCAGACTTACTGAAGAAGCAGGCAGATTTGCCGGACTTCTTACAGATGATGCCAATAAACCCATTGCACAGTATCTGGAAGAAACAGGCTCATTGTTTGCGTTGAAAAAAATCATCCATCAATATCCGCACTGTTGGAGATGTAAAAAGCCTGTTCTTTTCAGAGCAACGGAACAGTGGTTTTGTTCCGTAGAGGACTTTAAAGATGAAGCGGTTGAGGCCATCAAGAAGATTCAATGGATTCCCGGTTGGGGCGAAGACAGAATTACGTCAATGGTACGTGAACGTAAGGATTGGTGTATTTCACGTCAAAGAAAATGGGGCGTGCCGATTCCGATTTTCTTCTGTAAAGACTGCGGAGAACCGATTATAGATAAAGAACTGATGGCAGGTGTTTCTCAACTCTTTGCCAAAGAAGGTTCAGATGTATGGTATGCAAAAGATGCAAAAGAAATGATGCCGGACGGTTATCGATGCCCGAAATGCGGCGGTGTCGAATTTGAAAAAGAGAAAGACATTATGGACGTATGGTTTGATTCAGGTGTTTCTCATGCAGCAGTATGTGAAGCCCGTCCGTATCTGAAATGGCCTGCTGACCTTTATCTTGAAGGAGCAGATCAGTACAGAGGCTGGTTTCAGTCATCACTTCTTACGGCAATCGCTACAAAGGGACAGGCACCGTATAAGGCGGTTGTAACTCACGGCTGGGTCATTGATCTGGAAGGCAACAAAATGTCAAAATCCGCCGGAAACGGCTTGAGTCCATCTGCTATTATTGAACAATACGGTGCGGATATATTAAGACTTTGGGTCGCATCGACTGATTATCATTCAGATGTTCGTATTTCAAAAGATATTCTGAAACAGCTTTCGGAAGCATACAGAAAAATAAGAAATACCGCAAGATATATTCTTGGCAACATCAATGATTTTGAGCCTGATAAAGATGCTGTTTCCATTGATGAACTTTTGCCGCTTGACAAATGGGCACTTCTTAAACTCGATGAACTGAATGACAGAGTGCGTGACGGTTATGATAAATTTGATTTCCATCAGGTATATCACGCAATTCATAATTTCTGTGTGGTAGATATGTCAAACTTTTATTTTGACGTTTTGAAAGACAGACTTTATACGGAAGCAGCAGACAGCTTTGAAAGACGTGCTGCACAGACCACCATCTACATTATTCTTGATGCTATGACAAAAATGATTGCTCCTATACTGGCATTTACCTCTGATGAGATATGGCAGTATATGCCTCACAGCAGCAAGGATAATCAAGAAAATGTTTTGTTCAACGATATGCCTTCCAAAACAGGTGTTTCTCTTGATGATGATTTTGTTGCTCTTTGGGACAGAATTCATGAAACAAGAGATGTTGTAAAGAAGGCTCTGGAAGTTGAGATAAAGAATAAAGTCCTCCGTTCGTCTTTGGAAGCAAAAGTGGTGATCAAAGCAGACGGCGAACAATATGATTTTCTTAAAAAAGCTGAAAAAGAATTATCAGGTGCCTTTATTGTATCGCAGACTGAAATTGTGAAAGAAGCAGTTCCGGAAATGCAAGTTGAAGTAAAACACGCTGACGGAGATAAATGCGAACGTTGTTGGTCATTCAGCGATACAGTAGGCAAAAACAGTACACATCCTACACTTTGTGCAAGATGTGCAAAGGTGATAGAAGCCGGAGATTACACAGATCTAATGAACGGCTGATGATTTTATCAAAACAAAAAGGGGGAGCCGATAGAAAGGCTTTCCCCTTTATCAGTTTAAAGAGGTGATGGAATGACTTTGGTTCTTGTATTTATTATTTCTGCATTGATTGCGGCTGTGGATCAGATGATCAAATATTTTGTACTGGAAAATCTTGCACCAATAGGACAAACAGTGGTAATAGATCATTTGTTTTCATTGGTTTATGTAGAGAACAGAGGTGCGGCGTTTGGAATGTTTCAAAATGGTGTATGGTTTTTCTCAATATTCACGATTTTGATGATAGGTGTTTTTGTATATTTGATCCTGTCAAAAAAAATACAGGGAAAATTATTTCTTGTTTCTACCGTACTGATTATAGGAGGCGGTATAGGAAATTTAATAGACAGATTATTCAGAGGATTTGTCATAGACTATCTGTCATTATCATTCTTTCCGCCCATATGCAATTTCGCTGATTATTGTATTACAATAGGAGCAGTGCTTTTTATCATCAGTCTTTTTATGGCAGAAAAATCGGAAAAGAAATTAGCGATAACCGAAGGTGACAGCGGTCATGACTGAAAAATCAATTACAGTATCTGAAGAATATTCAAAATTTCGTATTGATAAGTTTATTTCGGAAAATTTTCTGGAGCTTACCCGTTCCTCTGCGGCAAAATTAATTGAACACGGAAATGTACGGGTCAATGGAAAAGAAGTATCAAAAAACCTGAAATTAAACAGGGAAGATACGGTTCAGATTTGTATTCCTGATCCTGTTATGGCAGAAGCAGTGCCGGAAAATATTCCTATTGATGTGATTTATGAAGATGATGATTTGCTGGTGGTCAACAAACCCAGAGGAATGGTAGTTCACCCCGCAGCAGGTAATTACTATGGTACTTTGGTAAATGCACTCCTATATCATTGCGGTGAAAGTCTTTCAGGGATCAACGGTGTTCTTCGTCCCGGAATCGTTCACAGAATTGATAAAGATACGAGCGGATTGTTGATTGTCGCCAAGAATGATTTTGCACATCAGTCGCTTGCACAACAAATTAAAGAGCATAGTTTTACAAGAAAATATATGGCAGTTGTTGTAGGTAACATCAAAGAAAATGAAGGTTCTGTCGATTTACCCATTGGCAGACATCATACAGACCGAAAGAAAATGACTGTGACATATAAGAACTCCAAAAATGCCTTAACACATTATCGTGTAATTGCAAGGTATAACGGATATACACATATAGAATTAACGTTGGAAACGGGAAGAACTCATCAGATAAGGGTGCATATGTCGCATCTCGGACATCCGGTAGCAGGAGACCCTGTATATGGCGGAAAAAATTATCTGAAAAAATTAAACGGGCAATGTCTGCACGCTTATTATATTTCATTTGTGCACCCAAGAACTAATGAAACACTGACATTTTCTTCCCCCTTACCTGAATATTTCACTGACTTTTTAAATACGCTGACTTTACTGTAAAACACATTGCAATTTAAAGAGTAGAGTGTTATAATATGGATAGAATAAAAAAAGAAAGGATTTGTTAAAAATGGCTGTGATTACAAAAGATACAATTATTGGAGATATTCTTGATATTGATGAAACAACTGTACCGATTTTCCTTGAAATAGGTATGCATTGTTTAGGCTGTCCCGCCTCAAGAGGTGAAACAGTCGAAATGGCTTGTATGGTTCACGGTGTAGATGCCGATGAATTGGTTCAGAAAATCAATGAGCATATAGCAGATAAATAAGTTCGGCGGTGTAATTAATGGGTACTGCGTTCAATCTTGACAATCGTCTTGCCTTGTGTGCATCGTTTGTCAGAAAAGATACAAAACTTGTTGATGTCGGTACCGACCACGCTTATCTTCCTATATGGCTTGTGTGCAGCGGCGTTATCAATACTGCCGTTGCGTGCGATGTTCGCAGCGGTCCGCTGGAAAATGCCAAGAATAATATTGAATTTTATCATGTACAGCAAAAAATAAAAACTGTACTTTCGGATGGATTGGATAATATAGCTCCTGAAGATGCATATGATATTGTGATGGCAGGTATGGGCGGCGAGCTGATTGCGGAAATCATCAAAAGACAGCAGTGGCTTTGCGACGGAAAACGTAGATTGATTCTACAACCTATGACAAGAGCAGAGTCACTGCGTTTGTTTTTGTGTGAAAATGGTTTTGACATCATCAAGGAAAAAGCCTGTGTGTCAGGCAAAAAAACATATTCTGTTATGTTATGTGAATATGACGGAATCCTCAGACAATGCGATAAATTATTTCAATATGTCGGAATGTTGATAGATGATTATTCCGATGATGCAAGGAAATATATTTCAGCTGTTAATTTTAAACTGAAAAAGAAAATAAGAGCTTATGAAAAAAATTCCCGTGAATATGAGGAATTGAAAATCATCATTGAAAAATTAAACAACTGTACAAAAGAATGATTTAGCGAGGTGTGGCGTTATTATGGTAAGTGCAAAACAAATATATGATTATATCAATAGTATTGCCCCATTTGATACACAGATGGATTTTGACAATGCCGGTTTGTTGATAGGAGATTTTAATTGCAAAAGCCAAAAAGTATTGATTTCACTTGATGCCGATATGGCTGTTATCAACGAGGCGACTGCGATCGGTGCCAATATCGTGATAACCCATCATCCTATTATATTTCATCCTCTCAAATCTGTATTGTGTGATACCGCTGTATATGCTGCGGTAAAAAATGGCATTACGGTTATTTCAGCACATACCAATCTTGATATTGCACCCAAAGGTGTCAACGATTCTCTTGCTGAAGCAGCAGGAGTAAAGGCAGATGAATATTTGAATGACGAATGTACTTTGATCGGACATTTTGACAGGGAATACAGCAGCAGTGAACTTGCCGAAAAACTGAAAACTTCCCTGAATATCAACGGACTGCGATTCACTCCTGTTAACGATCATATTCATACAGCAGCCGTTTCGTGCGGAGCTGGCGGAGGCAGCATTTATCTTGCTGCTCAATATCATACAGATGCTTTTATCACAGGAGAAATAAAACATCATGAAATGATATTTGCTAATGAACATCACATTTCTGTGTTTGATTTAGGACATTACAATTCGGAGAAAATCATTGTTGATCGTCTTGCGGATATGCTTAACCATCAATTTAACGATACCAGTTTTGTTAAGTCAAAAGTATTTTCGGATAAAACAATGTATCTGTAATGCTGTTGTAAACGACATAAAATGTTGGAATCAATCTGATGATGTATGATAGAATAATGAGGTAAAATATGGCACTTGACGGAGTATTTTTAAGGCATATTAAAAAAGAAATCGAAGAAAATTTACTCAACAGTAAGGTTGATAAAATTTATCAGCCGTCGAAAGACGAAATCGTTCTCTCAATGCGTTCAAGAGAGGGAGCTAAAAAGCTTTTTCTTTCCGCACGGGCAAACAGTCCGAGGATTAATATAACCAATGTTTCCTACGAAAATCCCAAGACGCCGCCGATGCTTTGTATGCTTTTACGCAAAAGATTGTCGGGGGCACGTTTGCGGGAAGTTGTTCAGCCTCAGCTTGAACGACTGCTGATGCTTGTATTTGAGGGTAAAAACGAACTCGGGGATACCATCATCATGAAACTGATCATAGAAATTATGGGTCAGTACAGCAACATTATTTTTATTGATAATGATAATCGTATTATTGATGCTGTAAAGCGTGTTGATGCCTCAATGTCATCGCAGCGATTGATATTACCCGGAACAGACTATCAGATGCCTCCGGCACAAAACAAAATGTCTGTTCTGGAATATGATACAGATGATATTATCAATGCGGTTGTCAATAGTTCAAAAAATATGCCTCTATCAAAATCATTGCTGTCAATACTTCAAGGATTTTCACCGATCATTTGCCGGGAACTGGAATATCTTACGGGAAGAGGAAAAGATGTATTTTCCCACGAATTAAATGAAGACAATATTTCCCGCCTGCGTTTTTTTCTCAAACGTACGATCAATACCGTTCGTGATATTGCAGGTGAGCCGTACATCATCACAGAGCCGGGTAAAAAACCGATTGATTTTACATTTGAATATATACAGCAATATGGAAGCGGACGTGCTTTGAAAGAATCTGATACATTTTGTGAACTTCTTGACAGATATTATGCAAAACGTGATGCAATGGAACGTATCAAACAAAAATCAGATGATTTGAACAAGCTGATGAACAATGCCGCAGCTCGTCTGATCAAAAAAATCTATATTCAAAAAGATGAACTGAAATCTTGTGCCGATCGGGAATATTTCAGAGTATGCGGAGATCTGATACAGGCAAACCTTTATCGTATACCAAAAGGTGCCTCTGAAATCGAAGCTGAAAATTTTTATGATGAAAATATGTCAACCATAAAAATAAAACTGAATCCCGCCTTGTCGGCATCTGCCAATTCACAGAAATATTATAAAAATTATCAGAAGGCAAAAACGGCCGAGCAGGTTTTAAAAGTACAAATCGAAAAAGCCGAATCGGAACTGGATTATGTATCCTCTGTTCTGGACAGCCTTTCGAGAGCAGAAAGTTTAAAAGAGCTTAACGAAATTCGCACCGAATTGACCGAACAGGGATATATCAAGTCTAAAAACAACAAAAAGCAAAAAAACGAAGCAGCACTCCCGCCGCTTGAATTTACTTCAAAAAATGGATTTAAAATCCTTGTCGGAAGAAATAACCGACAGAATGATAAACTGACACTGAAACTTGCTGATAAAAACGATTTATGGTTTCACACAAAGGATATTCCCGGTTCTCATACGGTGATCATCTGTAACGGAAAAGAACCTGATGATGAAACCATACTGTATGCAGCCTCTCTTGCTGCTGCACACAGTAAAGCGTGGGAAGCCGGAAAGGTGCCTGTTGACTATACAAAAATAAGGTATGTAAGCAAACCTAACGGTTCTAAACCGGGAATGGTGATTTATGTCAATCAAAAAACCTTATTTGTTACACCCTATCATCATTCATCATTTTGAGGGTGGTGTTTTAATGCATAATGAAAAGGATAAGAACCTGAAAAATTGGTACAAACTTGACAATGCGGCAAAGATTTATCCTGCGGTAAGAAATAAAAAATGGTCGGGAAATTTCCGTGTATCCATTACTTTAAACGAGGAAGTTGATCCGGCAATACTTCAGCAAGCATTAAACGATATGCGTGAACGCATTATTAATTTGAATCTGGAACTAAAAAAAGGATTTTTTTGGTATTTTTTTGAGGAGAGCGAACGAATCGTTCTTGTCGAACCTGACAGCCATGACCCCTGTGGAAGAATAGGCGGAAAACAAAATCGTGATATGCCATATCGATTGAGGTATTATCACAACCGGATTTCATTGGAAATTTTTCATGCACTTGCCGATGGTACAGGCGGAATGATACTGCTCAAATCCATTGTTGCAAGATATATTGAAATCAAACATCATATTGAAATTCCTCAGACGTCGGATATTATTTCTGTCCGCTCTGACTTTGATCCCGAAGAAATGGAAGATGCTTTTAAGCGTTATGCAAAATTTCGCACACTGAAAAGCCGTAAGGAACTGAGAGGCTATCATTTCAGAAGTCCTAAACTTTCTGATGACAGAATCAGTTTGATAACGGGAATCATATCGTTTAAAGAAATTCACGAACAATCCAAAAAATACAATATAACTGTTACCGAATTTATTGTTTCACTGATGATAGAATCGTTTATGAAATGTCAGGAAAAAAGCAGTGCAAGAGTGGAAAGACCCGTAAAAGTCAGTGTGCCGATTAATCTGAGAAAAATATATCCCAGTAAAACACTTCGTAATTTTGCGTTGTATATTAATCCCGGTATTGAACCTCGTTATGGTGAATTTACCTTTAAAGAAATTACAGAAGAAGTTCATCATTTTATGCGTGTCAATAATAAAGAAAAATATCTGAATGCGATTATGTGTAAAAATCTAAGCGATGAAATGAATCCTATGGTTCGTGCAATACCGCTCGGTATCAAAAATATTGCCATGAAAACAGCGTTTCATCTTTACGGAGAAGCATTGGTATCGTCTACATTTTCCAATCTCGGAAAGGTGACTCTGCCGACCGAAATGGAGCAGTATGTTGAGCGTTTTCAATTTATGTTGGGGCGGTTTATGGAAGGTATGCCCAGTGCTGCAGCAACCAGCTACAAAGAAAATATGTATATTACCTGGACCAGTGGAAAGAAAAATAAGGATGTTGAAAAATATTTTTTTACATCACTTATCAAAATGGGGATTCACGTAAAAATAGAGAGTAATTGCTGAAATAAAGGAGATGATTGAGTTTGTCATATTGCGTAAACTGCGGTGTTGAATTGGAGCGTTCGCAAAAATCCTGCCCTTTGTGTTCCACTCCTGTCATTAATCCAAATGATAATATTGAAGTAAATGTCATACCTCCGTATCCTATTGACAGTGTAAAAAGTATTGTCAGAAAATTAAGAAAAGCAGCCGGTTTGCTGATAACGATTATTTTGGTTATTCCGCTCATTGTATGTCCTCTTTGTGATTTTTTGATTACGGGAACCATTACTTGGTCAGTCTATGTTATTTCAGCAGTAGTATATGCCTGGACAATGATAGTTCCTCCTGTTCTGATCACACGCACATCATTCAATTTTTTTATTTGGTTGGATTTTGCGGCAACGAATATTTTTTTGAAAGTATTAAATCAAACTGCCTCTCCGACGACAGATTGGTTTCATCATATCAGTTTTCCCATTACAGTATTTTTGATGATCAGTTTTTATATAGGAGTGTTTGTTTACAGACATACACATCATCTATTCAAAGTGATTGCAGCAGAAATATTTTTATCCGGTCTGATGTGTATTATAACAGAATACCTAATACATCGTTTTTTACATATCACTGATGATTTTGTGTGGTCTATTCCTGTTGCTGTATCTTGTATCGGAGTTTCCGTTATGCTGATGGTGGTTTATCGTATGACAAAACTAAGATCAAATTTAAAAAAACGTATGCATATATAAAGGAAGCGATCTATTGAAGAAAATTCTGTGTCTGTTGTTTTCGGTTATCATTGTCTTGTCTCTGACCTCTTGTTCAAAGGACGATGATAGTCCCGAAAATCAGATCATTAACTATAATATAAATTCCGAACCTGTGACATTGGATCCTCAGATAGCCGACGACAAAGCTGCAAGAATCATTATTATGAATATATTTGAAGGCTTATGCCGTCTTGATCAGAATGACTGTGCTGTACCGGGAGCAGCAGAAAGTTGGAGTATTGATAAAACTCGTACAGAATATACATTCCGTCTTCGTAAAGACGCATTATGGTCTGATGGTTCGCCGCTGACTGCGGATGATTTTGTATATGGTTTTGAACGCAGCCTTACAAAGTCTACCGGTTCTGAAACAGCAAGCCTGCTTTATTGTATTAAGAATGCAGAAGCCATTCATAAAGGGAAAAAAAATATATCCGAACTTGGAGTGAAAGCAGTAAATGATCGTACTTTGATGATTCAGTTAGAGTATGAAAATGAAGATTTTCTGACACTTCTGACCGAACCGCCTGCTATGCCGTGTAAAAAAGAATATTTTGAAAAAAGCGGGGGACAATACGGCAGAGATGATGATAAAATACTGTCTAACGGTGCTTTTATTGTAAAAGAAAGCGGCTGGGAACATAACGAATATATTAAACTCAGAAAAAATGAACACTATGTCGGAAAGGACGTGCCTATACCTGCCGGAGTAGATATTACCATAGGACAACAACCACAGGATATGGTACAGGCAATTTCCGATGGGGAACTGGACTGTGGTGAAATATCAGAAAAAGAGATTGTATCCGCTAAAGGCAATCAATTTTTCATCAGTGAATTTGCCGATACGGTATGGGGAATCTCTTTCAATACAATGGATGAAGCATTCCAAAACAAAGACCTTCGTATATCAATGCTGGCATCTCTGGACAGAAATTTTATTCTGAATGATATTCCCGAAAACAGTATAAAAGCTGACTGTATTATACCGGATTTTTTGTATATAGGAGGTCAATCCTATCGCAATATTTCCGATAATCAAAGAACATATATTTCTTTTTCCGACGATGCAAAGAAAAATTTTGAGTTAGCATTGACAGCATCGGAAACGGAAGATGTTCCGAAGATTAATATCATATGTGATAATGACAGTGAAACTCAAAATGTTGTTAATAATATTATTGAAAGCTGGAATACATTGACAACCGGTTATGTCAATAAAAAACCAATGTCATTATCTTTGCTCTATGAAAGAATTGAATCTTCCGATTATGTTGCTGCGGTTGTACCGTTGACAGTTAACGGTAGAAACCCTGTTAATTTATTGGAATTATTTGAAAGCAACAGCAGTTATAATCCGTCCTCTCTTCATGACAAAACATATGATTCTTTGATTCAGGAAATCAAAAACCAATCCAGTAAAACTTCTTGGAAAATCATTGAAAAGGCAGAAAAATATTTAAGCGATAACGGGATATTTTATCCGTTATATGTAAAGAGCAGATTCTACGCCAGTGCTCCGAATGTGTCCGGAGTCATATTTCATCCCTATGGCAGCGAAGTGGATTTTTTCTATGCCAGCAAAAAAACACAATGAGAGAAAAGCAAAATTGAGTACCATCGTACCAAAACAAAAATTCCTCTGAAACAGCTTGATTCAGAGGAATTTTTGTATGAAATGTTTTATTGGCTGTCTGATAAATATTTGATCATTGCAAGACCGGCAGATGCACCGTCGTAAACTGCTTTTGACACTTGCAGCAAACCTCCCGTGCAATCTCCTGCGGCAAATACACCGGGAATATTAGTCATCATATTTTCATCTACTTTTATTTTATTGCCGTCAAGTTCAAGCCCGATTTTACGTGCAAGGTCTGTACTTCCGGCAACGCCTATTGCAACAAAAACACCGCTGACTGTTAGTGTGGAGCGGTCATCAAATGTTACAGACTCAACGCAGTTAGTACCGTCAACAGATAAAATCTTTTTGTTTATTACTTTGATATTCTCAGGAACTTCTGCTGTTAATTCTGTGCCATTGGTAAGTATTGTTACTGTTTTTGACGTTTGTGCCAGTATTTGTGCTTCATGTATCGCATAATCACCGTTTCCTATTACACATACGTCTTTGTTTTGATAAAAAAAGGCATCGCATATCGCACAATAACTGACACCTTTTCCTTCTAATTCGGAAAGTCCTGTGATTCTGGGTGATTTTCTGGATGCACCCATGGCAATCAGGAGTGCATCTGCACGCAAAGATTCTTTGTTTGTTTCGATGATTGGTTTGAATAAATCATCGAATGTAATAGCAACAACCTGAGCATTGATAAAATCAATTCCCAGCTTTTTAGCACTTTCTATTCCTTGTGTTTCGAGTTCTTCACCCGACATAGCCTCAATTCCATAGTAATTTTCTATTTTTTCTGCTTTTGCCAAAGCACTTTTGCCGTTTGAAATAACGGTTACGTCATTTTTTCCGCTTCTTTTTAAGTACAGTGCTGCGGATACTCCGGCAGGTCCGGAACCGATTATAATTGCTTTTTTCATTTTATTTCTCCGTTCTGCCGCAGAAAAGATGGTAATGCGGCTTTATTTCTGACATTCGTTTTGGGTTTGATACTATAAAAAATTATTACGATACTCTTGACAATATCATCATTTAATTGTAAAATAATACAGTGATTGATACGTCCCAGTACCTCAGTTGGATAGAGGGTTCGCCTCCTAAGCGAAACGCCGTAGGTTCAAATCCTATCTGGGACGCTTTCAAAAATCGATTTTGACAATTTTGCCGAAATCGATTTTTATTTTTATTTCATCGTTTATATGAAAATAACATCAATCCAACACTGTGCAGAATAATCAGAAATCAGCGTTGGATTGATAAATTTATTTATGATTCAAGCATCGCAAGAATTTTTTCTTTAGGTTGTACACCGACTTTCTGATCAATATTCTTTCCGTCTTTGAATACCATGATAGTCGGTATACTCATAATACGAAACTTATCTCTGAGTTCAGGCTGCTCGTCAATATTAATTTTGCCTACTTTGATGCTGTCATCTTCTTCCGAAATTTCTTCTATTACGGGAGAAAGCATTTTGCAGGGCATACACCAAGATGCCCAAAAATCAAGAAGAACAGGCTTATCGGAATGTAATACTTCTTCTTCAAAATTTTTGTCTGTAATTTCTATTACTGCCATATTCAAATCCCCTTTATTTTTTATTGTTTCACAATTTGTTGTTCTTATTCTATGCTGTCAACAGCTCGGATAGAGAAAATAATTGTAAAAACAGTAGCGGTTTATATTTATTATATCCATTCATAGGTGCTTATACCGTAACTTAATCACCAAAAACATCTTGCAAAATTATATTTTATAAAACATTTTACAACGAATAGGAGACAGTCATTATGATCATTATTCTTTGTTTGGACAATAATAATGGAATGTTATTTCATCAAAGACGACAAAGTCGGGATAAATTAGTGATTGAAAATATAATCGAAACTTTTCAAGGACATCTGATTCATATCAATTCATTTTCAAAAATTTTATTTGAAGAATTTCCCGAGAATATTATCATTGATGAAAATTTTTTATCCAATTCCTGCGATACCGATATATGTTTTGTTGAAAATGAAGATATATCAAAATATGAAGATAAAATATCAAAAATCATTGTCTATCAATGGAACCGGGATTATCCTTTTGATGTTAAATGTAATATTGATTTCAGTCAATATCAATTAACATCTGTGATCGAGTTTAAGGGTAATTCACATTCTGTCATTACAAGAGAGGAATATTCAAAATGAAAAAAACGTTTTTTAAATTATCGTCGCTTTTGGTAAGTATTTGTATGATTGTAAGCGGCTGTTCTTTTGAATTGGTCCAGGAAGAAACCAATTCCGAGCAGTCATTAGCTGATTCAGGCTATACCATTCACACGATTCCGGATTTTTCAGATACTCCATATGTTGAAATTAACAGTAATATACCGTATTTTAAAGAATCAGAATATACCGACGAGGCATTTGAGTCTTACAGTGAACTCGATGATCTCGGAAGATGCGGAACGGCATATGCCTGTGTAGGTAAAGAAACGATGCCAACGAAAAAAAGGGGAAGTATTGGACAAATTAAACCTACCGGTTGGCATACGGTTAAATATGATTGCGTAGACGGAAAATATCTGTATAATCGCTGCCATTTGATAGGTTATCAATTAACGGCTGAAAACGCTAATAAGAAAAATCTGATAACAGGTACACGCTATCTGAATGTAAAAGGTATGCTTCCATTTGAAAATATGGTAGCCGATTATATTGACGAAACAAAAAATCACGTGTTATACAGAGTAACACCTGTCTTTGATGATGAAAATCTTGTTGCCAGAGGTGTTGAAATAGAGGCATATTCCGTAGAAGATAACGGCGAAGGAATATGTTTTAATATTTATGCGTATAATAATCAACCCCATATTACAATTGATTATGAAACAGGGGAAAGTGAATTTAATGATAGAGGATAGGATTATTATGACAAAATTTGTATTATCACCCAATTTGCCTCAAAATTCTGTTCATACAGTCATAATGTCTGATAGAAAAAATATCTTTGTTGAAGAGATAAGAAAAGCAGGTATCCATATCATTCCCTCTGAAAAATTAAAATTAATCAACGGTTCGGAAGCATATCATGCGGATATGCAAATTTGTCATATCGGAAAAAATGAATTGATTATTTCTTCTGATATGAGTATTAAAATGCAGGAAAAATTGTTAAACTTAAATTGCAAACTTATTAAATCAGAAAATCCTGTAACTGCTAAAGCCCCGTGCCTTAATGTTTGTATATTAGAAAATGATATTATATGCAATACAAAAACAGCAGACAAAACAATAAAAAGTATTGGTAAAAATTTAATACACACCAATCAGTATTACAGCAAATGTTCATCAGCAGTCATCAACAAAAACGCTGTTATTACAGCAGATAAATCCATCTACGATACCTGTATCAGCAATAAAATAGATGTTCTTAAAATATCTGAAGGTTACATTCATCTGGATGGATATGATTACGGTTTTATAGGGGGAACCTGTGGTTTGTTGAGTAAAAACATATTAGCCTTTTGCGGCAATATCAAACTCCACAAAGACTATGAAAATATAAAAGCGTTTTCTGCCAATTATCATATCAATTTACTATCATTAGGAACCGGTATGTTATATGATATAGGAGGAATATTGCCTATAACAGAAAAATAATCATATTGAATAACAATAGCTGCCGTATGATTGATCTTGCGGCAGCTATTGTTATTGGAAACGCTGTTATAGTTATAAAAAATCGTCATAAATTGTAGACAAGATACATAATTAGTGATATAATACAAATGCATTTATTACATTATATGTGTTGTTTGTATGGAGGAGTTTTGAATGAATGCTAAATTGATTTATCAAATCATTGAGCATAAAAATTGGCTTGAATCTTTGGGAAGATATGGACAAAGATTGATTTTGGATACTGAGAATATGTGCGGCATTCATAATTGTTATTTAGAAATATTAATGGGGGCATGGATAAAATCCTGTGTGTTTAATAAAATGTGTATTCAGGATTCGGATTTGTATTATTCAAAATTATTTTCCTGTCATTTCGTCAAGACAAATCTGAATGAAATATCTTTTAGTCATAGTTTAGTACGTGATACTAATTTTAATCATTCCATGATAAGTTCAGTTAATTTTTATCATGCAGAAATAGATCGATGCATCTTCAGAAATTGTAAAATTGATAATGTTTCATTCAAAAACGCTATTATTTTTGATACTGATTTTAGAAATACTCAATTTAACAACGTGAATTTTCAACAGGCCCATTTAGATAATATACTGGTTAATGAGAATACAAAATTTATCAATTGTACACCTTGTGATTTATCGTCAATTACAATTAAAATCAAGCCGAAAAACAAAATTTTGCCTCTTTCGCAAAAAGATTCAATGCAATGGATACAAGAGAATATACTATCAGAATAATACAAGATTGAATATTATCACACGATATTATTTTCGTTAAGCAATTTTTGTTTTTCGTTCCAGAGTTTTTCTGAAAGATCTACATAATAGGTATGAGGATTTTCAAAACGTTTTATTTCGTTCCAAAGTGTATCCAGTTGTTTTTTACATTGATTTCTGATTTCCTCTATGGATGGTTTGTGATAAACTAATCTGCCGTTTTTGAAAATTTGTTTACGAATTTTTACGGCTTTGAAATTTGTTATTTTTTTTCGTTTCCATGTGTGTTCGGCATCGAAAATGATATAAGGATTTGTATCATCTATTTCTTCATCAAAAAGAGTAATGACATCTGCAATCGCTTTATTGGTATCACGATCATAAAGTCTGAAAAGATTCTTAAAACAAGGATTGGTAATTTTTGCGACATTTTCGCTGATTTTTATTTTGGGAATTTCTTTTCCGTTTTTGTTGATTGAAACAACTTTATAGACACCACCGAAAACAGGTTCCGAACTTGCTGTAATCAATCTTTCTCCGACACCGAAACTGTCAATCGGAGCACCCTGACGCAGCATATCGGCTATGATATACTCGTCTAAAGAATTGGAAGCACATATCTGACAATCGGGATAACCGGCTTCATCAAGCATAATTCTTGCTTTTTTGGAAAGATAGGTAATATCTCCGCTGTCAATTCTGATGCCTTTCGGACGACAACCGAGAGGTTTTAATATGTTATCGAATGTTTTGATGGCATTCGGAATGCCTGACTTCAGGACATTATAGGTATCGACGAGAAGCGTACAGCTGTTGGGATAACGTCTGGCATAAGCACAAAATGCCTCATATTCACTATCAAAAGATTGAATCCAGCTGTGTGCCATTGTTCCGAGAGCAGGAATCCCGAATTCTCTTTCGGAAATAGTACAAGCCGTTCCTATACAGCCGCCTATATAAGCTGCTCTTGAACCATATACAGCTGCATCATAACTGTGGGCACGCCTTGAGCCGAATTCCATAATTCCTTTGCCGTTGGCAGCTCTTACAATCCGGTTGGCTTTTGTTGCGATAAGGCTTTGGTGATTAATTGTCAGAAGAATCATTGTTTCTACTAATTGTGCCTGTATAATAGGACCTCTGACTGTTATGATCGGTTCATTGGGAAAGATAGGAGTACCTTCTTCAACTGCCCATACATCACAGGTGAACCGGAAATTCAGCAAATAATTCAAAAATTCTTCACTAAATATTTTTTTGCTTCTGAGGAAATGAATATCCTGATCGGTGAATTGAAGATTTTGCAGGTAATCTATCACTTGTTCCAATCCTGCCATAATAGCAAAACCGCCTTTATCAGGATTTCGACGGTAAAACATATCAAATGTTGCGATGGTATCTTTTATATCTTCTTCAAAATAACCACCTGCCATAGTCAATTCATAAAAGTCTGTCAACGCTGTCAAATTCATTTTATTATAAATCATAATAATTCTCCTTTGTGATTTTTTATGCTGTACTGATATTTATAAGATGATATTTTTTACGATTTCTATGCCGTTTGTTTTCATCATATACAGTGCCATCATTTCGGCAAGTTCAGGAGCGTGATCGGGAAGAGAACAGGTTGCGGTAAGTTCATAAGGTACGATGACTCTGCTGCTGATATTTCGTCTGTTAAAATCAGCTTTGATGGTAAGTGCGAGCTGCATCACACACATATCTGTGCAGTCTCCGGTTAAAATAAATGTATGTTTTCCGGAATGGAGAAGTTCTTTGCAAAAATCCGGCTCAAGATAGCCGTTAGTGGAATTTTTGCCAAATACAATGATATGATTGTCGGCATTTTTGATTTCGTCTGTCAGCTCCGATTCTTCTGTTCCTTTTAAACAGTGAACGGGATAGGTTTCAAATTCTGTGCTGTTTTCGGAATGCATATCAGCAAGGGCAAGTGTCTTAATATGATTGTGTTTGCATTTACTGATCAATGATGCAATATCATCATTGATAGAACAAACTTCTTTGCTTGCCAAAGCACCTTTTTTGACAAAACCATTGATCATATCTACTACAATATGAATGGTATCCGATGGATCATTGACTGCTATATCGGACAATAAGGAAAACCATTGATAAACATTTTCAAAATCAGCAAAAAGCTCCGGAAGGTGTCGATTGAATCTCATAAAAATACACTCCTTAGTTATAAATTTGATGTTAATATCAATTTGATATTATTAATTATACAACATCTTTTTTGGAATTGCAATAGCAAAAACAACAAATTTTAAACTTTTTTAAATTTATTTTATGTAATAATAAGTCGAATTTAATATGATATAATGAATTTACAGGAGTTGATGGGATTTATCCTTTTAGCATCAATCAATGTTTGTTTGTATATATTATTATTTTATCGAAAATAAAAGTTTGAAATAAATTATTGTCCTAAAAATTAAACAATAGATAGGGCGTTTTTTTGTACATTATTTTGCCGCAGATTATTTTTTTTACAAGATTCAACATTAATATTCTTGCATAATTGCTATTGTTATTTTGAATATAATAATTTATAATCTTAAAAGGATATTACAAATTTATTAGTGAGGTGTCATCCATGAGATTGCGAAAGCAAGCACTCGGGTCAAGAAATCTTATAGGGGTAAGGGTTGAGGAAGCCCGAAAGAAAAAGGGTATGAAACAAAAGGAGCTTCTTGCACAACTTCAGGTCAGAGGAGTAGATATGAATGCATCGGGACTTTCAAAATTAGAGGGTCAGATAAGATACGTAACAGATATTGAACTGGTGGCACTTGCCGATATTCTTGAAGTGTCTGTTGACTATCTTCTTGGAAGAGAAACGAAAAATTGATTGCTGACGACTGTCTTTGCGGCGGTCGTTTTTTTATGTTTACACATTTGCATCATTATGATATAATATTGTAAAATATACAATAATTTGGAGGCTTTATTTATGGAAACTTACAAACAGGAATTTATCGAATTTATGGTTGACTGTGAGGTTCTGAAATTCGGAGATTTTGTTACAAAAAGCGGCAGAAAAACACCGTTCTTTGTTAATACGGGATTTTATAGAACCGGTGCCCAGCTCAGACGTCTTGGCGGCTATTATGCCGAAGCAATCAAAAATAAATTCGGGCTGGATTTTGATGTTCTGTTCGGACCTGCCTATAAAGGTATTCCGCTTTCTGTTGCCGCTGCAATCGCTGTCAGCGAAAAATATGACACAGATATTCGTTATTGTTCTAATCGTAAAGAAATTAAAGATCACGGTGATAAAGGAATCCTGCTCGGAAGTCCTATCAATGATGGTGACAAAGTAGTGATCATAGAAGATGTTACAACAGCCGGAACTTCTATCGAAGAAACACTTCCTATTATCAAAGCACAGGGTGATGTTCAGCCCATAGGACTTGTTGTTTCTGTTGACCGTATGGAAAGAGGTCAAGGAGAAAAGAGTGCTTTGTCGGAAATAGAAGAAAAGTATGGACTTCAGACAACTGCAATTGTCACGATGGCAGAGGTTGTTGAGCATCTTTATAATAAAGAGTACAACGGAAAAATAATCATTGACGATCATCTGAAATCACAGATTGATGCCTATTATGAACAGTACGGTGCCAAAAATTAATTAAAAAAACGGCTGTATGAATCAAACTCATACAGCCGTTATTTTTTTCTTTTTAAAATTTTAATCCTTTTTTTCACCCTCGCCGAACATATTGAATCTGAAAAGTTTTGATTCATCTTCGGGATTCTGACACTCTATATGAGCGTTGGTGATTTTGCCGCCTTCAATAAGCTTTGTAAGACCTATCAGCTGGCAAAGTTTACTTTTAAGATTAAGGCGATCGCCCTCATCTGTTACCAAAAATACATCACCTTCACAGGTGTCAATTACCGAAAGAAAAGACTGAACATTTACGTTATGAAGTTCGATTGGCATAATCATTACCTCCTGTATTTTGTTAATGATGATAGATAAATATAAGCATTATTTGCTTACTGTCATAATTATAGCACATAAATTATTGTTGTCAATGACTTTTTAAGAAAAAACAAAATTTATTTATTGGATATTTACAACTTTTTGAGTTAATATTTGTGCATATTTACTTTGAAGGGATTCATATCATCATTCCATCAGAAATTTTAATACACCGCTGAGCCATTTCTGCAACTTTATTGTCGTGGGTAATCAGAACGATCGTAGTGCCTTCATCATTAAGATTTTTGAGTATATTCATAATTTCTGTTCCTGATTTACTGTCAAGGTTTCCCGTAGGTTCATCGGCAAGTATCAGCTTTGGAGCAGCCGCAATCGCACGTGCAATGGCAACACGCTGCTGCTGTCCTCCGGAAAGTTCGTTGGGTTTATGATTGATTCTGTGTTGAAGACCGACTTTTTCTAATGCTTCGATCGCAATTTTATGACGTTCATTTCTTTTTATTCCTCTATATAGCAGAGGAAGTTCTACATTTTCCGCTGCATTAAGGGTTGAAATCAGATTAAATCCCTGAAAGATAAAGCCTATCCTATTATTTCTGATAAAAGAAAGTTCCTTCTCATTCATATTTTCAACACAAATTCCATCGAGAATATACTTTCCATACGTTGATGTATCAAGACAGCCTATAATATTCATAAGGGTAGATTTTCCGGAACCGGATTTTCCTATAATGGAAACAAATTCTCCGTTTTTGATACGAAAATTGATATTTTTCAGAGCGGTCACACTGTTTTCTTTTGTGTGATATATTTTGCCTATATCGGATAGTATGATAATATCGTTCATAAATTCAGCCCCTGCTATCATTTTAGTTATATAACTATTTTGTCTTAATGACATTATTTTATAACAAGGACTTTTATGTTAATCTTTTTTATCTTTGCTGTTATGCAGATAATCATCGCAGAAATGGTTCATACAGCATTTTTTACATTTTGGATTTCTTGCTGTACAGACAGCTCTGCCATGGAGAACAAGCCTGTGACAAAAATCGTTTGATTTTTCCGGTGGTAAAATATTTCTGAGAATTTTTTCGATTTTAACTGCATCTTTGATATGATGAAAACCTAACTTAGCTGTTATTCGTATGCAATGTGTATCCACAACAACAGCCGGTTTGCCAAAAATATCTCCAACGACAAGGTTAGCAGTTTTTCTGCCTATTCCCGGAAGTTTTACTAATTTTTCTATGGTATCCGGTACGGTGCCGTCATACTCATCACGCAGCATTTTACACATTGCAATAATGTCACGGGCTTTTGTTTTATATAATCCACACGAGTGTATATATTCTTCCACTTCTTCTGATTCTGCATCAGCAAAATCATCAACTGTCCTGAATCGATCAAAGAGAGCCGGCGTTACCATATTGACTCTTTTATCGGTGCATTGAGCAGCAAGCCGTGTTGCGATGAGGAGCTGGAGTGCTTCGGTATAGACCAGGGAACACACTGCATCAGGATATTCTTTTTCTAACGCTTCAACAGCTGCTTCCGCTTTTTCTTTATCTGTCATCTTTATCACCCTGTATTTTATAAAACGATCGGGATACGGAGCAATACCATATCCCGATAGAATGGTTAATCACGCTTTTTACTGTCAATTTCTTCTTTTGCCATATTAATGAATTGCTCAAGAGACATCGAACCGAGATCTGCCTGTTTGCGTGAACGTACGGAAACAGTTCCATTTTCGAGTTCTTTGCTTCCGATAACAAGCATATACGGAATTTTTTCGAGCTGTGCTTCACGTATTTTATAACCAATTTTTTCGCTTCTCACATCTGTTGTTGCACGGATACCGGCATCAACCAGTTTCTTTTCAATTTCTTTGCATTGATCAAGCAGATTTTCGCTCAAAGGAAGAACACGAACCTGTTCCGGACTAAGCCAGAGGGGAAGAGCACCGCCAAAATGTTCGAGCATATATGCAAGAGTTCTTTCGTAACAGCCAAGTGATGTTCTGTGAATGATATAGGGCAGTTTTTTCTGACCGTCACTGTCTATATAATACATTCCGAATTTTTCTGCAAGAAGCATATCAATCTGAATCGTAACGATCGTATCTTCTTTTCCAAACACGTTTTTATACTGAATATCAAGTTTCGGACCATAGAAAGCAGCTTCGTCAATTCCTACTTCGTAATCAAGTCCGATATTGTCAAGAATTTTTTTCATAATGCTCTGAGCTTCTTCCCATTGTTCTTTGGTACCCTCGTATTTATTATTAGGATTGTCAGGGTGCCACTGTGAGAAACGGAAAGTACAATCTTCAAGAAGACCAACCGTATCAAGGCAGTATTTTGCCAATTCCAGACAGCCTTTAAATTCCTGCTCAAGCTGATCAGGACGCAGAATATAGTGTCCCTCGGAAATCGTAAATTGTCTTACTCTGATCAGACCATGCATTTCACCGGACGCTTCATTTCTGAAAAGGGTTGATGTTTCCGTAAGACGCATAGGCAAATCACGATAAGAACGCTGTTTATTCAGATATACCTGATACTGAAACGGACAAGTCATCGGACGAAGTGCAAAACATTCCTTTGTTTCGTCATAAGGATCTCCGAGAACAAACATACCGTCAAGATAGTGATCCCAGTGACCTGAGATTTTGTACAGTTCACGTTTTGCAAACAAAGGAGTTTTGGTCAGTTGGCAGCCTTTTGACTGTTCAACGTCCTCTATCCATCTTTGCAGAAGCTGAATCACTCTTGCTCCTTTCGGCATTAATACAGGAAGACCTTGACCTACATAATCAACGGTTGTAAAATATTCCAGTTCACGGCCTATTTTATTATGATCACGCAGTTTTGCTTCTTCGAGTTTTTTCAGATGTTCTTCGAGCATAGAGGCTTTCGGGAATGAAACACCGTAAACTCTGCAAAGCTGGTTATTTTTGCTGTCACCTCTCCAATAGGCACCTGTACAAGCGGTCAGCTTAATTGCTTTTACAGGTGATACTGTCATCAGATGGGGACCTGCACAAAGATCTGTAAATTCGCCTTGCCGATAAAAACTGATAGGCTCTCCTTTATCACTGTGTTCTTTGCACAGTTCCACTTTGTATGGTTCACCCATATCTTCAAGCAGTTTTACAGCTTCATTGGGCTGAAGTTCAAATTTTTCGACTGCCAGTCCTTCTTTGACAATTTTTTTCATTTCGGCAGTGATTTTTTCCAAATCATCGGGAGAAAAGGGCTTTTCAACATCAAAATCATAATAAAAACCATTATCAATTGCCGGTCCTATTGCAAATTTTGCATTGGGATAAAGTCTTTTTACAGCCTGTGCCAGAATATGCGAAGTAGTATGCCAAAATGCTTTCTGACCGTCTTTACTGTCAAACGTCAGGATTTCAAGTTTACAGTCTTTATCAAGTACCGTTCTTAAATCACAGACTTCTCCATCGATACGACATACACAAGCAGATTTATACAGTCCCATACCAAGACTTTTCGCCACATCGGCAGCAGTTACTCCGCTTTCAAATTCCTTGATAATACCGTCTTTCAGTTCAATTTTAATCATTTTCAATACCTCCGTTTTAATTTTAAAAATAGCGGGTGTTTTCCGAAAAAATAAACCTCGCTCCCAAGTAAATACTTAGGGGCGAGGTATTATGATACTCTCACGGTTCCACCCTGGTTTAACGGTATAACAACCGTTCTCAGATGAGAAAAATCTCAAAGCCCTGTAACGTAGGCAAAAACGTTGCGGCTTAGGATTCAATCGTTTGCCGCACTGCTCAGAGGCGGTACTCAGAAAATTAATACATACAGAAACTTTCAGCCGATGATTTCTGCTCTCTGACTGTATCGGAATATTTAATGAGTTCCTCATCAACGCATTCAAAATATCATCAATCATTGATAAGATAATAGCATTAATTTGATTTTTTGTCAACGGTAATTTTTAATAGATCATAACAAACAGGATAATGATATTAATATTTTTGAAAAAAATCAGGATAAATTGAATACGACTTCCTGAATAATGTATTGATCATCATTTTTGACTTTAAAAATCAGGAATGATATAATATAGAAACAGAAAGTAAATGAAAAAAATCAGGGAGGGAAATACATACAATGAGCTATACATTATTGAAAGAAGCACCACCCATTCTCAGAGAATTTTTAAGCTATACAGGCAATATAAAAGGAAGAGCAGATTTGACGGTTGACGAGTATTATCGTGATTTACGCACCTTTTTCAGATTTATGATAAAGGATCGAGGGCTTGTCAATGAAGACATAGAGATAGACAATATTGACATTTCGTGTGTCGATCTGGAAATGGTCAAAACCGTGACATTTTCGGACATACTTCTTTTTCTGAATTACTGTAAAGATGAAAGAGGCAACAATGCCGCAACAAGATCCAGAAAAACATCAAGTCTGAAAGATTTTTTTAATTATCTGACAGTAAAAACCCATAAGCTTTCTTATAATCCGACCGAGGGGCTGGAAGCTCCTAAAAAAGGAAAGAAACTGCCCAAATATCTGACGTTGGAGGATAGCCTCAGGCTTTTGAAAGCAGTTGACGGAGAATTCAAAGAAAGAGATTATTGTATTTTGGTGTTCTTCTTAAATTGCGGGCTGAGACGCTCGGAACTTGTAGGCATCAATCTTTCCGATATCAACAGTGAGAATATGCTGACGATAAGAGGAAAAGGAAACAAAGAAAGAACCATATATTTGAATCCGGCTTGCGTGAAGGCTCTTCAGGAATATCTGAAGGTCAGACCAGTGAATGGTATTTCCGATAAAAATGCTCTGTTCATAAGCAGAAAGAACTGCCGTATTACCGGCAAGGGTGTTTATCACATGGTTAATCATTATCTGGAAAAGATCGGTTTGGGAGATCAGGGTTATTCACCCCATAAACTCAGACATACCGCTGCTACATTGCTGTACCAGAAGGGCGGGGTAGATATAAGAACCTTGCAGGCGATTCTTGGGCATTCAAATTTGGGTACAACTCAGATCTATACTCATATAGCCGATGAGCAGATTCAGAAAGGGCTTAATGCAAATCCGTTGGCAAAGGTCTGAGGAATTGATTATTATATGAAATAGCTTAATATAGGGTAAAAAATCCCTATTTAAAAAATATTTTTTGTAATTTGACCTTTTGGGGTCAAATTTTTGAAATATGGTAGGGAATAGTGAAACGGTAATTTTTTAAGTGATATGAAAAAATGAAAACATTTGATGAATTACATATGAAAAGAATGACGTTTAAAAGATGCAGAAAAATCCTTCAAAAATGTGGTGCAATAGAAGTGTATGTTCAAGAATCAATATCAAATGATTACAGTAGTCAATTGTGATAAATATCAATTATTATTTTCGGTTGGTCAAAAAACGACCAATAAAACGACCAATAAAACGACCAATAAAGCAACCACAATAGAACAAGGGGCTGTGAAGAAACGATCATCAAATCTTCACAGCCCTTGAAATTTTGTTAAAAACTTTTCCAAAAATCAA
>CACYDP010000029.1 GCA_902773135.1 uncultured Ruminococcus sp.
TGAAAAAACACTGTCTTTTGCTTTACGATTTACCGTTCTGGTATCCTGTAAATTGTCTTCCGTGTTCATTATCATCATCTCCTTACCGATAACTGCTTTGTTTTCTGCTATTTTTTCTTATATTATACCACTTTCACTCTCGCTGTCAACAGTTGAAAAGTGCTGATTCATTCCGTTTTTTCAAAATTTTAATTTTCTTTAAGTTTTTTCAATTCAACAAACTTTTCAAATTCTCCCCAACAGCCGTCACAGACATCTAACGAACTTTTATGTTTACGTCCGACATAATCAAATACAATGCTTTTTACAGTAAACGACATTAATCTTTTTTTTGATTTGGTATCTTGGAAACATACATATTGCCTCACTATCAATTTCTTTTCCACAAAGATCACATTTGATTGCTTTCATAACATCATTTCCTTTTATTTTTGGGTATAAAAATACCGCCCACAAGGAGCGGTTAATCATTTTGGTCTTCTGTAACTTTCGGAACTTCGTCCCAAGATTTATATTTCTTGTTTTCTTCTTCTGCCTGTTCAACAAGTTTCTCTATTTCGTCCAGTGATAAACCCGAATCAATATAATGACCATCTTTGAACATTATCTTTCACTCCATTCTATTCCATATTGTTCAGTATAATCTGTCAGTGTTTTTATAATTGCATCAAATTCATTATACCCCAACCTTCTGTATTTTTCAACTCTTGTTCCAAAACTATCTGCGGAAAATGGATTTTTACCAGCTTTGTATGTAAAAACCTTTCCGTTATGCGTAACAACAAGACCAAGTTTATATCCATTACTTCCGTTAGATACAAAGTCACTACCTGTCGGTGGATTATTGGTTGAATGATTATGAATAGAAATCAAAGTATTGCGAGGATTATTTTTAATAGCATTTTCAATACTGCTATTGTATTCAACACCAAAATCTACTTTGGAATTACTTTGATGACCTGCAATTTTTCCTGTTCTACTGTCTATCAAACACATATCTTCTTTATCCGTTCCGTTTCGGTGTGTTAACATAGCTTTTGATTGTCTATAAAGCTGTTCGTCAACTTTGATATTCCCGGTAATGCCTTTAAATTTATCATGATATTCTTTTGACGAAATATATTCCAAATTAACAGTATTTACAGAATTAGAGGCTGTATGTTTTCCGCTGATACCACTTTCTCGCTGATTTGCAACCCTCATTATTTTTCTGTAATCGCTCATCAGCTCTTGATAACGCTGTGAATTGGTCTGCTTCATTCTCACAAAGCCTGCATAACTTTTCGGTGCGTCATTCGACAGAACCTGTTTCAGCCGCTCATACTGCTTGTACTGTGCATTCTTCCTCCGTTTTTCTGCCTGATCCTGTGCATATTCTTTTCTTTCCTCATCACTGCGGTTATCCTCAAAGGGTCTTGTACTTTTTTCCGAATAGGCTGACATCTCCTCATCAGTATAAGCACCCGGAGGAAATATCGCAATCCTATGGCGGCAATTGGGGTGAATTGTGTCGTAACCGCTGACAAAAGCGGTATCATAAAGATACGGAAAATACAAAGGACTGCCATTCCTTGACGTGTATTTGCCGTTAGCGGCTTCCCTTGTGGTCGCATACACCCGCCCCTGATACATCGCACAAACCGCACAAGTCGGCGTGTGGGTGGTCATCTGCACCAGATCATAACCCCATTCCTGACCCTGTGCTGTTTGTGAACGGTTCTGCGTTTCCGCTGTGGTGGAACGTGCTGCCATTGCATCATATTTTCTCAGTGGAACATTGACCCCGTTTTTGTACGTTACCGCTGTAATATCTTGCTCACGAAGTTTGTTTTCCAGATTTTGCCGCATTTTTCGTATTGTCTGACCTGTACTGATTTTTTCGCCTGCCGATCATTCCAATCGCTTTATTAAAATCACCGCTGGTATTCCTTGCAATGATCTCTACCTGCCGTTTGTTCAGTCTGCTGAACATATTATATGTGCGGTCATCTCCCGCAGAAGACAGAATATCAGTCAGCTCCTTTAAACCTATTTCGTAGTTTTCCTGCACCAAAGCATTGACGGCATCTGCTGATTCTCTGCGAAGTCTTCGCAGTTCCTCTTCTACCTGCCTCAGCAATGACCGTTCATAGACAGCGGCACTTGCATAAATCCCCTTTTTCCTCAGAATCGCATACAGGCGTTTTTCTGCACGTTCATAGATCTGCACAGATAATCATTTTCGGTCTTGACAGCGGCAACCGCTCAATGCCAGTATTATGTTTTATACCTGAATATTCCTCAAAAGTATGCTTTGGAACGTGGCTGCTGGGACGACATTAAGACAATGGATAAAATTTATCAGTTTACATTTAAAGATGAAAAACAAGTAATTGATGACAGAATTAATGACTTTTTCAGCAAGGCGATTGATTAATTCCATATGGAATTTCATATGGAATCACTTTTTAAAAAAGCAAAAAATAGTGCAAATCAATATAAATTTTTCATATAAAATGAATTTTAAAACAAAGAAAAATCCGCATTAACACTGACTTATCAGTATGAATGCGGATTACACTATGGCGGAGAGTGAGGGATTCGAACCCTCGAAACGGTTGTAGCCGTTTACACGATTTCCAATCGTGCTCCTTCGGCCAGCTCGGACA
>CACYDP010000030.1 GCA_902773135.1 uncultured Ruminococcus sp.
AGGTGCAGGGCGAGCAGCCCTGGTGGGGTTCGGGGCGAAGCCCTGATTCTCCGTAATCGGCTCCTTGACCTGAAAGTAATTAAACGATTTGTCCTCTTAAAATCCAGTTTCTTGCTTCGGTAATTTCCACATTCTGAAAAGTTCCGATATATTCCGCAGGAGCTTTCAGTTCCACAACAATATTGTTCTGGGTACGGGCATTCAGTACGCCCTCTTTTGCCTGTTCTTCCACAAGAACACGGTATTGTTTGCCAACCATACCGGCACAGCGTTTGGCGGCAATTTTTTCTTGTACTTTCAGGAGTTCTCCCATCCACTCGGCTTTTTCACGGTGAGAATACGGATCGTCAAACTGAGCAGCAGGCGTACCTACACGGGGGGAATAAATAAAAGTAAACAAAGACGTAAATTCCACCTCTTTGATCAGTTCCAGTGTTTGTTGAAAATCCTCGTAAGTCTCTCCGGGAAATCCCACAATGACATCACTGGTAAGCGATAAATCAGGAATTTTGCTTTTGGCATAATTAGCGATTTCAAGATACTTTTCCACGGTGTAGCGGCGGTTCATACGTTTCAGCACCCTGTCGCTGCCGCACTGGAACGGCAAGTGAAGATGGTTGCATATTTTGCTGTTTTCTGCCATAATATCGATCATTTCTTTGGAAGCATCTTTCGGGTGCGATGTCATAAAACGCAGCCAGAAATCCCCTTCAATATTTGCTGTATCTCTCAGCAGAGAAGCAAAGTTTGTTTTTTCTTCCAGACCTTTTCCGTAGGAATTGACATTTTGTCCAAGAAGTGTGATTTCTTTATATCCTGCTGCAATCATACTTTTGGCTTCATTGAGAATCACGCTGTGTTTTCTGCTTCTTTCCCTGCCCCTTACGTGCGGAACAATACAGTATGTGCAGAAGTTGTCACAGCCATACATAATCGACAGCCAGCCCTTAAAACTGCCGTCACGGTGTATCGGCAGACCCTCATAGATTTTTCCGTCATCATTGCCTCGTTCAATGGTGCGTTTGCCGGTCGTCACAGAATGATACAGCAGTTCGGGAAATTTATGAATAGCGTGCGTACCGAATACCAATCCCACATAAGGAAAACTTTTGCGTATTCTGTCCGCAATATGCTGCTGTTCCATCATACAGCCGCACAGTCCTATGAGCAGTGAGGGTTTTTTTCGTTTATACGCTTTCAAGGCACCCACATTTCCGAAAACCCTGTCCTCAGCATGTTCACGGACGGCACAAGTATTAAAAATGATAATATCGGCTTCTTCGGGATTTTCAGTGAGTCCGCAGTCCATTTTTTCAAGCATACCCTTAATTTTTTCACTGTCCGCCACATTCTGCTGACAGCCATAAGTACGAACCATTGCTTTTGGCTGTTTGCCGCCGGCACGGATCAACAGAATATCTTTGAGCATATCCGTATATTCTTCTTGTATCTGAAGAGATTGTTCCGTTATTTTTTCTTCTGACAAAATCATCACCTGTTTTCGTTTTTTCTCTTGATGTATCCATTATCATAACATATTTTCTGTATGAAAGCAATAAACGGCGAAATTTCCCCGCTGGCTGTCAGTGAAGAAATTTTGCCGCATTGATTTGTCTTTTGGCTTACGGGGTTGTATGAGGGTCGGGGCAGCGACCCGATTAATCATTGTCTTTTAATTTCAGACTGTCTATCCATTGATGAACACCGGTTTCAGTTGCTGCACCGGAAAAACGCCGTCCTTCCAGCCAATCACCTGTTCCTGTCATTTGTCGGAGTTTTTCAGCACTGTCACCAATACCGGAACTGGACGAAGTACAGAACGGAATCACAGTTTTTCCCGTAAAATCATTATTTTTGATAAAATTGTCCATCACCCACGATGCTTCGCCCCACCATATCGGATAACCAATGTACACGGTATCATAGGCATCAAAGTTATCGGGAGAAGTACTGACTAGTCTGACGTTTCTGCTGATTTTATTGTGCTCCTTATATACTCTGCTGTTTTTATCAGTCCAGTCAAGGTCCGTTTTGCTGTATGTTTTCTTTGGTTTAATTTCAAAGACATCGGCGTCGACATAATAAGAAATCATCTCAGCAACTCTTTTTGTCGAACCGGTAGCGGAATAATAGACAACCAATGTGTCCGAAGGATTATTTTTATCGTTTCTGTGTGTATTGATTTTGATTTTGGGTGTTTTAATTTCTATTTTTGACACCTGATGTTCCTTGATCTCTTCGTTTGTCATCGGAACATTATTTTCCTGAGCGGCAGACGATGAACCACCATTTTGAGTACTGCCCGAAGATTCTGCTGCTGTACTGCCACCGGCACTTTTCTGGTTGCTGCCATTATTGCCGGTACTTTTCTGGTTACTGCCGTTATCACCGGTACTTTTCTGATTGCTGCCGTTATCGCCTGTATTGCCGTTGTTTTGATTGTTATCCGTATTGCGGCTACTTCTATTACTGCTTGCTGCATTGCTGCCGGTATCATCGGCATCTGAAAATCCCGGATTGCCGTCGTCGGCTGCAGGAGCAGCACCGCTGTCGGCAGAATTACCGCAGCCTGAGAGCAAAAGAAGCGACAAGGAGATGGTTAATAAAAATCGAAACGTCTTTTTCATAAAAAGCTCCTATCTGGTACGAAACTGTTTGTTCATAATTATAAAAAAAGCAGAACCTGCGTTCTGCTTTAATGTGCGTGACACAATATATAATTATGTCAAAATCCTCAGCTGTTAAACGGAAGCGTTGAGCTTGCGAGCGAGTGATGATTTCTTTCTGGAAGCGGTATTCTTTTTAAGAATGCCCTTAGCAGCAGCCTGGTCGATCTTTTTAATAGCAAGACGAACAGCCTGTTCTTTATCCGAAGCATTGGAAGTAATTGCAACATTTGCCTTCTTGATGTTGGTTCTGAGAGCAGAAGTAACAGCCTTGTTGGCAGCAGTCTTTGCAGCAATCACCTTAACACGCTTTTTTGCTGATTTAATATTTGGCATTATGACACCTCCTTACGCTGATACTTGCGTACAGTTAATATTATCATTATTTTTATCAAATTGCAAGTTATTTTTGAAATTTTTCTTTGTGAAATTACAAAAATTTTGCACAAATTTCCGACAAATATTTATCTATTTTTTCTTTCTTTCGATTTTAGTGTGAATTTACAGTAAACAACATCAAAGATTACCTATTCTGCAAATTGCGGGTGCAGGAACTTGCTACTCCTGTCGAAATCCAAAAACAAGCAGTTCCGGTGGAGTTTGGAACAAAGCCCCGATTGTTAGCCATACAATTTTTCGTCGACATATCCAAGCACTTTGCCGATAGGGTCACGGATAATAATGTCCGCATTGCTGTCATAGGATGTGGCGGAACGATTGAGCAGTACAATTTGATTTCCCCTGAAATATTGCAGAAAACCAGCCGCCGGGTAAACATTCAGCGATGTTCCGCCCACGATCAGCAGATCGGCTGAGGCAATGGCATTCAGGGCTTTGGTAACGGTTTCATCATCTAATCCTTCTTCATACAGAACCACGTCAGGCTTGATAATGCCGCCGCATTCACACTTCGGAATTCCCGTACTTTCGGTAATAGCTTCGATGCCGTAAAATTTTTTACATTTCATACAATAGTTCCTGTGTACCGAACCGTGAAGTTCATATACCGTCTGACTGCCTGCCATTTGATGCAGTCTGTCTATGTTCTGTGTGATAACGGCTTTCAGTTTGCCGTGTCGTTCCAGATTTGCCAATGCAAGATGAGCGGCATTCGGTTTTGCAGAGCTGCATATCATCTTGTCCCTGTAAAAATCATAAAAATCGCCGGTATTGTTCATAAAAAAATGATGGCTGAGAATAGTTTCGGGTGGAAACCGATATTTTTGATGATACAATCCATCAACGCTGCGAAAATCGGGTATACCGCTTTCGGTAGAAACACCTGCCCCGCCGAAAAATACAATACGATTGCTGTCCTGAATAGTCTTTATGAAATCTTCATACATCATCTGTCGCCCTTTCTCAAATAAATTCATAGTATTTTGATATGTTTTGTGTATTTTATGAATTGACACAAACCATAAAGCATATTATAATTATAGCATAAATCAAACGATACAATAAAGGGGCTTTTTATGAAAATTTCAACAAAAGGACGGTATGCCTTGAGCTTCATCACAGAACTGGCACTGGACGGCGGTGATAAATGCATACCTCTGAAAAATATTGCACAGCGTCACCACATTTCCGAAAAATATCTTGAACAAATCGCCGCATCGCTGAATAAAGCAAAGCTGATCAAAAGCGTAAGAGGTTCGCAAGGCGGCTATAAACTGGTGAAATCTCCCTGCGAATATACCGTAGGAGAGATTCTCAGAAGTACAGAAAAAACGCTTGCCCCCGTTTCCTGTCTGGAATATGAAAAAAACGACTGTCCATACAGCAATGACTGCATATCATTATTTGTCTGGGAAGAAATCTACAAAGCTGTCAATGATGTAGTAAATGCGATTACGGTACAGGATATTATCGACCGGGGAAAACATCAGAATAAGCAACAAGACGTGTGAGAAACAAATTTCTCACACGTCTTTTGCTTGAATACAGCAAGTTGTCAGCTGTTCGGCTGCTGAAGACATCTACCATATCCGCCGCAACACGCTGCTGCTTTTTATTTAAGATTTAGATTTACTTTCTGCGGAACTCTCGGCAGCACTCTGAGCCTTGCTTTCTGTGGAAGTTCCGGCAGCACTCTGAGCTGTGCTTTCAGCAGCCTCGGAACTGCTTGAAACAAATACGTCTATATTTTTCAGATAGTCATCATCAAACTCAATGGTGAATTTTTTCTGGAGTGCTTCGTAATCTTTCTGGTAATCCTGCGTACGCATTGCAGAATCGACGCTTACTTTCCAGGCTGCGTCACTGTCGCCGGAAAAATACATAATATGATAACCGTAGCTTGTCTTGACGATGCCGGTATCGCCTTTCTTTCTGGACTTATCAAATACCCAGTCATTAAACTCCGTCACCATCTGACCCTCGGACACATTTTCATAAAGACCGCCGTTATTGGACGAACCGGGGTCGCTGCTGTACTTTTCTGCCAGCTTTGCAAAAGAGTCCTCTGTTTTGTCGCCTTTTTTCCATTCAGCATAAACTTCGTCCGCTTTTGCCTTTGCCTTATCTTCTGTACCATACGTTTCCGTTGAGAGAAGAATATGTCTTACATTTTTGTTAATGGATTCGTCACGGTAAGCAGGCTTAACCATCATAATCACGGTGTAATTGTCTGTTCCCTCTATGATTTTGGTTTCGTTCTGCTTTCTGCCGTCCTCGAATACCCATTTGCCTGCTTCGGAAGTAACTTCATAGGTATATTTGGAAGTCAGTGCAGCATCCACCTGTGTTTGGATGGCAGCGTCCAGTTCCTTTTCAGAAACGGATGTTTCGGCAGACGATTCATCGGAAGCAGCAGAAGATTCTGTATGCACAAGGTCCGGATTTGCCTTCAGGTACTTTGTGATATAGTCCTTAAATTCTTCCGCTGTTTTGCATTTTGCAAGATCTTCGGCATAGCTTTTTGCCTTTTGTTTTTCTTCCGCATTAACGGATACCTCAGCTGATTCCTCACCCGATACGGTTTCTGCGGTAAAATCAAAGCTGAAACTCAGGAAATCCGCATAAAGATAACTGGTTTTGTTTTCTTCATAGAATTTTTCATAATCTTCGTCCGTATACTTATAACCGTCATGAAGCTGATTATAATACTTCTGAGCAAGAGTAGTCAGTTTCAGACACTCTCTTATATCACTTTCCGTTACACCCGAGCCGTAGTAGGAAGAAATATACTGTTCGGCTGTCTGACTATTTGCCGAAGCAGCAGATTGCAGCGAGGTAATGGTTTCTTCAATTGTTTTATTGTCGCTTTCGTCCAGTTCCACACCGTTTTCCTTGGCAGCTTCAGCCATAATGAGTGTCTGTTCGATATACTGTTTTGTCATATCCATAAAGTAATCATACCATGTCTGACCGCTTTCTTCATTATAGTACTGCTCTTTGAGATCTTTGGTGGAATCAAAGCCGTAGTAGGTCATATATGTGCCATAATTATCCACATAGCTCTTATAATTATAGTTGAACAAATAAGTCATAATCGGCAGCGTGATATTATAGCTTTTGGATTTAACTGCAATATCATTGCCGAATTTGGAAGCACCGGCAGCCTGTGTTGTTTCCGAAGTGTTTGATTCTGAACTGTTCTGCTTGGCATCACTGCTTTCATCACCCTGAAACAGACTGCATCCCGATACCGAAACGGCGAGTGCAGCCGCTATACCACATATCAAAATACGTTTTACAATAAAATTTTTCTTTGACATATTAAATCTCCTTCCGAATTTTTAACATCAATCACATACTGACATATATTGCCAATTCATTGATAATAAAAAAGAACTATTTATTATAATAACAAAAAACCATAAAATTAACAACCGTTTATTAGAAAAAAATTATTTTTTATACAAATGAAAATATTTCCCCTTGACATTTTTGACAATATAAATAAAATATGATATATACTATAACATACATTTGTTGAAATCACGGAGAAAATTAAAAAATGAAAAATAAAATTATCACTCTCAAACGCTATATCTGCGGAAAAGAAGAATTTAACTTTCAGGAGCTTTTTCTGAGTACCACTTACGAAACGGAAAGTCTGCCGATCAATGTATTCCTTCTGGAACACAAGAAATTCGGAAACATTCTGATTAACACAGGCTGTACAGGACTGCTCAAAAAAAATCCCCTGCTTTTTTCGGCATTAAAGGCAAAAAGAAAAATTTCCTTTCAGGACAGCGATTCCATCATCAAACATCTTGAACAGGAAAATATGGACCCCATATGCATCAAAAAAGTCCTGCTGACACATTGCTATCCCGAATGCTGCGGAGCCTTGCCGCTGATACCAAAATACGAAATACTCTCAACGGCACAGGTTGTATGTATGTTGAAATTCCCCGATACCGCAGAAGGTGCAATGAAAAGCACTTTTCCGAATAAAAAAATTCCAATCAAAGCCACAGGAATTTTTAACGAGGAAACCTTTCTGAAAAAATATTTCAAGTGGATTTATGATGTTTTGGGGGACGGCTCGATACTTGCCTTTGACCTCAGCGGTCATGCAAAAGCAATGACAGGTTTTTTTCTTCCGGAAAGAAATATCCTTTTTGCTGCCGATGCAGCAATTGATGAAAGAGTTCTGGACGAAATGCTGACCCCTAATGAAAAACTCCTTGAATTACAGTATGATCCCGATGACTATATCTCCCATATCATCACACTCCGGCGACTTCACAGAGAAAATCCTGATATTAAGATTCTTTTCTCACATTCAACCGTCAAGGAAAATTTACTTGATTCACTTTAAAAAAAGCACGGATTTGCGTCCGTGCTTTTTTTGTCGAGCAAACAATATATTTTAAAAAATTTGTACTCAATACATATGAAGAAGATGTAATTTTCCTATGAAAGGAATATCTCTGATCTTGCCTTTACGAATGTCGTCAAATGCACAAATAAACAGGAAGATCGGTATGGAATAGCATAATGCAAAGAAAAGAATGTCAAGAATAATACCGCCCACACTCAGCGTGGGAACAGTATAGATATAATCAACAACTGTATAGGTCGTACAAGCAACTCCTATAATGCCCGAAAACAATGCATAAAGTATACTTGACACAACCGATACAATCAAGATCAGCAGACCTTGATTGGCATAAAAGCGTCCCACTCTGGAATTTCCTCTGAATGCCATCGGAACCCAAAAAGTGATACCCAGACACGCTGCTATGCAGATGTTCTTATTTTTTTCCAGATCAGCTCTGTCATACTTGACTGAATATTCCTTCGTATCACGGAACATCTCAATATATCCTTTGAGATCTGTTGGCTTCGGTTTCGGACCGGGTTCTTCTTCCTCTGTTTTTTCTTTCTTTTCAAATTTGAAGTCCTTGGAATTTTCATAAGGATTCTTTTGTTCCTGCTGTTTAATTTTCTCGAGCAAGTCTTCGTGAGATTCCTCCGGTTCTTCATCATCAGAATCAGCACCGTTGGCGGCAGCCTTACGCTCTTTTGCCTTTATCTGTGCAATAATGTCCGGCTCACTCTGCTGAACCGGCTGCTGCGGCTGCGGTGTTTCATTTTGATACTGTGAAGTTTCATTATAGCCATTGTCGTACTCTTCATCATACTGTTGGTCGTACTGTCCATTATCATAGTCATCATACTGCTGTTGATACTGGCCATTATCGTAGCCATTATCATACTGCTGTTGATACTGACCGTCATCATACTGCTGGTCATACTGTCCATTATCATAACCATCATCATACTGCTGTTGATACTGCCCGTTATCATAACCATCATCATATTGCTGTTGATACTGTCCGTTATCATAACCATCATCATACTGCTGTTGATACTGGTCATTACCATATCCGTCATCATACTGCTGAGCATATCGTCCGTTATCATAACCATCATCATACTGCTGAGCGTATTGTCCGTTATCGTAGCCATCATCATACTGCTGAGCGTATTGTCCGTTATCGTAGCCATCATCATACTGCTGGTACTGCCCGTCATCATATTGCTGTTGATATTGTCCGTTGCCATATCCGTTATCATACTGATAGTTCTGTGAACTGCTTTCTGATCTTATATTTGTTGAACCGCAGGCAACACAAAAAGTCGCCTGATCGGGTAATGACGCACCGCAAGATGAACATATTTTCATAATTTACCTCCGCATCATAAAGAAATTTGTTATTAACATTATATTACATTTTTACGCTTGCTGTCAATCCGTAATAACACTATTCAAATCATAAAAAATTTCTTCAAATTTTATTACATTTGTATAATTTGTACATCCAAATATTTTTCTTTTTCTCAAAATAATAAAGCGGAGAGGCATCATCGCTCTCCGCTTACGATCATTCTTCTTCAAATCCCCAAAGTCTTGAATATCCGTCAACAAATGCCGCACCAAAACATATCTGGTAAAAACCATCGGCATCACTGTCATCTTCTTCCAATTCTTTTTTAATGCTTGCCTGATTAACAATTCTGAAAGGAACGTCCTGTTCTTTTGGCAGTTTAGAACCGGACATTACTCTGATAGAATAGTCCACCGTTGCATAAGCAATCCATTCATAACTCTGAGCAACAAGCATTTCTATATTGCCGCTTTCCGCCATTTCAAAAGCTTCTTTTGATCCACCCGTTGCGATTACCTGAGCCTTGCTGTTGGTCTGTTCAACGGCACTTACAGCATCACTGATTGCCGATTCATCAAAAACAATGATATAGTTGATATTCGGGTCCTTGGTCAATTCGTCTTTGATTTTTGAGGAAAAACCGTTGCCGATCTCATCAACAGTACCATTCACAGTCGTACAGTAGCCTGTGGCGGTGGAAACATATTTTTTAAATTCTTCCGCAAAACCGTTATAGATAGTATTGGACAGCACGGAATCGGAATTGTTGACAGCCAGTGCGTTGACTTTGCCTTTTTTCCTCAGAAGTGTCCAGTCTGCCATCAATTTGCCTGCCAGTTGAAAATTCACCGGCACAGTATTATCGACAAAATGGTCATTCTGATTGACTCCGGCACAGCCCGAAGATACTACCTCTATGCCGTTTGCCTGAACCGTTTCTATTGAGGTAGCGAGGTTATCCTTATTAATATCACCGAACATCACAGTGATATTACTTTTTTTATCAATTGCCGATTTGAGAGCATCATTAATTTTTGAAATCGTTCCGTCTGTTTCGGCAATGAATATATTGTTTTCTTTAAATCCCACCGTCGATGCAGCATTTTTTATCTGATCCATTACCAGTGCAGTATAGCCGTTATTGCTATTATCGGGAATAAAGGCGATCTTTTTATTTTCGGTAATTTCTCTTGCATTGATTACTTCCGCTGTTGAAGTAAATTCCGGCACCTTCTGATAATAATTAACATCTTTTGCAAGCAATGAAAGCTGCTGATTGGTGATCTCGGGAAGTGAATCCGATACTTTGATTTCCGCAACACTTGATTCTACACTTTCCTGTTCGTCTTTGCTTTCAGCAGAAGTATTAGAAACAGTACTTTCAACAGCACTGTCCTGGGTATTTCCATCATTGTTCTGACAAGCGGAAAGTACAAAAGCAGATGATACTATGCCCATTGCAAGTACCAGTGATATAAACTTTTTCATATGATCCTCCATAGATTTCAATCTTCCTTTTATCCGTATTTTTTATTATACTTCTATTAAGCAAAGGTGTCAACAATCATTTTTGCTGTATTTACAATTATTTTTTGCTTATTTTTGGATTTGATAATCAAATATTTTATTCTTACAATATATTATTTGTATTATATCCCATTTTTCCGCCAATAATAATGCCGGAGATGATTTTATGCAGTTACGAACAGACCTTGCACTCGAAGCACACGAACTATCCGGCGGCAGCATCAATGGTGCCGAAATAAATCAATCTACCGAAGCCGGTATGACAGCATCGGAAATCCGCATCATCAGCAGCGAGGCGGCCGAAAAATTAGGAAAACCCAAAGGAACTTATATTACTTTTGAAAATCTTGTATTGACAGACGATTTCACCAATGCGGAAGAAAAAATTAAAGTCCTTGCTGCCAAAATACACGAACTCCTTCCACCCGGACCTGTAATGGTTGCCGGTATCGGCAGCACAAGCATCACCTCGGATGCCTTAGGACCTAAAAGCACTTCCTACATTCTTGCCACAAGGCACATCGAAAGCGAACTAAAACGCTCGCTCGGGCTGGACACACTGCGAGATGTTTCTGTCATTGCCCCAGGTGTGACAGGAGAAACGGGAATTGAATCAGGCGAAATGATTATTTCGCTTGTCAAGCGGCTAAATCCCTCTGCCGTGATTGCAGTCGATGCCCTGGCAGCAAGAAGCCTTTCACGTTTAGGCTGTACGATACAAATTTCCGACAGCGGCATTACTCCCGGCTCAGGTGTAGGAAATCACAGAATGACCCTCAGCAAAGAAACACTCGGCATTCCTGTCATTTCCGTAGGAATCCCAACAGTCGTAGATGCCCTGACACTTGCACACGATATTCTTTCTATCACAGACAGTGACGTATCCATTGAGCATACAGTGAACCCACGTGGTGAACAAATGATTGTCACTCCCCGTGAAATCGACATTTTAACCGAGCGTGGAGCAAAACTAGCAGGTATGGCGATCAATTACGCCCTTCAGTATGAGACCGATTACGAAACACTGATGCTTTTGAGTTCCTGACACATCAACACGATTTTATACCCAAATCATAATACAATTTTCCTCCGCATAAAATAAAACAAGTTTTACTATCGTAAAAACATCAGCCCGGAGGAAAATAAATGAGTCACATAAAAATAACACTTCACAAAATAATGATATTTTCGGTTGCCGGAATACTTGTCTGTACCTCTGTATTCTGCATTGCCATAAGAATTGCCGAATCAGAAATTGATCCGTCTTTTAATCTTCTGGCAGCGGAATTAACAATGCCGGCGGCTATCACCGAATATTCACAGGAGCAGTTGCTGACATCAGAGCAGTCAGATTCTGTCAAAAATCCCGAAACATCAACACCAGCCGTGACAGCCGAATCTTCCGAAACAACCGACAAGAAACCGGAAAATTCCGAAAAAACAGCATCTTCTCAAAACCAGAGCACAGATTTTGAATACTCAATACCAAGCGAAAACGAACTTAAAAAATACGACTCCGAACACAAGGACGAAGAACAATATCCTGTCCGGGAATTCAACACAACTATCGGCAATCAGTCTTACGGAAACATTCAAATGAAAAATGCTTCCTCAGCCGATATTGACATTAAATCCGAACTGAATGCCAAACTCGGATTTACTATTGAGGACACCGACAAACCTCAGGTGCTGATTTACCACACTCACACCAGTGAAAGTTTCCTCAAATATGACACAGGGTATTTTTACGAAAGTTATTATCCCCGCACCACAGACCCATCAGCGAATGTTTGTGCTGTGGGAGAAGAAATTACCAAACAACTGAACAAGGTTGGAATCAAAACCATTCACGACACAACGGTTCACGATTATCCCAGTTATAACGGTGCTTATGACCGAAGTTATAACACTGTCAGTGATTATCTTGAAAAATACCCCTCCATCAAAGTAGTTATTGATATTCACCGTGACGGTATCGGAACGGAAACCTCAAAATCAAAACCTATTGCGGAGATTGACGGAAAAAAAGCGGCTCAGATTATGATACTGGCAGGTTACAACTATGATGATGACGAAACGTTTCAGGACTGGGAATACAATCTTCGTTTTGCGATGAAAATCCAGAACACTGCCGTTGATATGTATCCGGATCTGATGCGGCCAATTTATTTTGCAGATTTTATGTACAATATGAATATCAACACCGGTTCACTTTTAATAGAGATCGGTTCTGAATCCAATACGATTGAAGAAGTTCGTTATTCGGGATTTCTGCTTGGAAAGGTTCTCAGCAACACATTAAAAACGCACTAAATGAGGCGGAGTGCCTCCGCTGTCAATTTGCTCTCATCAAATAGCCTTAGGGAAACACTGATTTAACCTGAAATATAATTCTTAATTAGAATAATGAATTATAAAGGCAACAAACTATGCTATAATATATTCA
>CACYDP010000031.1 GCA_902773135.1 uncultured Ruminococcus sp.
AGTAAGAATGATAGACTGTGTCGGCTATATAGTTCCGAGTGCATTGGGCTACATAGAGGACGAAGAACCTCGTATGGTGAAAACACCATGGTTTGACGAGGCTGTTCCGTTCGATATGGCTGCCGAAATAGGAACAAAGAAAGTTATCACCGACCACAGCACCATTGGATTGGTTATTACCACAGACGGCTCTGTCAGCGATATTGACCGCTCTGAATATGAAGAAGCCGAGGCAAGAGTGATTAACGAACTGAAAGAGATCAATAAGCCGTTTATTGTCCTTTTGAATTCCGTGAACCCTGATTCCAGAGAATGCAGGGAACTGGCAAAGAAACTGAGTGAAAAATATGCTGTTCCGGTGGAAGCTGTCAGCTGTGCCGATCTTGATGAAGAAGAAATCAAAAGGATTCTTGCACGGATATTATTTGAATTTCCCGTGAAAGAAATTCGTATCGATATGCCGAAATGGGTATCGGTTCTGGAGCAGGGACACCGTTTAAGAAAAACGCTTTTTGAAACCATTGTGGCGAGTGCGGAAAAGGCAGAAAAAATCCGTGAAGTCAGCGATGTTGCGGAGAAAATATCCGATTGCGAGTATGTCAGACTTTCGGAAACTTCCCGTGCAGACCTGGGCAGCGGCTGTGCCGGCATACGCATAGAGCTTGACAACACGCTGTTTTATAAAGTATTGTCCGAAAAAACGGGATTATGCGTGAATAACGAGGGCGAACTTCTCAGCACCGTGTCGGAACTTTCGGATATGAAACGCAAGTATGAAAGGGTACAGCAGGCATACAATGATGTCGATGAAAGCGGTTACGGCATCGTAATGCCGACAATGGAAGAACTCACGCTGGAAGAACCCGAAATCATTAAACAGGGCGGCAGATACGGAATCCGGCTGCGTGCCAATGCACCGTCAGTGCATATGATGAGAACCACCATCAAAACCGAGATCACTCCCATTGTCGGTTCGGAACAGCAAAGTGAAGAACTGGTTTCGTATATGCTGAAAGAATTTGAAGAAGATCCGTCAAAGATATGGGAATCCAATATTTTCGGCAAATCCCTGCACGAACTGGTCAATGAAGGGCTTCATAACAAATTATATCGTATGCCTGCCGATGCCAGAAACAAAATCAAGGAAACGACCGAACGCATTATCAATGACGGCTGCAACGGTCTTATTTGTATTATTCTTTAATCAAAAGATTTTCGGGGCATCAAAAAGAACCGTAACATTGTAAAATTTGTTACGGTTCTTATAGGTTGATCAAGTATCAGTATCTTATAATTCTGAAATGACCGATAAACGGAAGTTCTTTCGCTCTGCCGCTGGTCACATTGATAATTCCGAGAATGATATAGATGATGGCTGCAATCTGAACAGGAACGGTCAGAATAACAAACAGGAAAGAAAGCGGGAAAAAGATAAATGTAAAAATAGTCTGCAAAATCCCCAGTCCGAAAGTCAGTGCCATATGGGCAATAAATACGATCAGACCTTGATTGATATGGAAACGTGCGAATCTGGAATTGGGTGCTGCAAACAGCGGAACTAAAAAGAGAATACCGAGATAAGCAAAAATGGAAAGTGTCTTGTTCTGATTAATGTCCATCGGGTCATACTCATAACTGGTATCGGGTGTATTGTTGAACATATTATAAACGGCATTTTCCTGTTCGCTCGGACCTCTGGTATAGCGGTTCTGACGGAAATCCTGTGAAAAGTCGGGCTGCTGAACATCAAATCTTTCACCGCAGGCATTGCAGAACTTGGCACCTTCCATGATAGTAGCTCCGCATCGAGGACAATATTGCATAGTAACATCTCCTTTATGGTAATAAATAGAATAAGTGATTATCCATACTTATTATAAATTCTTGCCTTTGTCTTGTCAAGATAAATGAAATGATTAATAAACCAAAAACAACCGTGACTGTCAGCAGTGCTGTTTTGTGCATATTCGCCGATGTTGAAAAAGGCACGATCGGAATCAGTATCCAATCGTGCCGAACATTATTTCTGTGATTTTGCGAGTTTATTTTCCTTATGCTGAGTGATGAGGAGTTTAATGATTTCAAGGGGTTTGGGGGGATTGCCGTACATCAGTACACCGATTTTGTAGATAGCTCCCGCAAGAAGTCCGAACAGATATACAGAAATCAGCTGAACAGCAATGGAGATGATGATTTCATAAAAAGCAACATCTGACATTGCCACTCTGGCAAACATACACATCGGAGCCGTAAACGGAATATAGGAGCATACTATCATCAGAGTGGAATCTACACCATCCAGATTAATGGAGAATACCACTATCATAAAGGCAGCGACAAATAGCAGCATCACAGGAGAGATCAGGGTATTCAGATCTTCGCTTCTTGAGGCAAAGGACGACAAGGCTCCCATCAGGAACGAATAGATGAAATAACCGAGCAGGAAGAAGATCAATGCGTAGATCACTGTCTGGACGGGGAAAGAAATAATATCTTTAATTTCATCGGGTATACTCTGTGATGAGATAGCTCCCACGGAGATAACGGAAGTGCCTGTAATCAGAATCAGCTGTGTCAGACCGGCAAGACCTGAACCGAAAACTTTTCCGAAAATGAGATGTGTCGGTTTGGCACAGGTGATGAGCATTTCCATTGCTCTGGTGTTTTTTTCCGATACTACACTCTGCGATACCATCTGACCGTACATAATAATTGCCATATACAGTATCATAATCAGTATGTAAGTTGACAAGTAGTTTTTCGTCTGATCTTTTCCGGTAGTGACCGTTTCGTAATGCACTTCGGAATTCAGTATTTTTTCACTGTCTTTGGCACTGATGCCCTGTTTTTCAAATTCCGAAACACGATAAAGATTTTTAATGGTATCGCCGATCGTATCTAATTCACCTTCCGTACTGAACATAGAGTTGTTTTTGGTAATGAACGTATAGGAAAGACGGTCTTTGATCACGATGGCAAAATCATAGGTTGCATCGTCAACTTTGGCTTTGATGACATCTGTATTTTCGTCTGTTACCTGAATTTCGTAATTTTCATAGGCTTTTTGGAAATTGTTTTCCAGATCTTTTTTGTCATATACCGATGATGAAACCGCAATGACGGGAATCTCTGCTTCACCGTCCGCATCATCGCCCTTTGCTATGGACATAACGATCATCGGGACAAATGACAGCAGCAGTATCAATGCGATAAAGATAACAGTGGTAATGATAAATGCCTTATTTTTTACGCAGGTAAGATATTCGTATCGGAACACCTGAAAGATATGTTTCATACTGCCACCTCCGTATATTGTACAAAAATATCATTTAACGATGGCTCATTAACATAAAACGAATCAATATCAAAATGGCTGTCCGAGATTTCACGCAGCATTCTGGATTTGAATGCAGGATCTTTCAGCTGAACAGTGATCATACTGCGGTCGTTTTTGTCAACATTGGCTGTCAGAATATCGCCGCTCATTTTCTGAAGAAGAAAGGCAGTGAGTTTTTCTGCCTGAGGGGAAGTGACGGATATTTTGTCACGGGGATAGCTTCGCTTGATGTCGCTGATTTTTCCTTGCAGGACGATTTTGCCTGTATTAATAACGGCGATGCTTTCACAGAATTCTTCGATATAATTCATCTGATGACTGGAGAACAAAACAATGGCACCGCCGCTGATCATTTCTTTGATCACGTCTTTCAGCAGCATTGCATTGACGGGGTCAAGTCCTGAAAAAGGTTCGTCCAGTATCACGATCTGCGGGTCACACATCAGCGTTGCGGCAAGCTGGATTTTTTGTTGGTTGCCTTTGCTGAGTGTTTCGAGTTTTTTGTTTTTATATTCGCTCATTGATAAACGTTCCAGCCATCGATCACAGGATTCGGCAGCCGCTTTTTTGCTCATACCACGGAGCTGTGCAAGATAGATCAGCTGAGTAGAAATCAGCTGTTTGGGATAAAGACCACGTTCTTCAGGCATATATCCGATCCGGATCTCGGAGCGGTTCATCGGTTTGCCGTCTATGGTCAGTGTGCCGCTGTCTGCAAAAAAAACACCCATAATGATGCGTATGGTGGTGGTTTTTCCTGCACCGTTCCTGCCTAACAGTCCCATTGCGTGACCGCTTTGGGCGGAAAGCGAAATATTTCGCAAAACTTCTTTTTCACCGAAGTTTTTGGAAATACCGTCAAGTTTCAATTCCAAGTTTTTACCTCTTTTCTTTTATAGTGATAGTATTCGAAAAATCGGGTGTAGGCATAGCAATTCTTCTCAGCTGCTTTTATCTGCTGCCGGTAAGATTATCGGCAATATATTGTTTCGGTTTTTTGGGTTTTTCGGGCTTGATATTTTTTCCTCTGAGTTTTCTGGCGGCATCGGCAATTTTTTTAACGTCCTTTTCGAAGCCTGCGGTAAACTCATTGTATTGATCGTCCTCAAGAGCATTCAGCAGAACGTATGTGATAATGCCTTTGACATCAAGGTCGCCCGTGTTATAGAGAGCCTCAATATTGGAGGCAAATTTTTCTGCTGCCTTTTTACCCGAGTGATGAACATAGTCGACAAATTTCGGCTTAATGTATTCTTCCGCAAAAGTCACGCCTCTGAAAGAAGTATAGTGTGCTTTTTCAAAAGCAATATCATCACGGAGTTCCGGAAAATACGATGCCATTCTGTTGGCGAAAAAAAGCGGGTCGGAGTTATTTTCTCCGTCTTTGCGGTTTTTCTTTTGCTTCTGACGAACGGCTGTCTGTTTGGGACCCCTGATGGTTTCTGCAAAGTCTTCACCGATATTTTCGGCTTCCCGATCGGAGTCTGCATCGGGATCAAACAGCCACGTTGCAATGGTTTTCCATGCATTGTCGGGTTCATCTTCGTTCATTCCGCAGGTACGCAGCACAACACGCATTTTTTCCGTATAATAAACCACACTGTACGCATTATCACCCGTATAGAGTGCAGTAATTTCATTGTCACTCTGAGCAACGTCCTGTTTGGTATAGCCTTTCGGAACAAGGACATCTTCGACTTTTTTTGTTATTATCTGAAATGCTTTATTGATCTCCATAAACAATCATCTCTCCCAATTTGTTTGATTCATCTTTGTTCCACTATCATAACATTAATAACCCAAAATTACAACACAAATTTTTTTGTCGGGGCAGTACAGCGGACAGGGAAAATGCTGTGAATGACTATTGTAAACCGAAACTGTCAATAAAATGTTAAAATATGTAGGTTTACAATTGATATGTTACAGTTAGAAAAAAAGAATAGCAAATAGGAAGAACCTGTGTTACAGTTAATTTACCACAACC
>CACYDP010000032.1 GCA_902773135.1 uncultured Ruminococcus sp.
AGTTCACAGTTTTCTATATTCGGTATATCTTCCGCAAGAATGACACTCAACACCTTTTTGGCAATATTGATGTCGCTCATTACGACGCCAAACATAAAATCATCTTTGAAATGGAGGTTCTGATATTGTTTCTTGAAGCTCATACATTCACATCCTTAAAAATATTATACAACTAATCTATACCTTTTTCAATAAAATTTATTGAATATTTATTTTTAATGTGAGTAATATCAATATTGAATTTAATGTTTTAATATTATAAAATATAATTAACTTGTTCTGTCATATCAAAATATTGGAGCAGGTTAAATATCAGCTAAGGAGATTTACTAAATGGAAAAAGAAACGAAATGTATACAGGCAGGATATATCCCAAAAAACGGTGAATCCAGAATGATACCAATTATTCAAAGTACAACATTTAAATATGATACCAGTGAGGATATGGGAAAACTGTTTGATCTTGAAGCAAGCGGATATTTTTATACACGCCTTCAGAATCCCACTAATGATATGGTAGCTGCAAAAATAGCAGCATTGGAGGGCGGAAGTGCTGCGATGCTTACCTCTTCAGGACAGGCGGCAACATTTTACTCTGTGTTCAATCTTGCCGGGGCGGGCGATCATGTGATTGCTTCTTCCACTATTTACGGAGGAAGTTTCAATCTTTTTAATGTTACAATGCGTCGTATGGGAATCGATTTTACATTTGTTGATCCTGATTGCAGCGATGAAGAACTGGAAAAAGCCTTTAAGCCCAACACAAAGGCTGTTTTCGGAGAAACCATAGCAAATCCTGCATTAATTGTTTTTGATATAGAAAGATTCGCAAAAGCGGCTCATGCTCACGGTGTACCTCTTATTATTGATAATACTTTTGCGACACCGATCAACTGCCGGCCTTTTGAATGGGGTGCGGATATTGTTACTCACTCTACCACCAAATATATGGATGGTCATGATGCGGCTGTCGGAGGATGCATCGTTGATTCGGGCAATTTTGACTGGATGGCACATAAAGATAAGTTCCCGGGACTTTGTACACCTGATGACTCTTATCATGGCATCACATATGCTGAAAAATTTGGCAAAGAGGGTGCTTATATTACAAAAGCAACTGCACAGCTGATGCGTGACCTTGGTTCTATACAGGCACCGATGAATGCCTATATCCTGAATCTGGGACTGGAATCTCTTTCGGTACGTATGGAAAGACATTGTTCTAACGCTCAGAAAGTAGCAGAATTTTTAAATGATCATCCGAAAGTAGGCTGGGTTAATTATCCGGGACTGGAAGGAAATCAATATTATGAACGTGCCCAAAAATATATGCCGGACGGTACCTGCGGTGTGATTTCATTTGGAGTGAAAGGCGGAAGAATCAAAGCTGAGGAGTTTATGAAACATCTTAATGTTGCAATGATTGCAACACACGTCGCCGATGCACATACCTGTGTTCTTCATCCGGCTTCATCAACCCATCGCCAGATGACAGATGCGGAACTGGAAGCGGGAGGAGTAAAACCGGATCTCATTCGTCTTTCGGTCGGTATTGAAAACGTTAATGATATTATTGCGGATATTAACAGTGCTCTTGAAAATATCTGAAAAAATGAACAAAAATACACTCCGAAACATTCAGGAATGATTGTTTCGGAGTGTATAATTTTTATATGGATTGGTATTTTATTGATAAAGAGGGAATTTTTGGCAGATTTCATTTACACCGCTGCGTATCGCATCTGCATTGCTGTCAAAATCATTGAGAGCTAGTGTGATATATTCGGCAATCTTATCCATTTCTTCAACGCCGAATCCTCTGGTAGTCACAGCAGGTGTGCCGATGCGAATACCACTTGTCACAAACGGACTTCTTTTTTCGTTCGGAACGGTATTTTTGTTTGCAGTAATCTGAACTTCGTCAAGACGTCTTTCGAGTTCTTTGCCTGTAACTTCGCTTTCGGTGAGGTCGAGAAGCATAACGTGATTATCTGTTCCGCCTGAAACAAGTTTATTTCCACGATTAATAAGACCGTCAGCAAGAGCTTTGGCATTTTTCACGATATTTTCGCCGTAAACTTTAAATTCGGGTTTGAGTGCTTCGCCAAAACAAACGGCCTTTGCAGCAATAACGTGCATAAGAGGACCGCCCTGTGTTCCGGGGAATACAGCTTTATTGACAGCTTTTGAAAGTTCTTCGTCATTGGTGAGAATAAGACCGCCTCTCGGACCTCTGAGGGTTTTATGTGTGGTAGTGGTTGTAAAATGAGCATAAGGAACAGGGCTGGGATGAACACCTGCTGCAACAAGACCGGCAATATGTGCCATATCAACCATAAGATAAGCACCGCAGGCATCCGCAATTTCTCTGAAACGTTTGAAATCAATGATTCTCGGATAAGCACTTGCACCGCATACAATCATCTTAGGCTTGATCTGCATAGCCTGTTTATAAACTTTATCATAGTCGATGGTGTGTGATACAGGGTCAACACCGTATGAAACAAAGTTAAAGTATTTTCCCGAAATATTAACAGGAGAACCGTGTGTGAGGTGTCCCCCTTCAGAAAGCGTCATACCCATTACTGTATCGCCGGGCTGAAGCATCGCAAAATAAACAGCTGTGTTTGCCTGAGCACCCGAGTGGGGCTGAACATTCGCAAAATTGGCACCAAAAAGTTCGCAGGCACGTTTTCTTGCAATTTCTTCCACAACATCAACATACTGACAGCCGCCGTAATATCTTTTACCGGGCAGTCCTTCAGCATATTTGTTGGTAAGAATTGAACCCATTGCAGCCATAACAGCAGGAGAAACAATATTTTCGGAAGCAATCAGTTCAATATTTCTTTGCTGTCTTTTGAGTTCATCGTTCATGGCATCGGCAACTTCTTTGTCGTATTTTGCAACAAAGCCGATGGAATCCATAAGATCATTATACATTGGAAATCCCTCTTTCAAAAATGATGATTAAACCCGATTTTTATATACAGTTATACAGTCAAAATCTGTCTTTATGTAAATTTTTAGTGTATATTTACGGGTCGTTTGAATGTACTCATTATACATTATAAGATATAATAAATCAAGTGTGCTGGTGTAATCGTTACAAAAATTGAGGAACTTTGTTATAATGTAATGTTTTTCAATTTAAAATTCTTGCTCAATATCCCAAGAATTTTAGATTACTTATTTTTGAAAATACTGACTTTTTGCATAATCCAATGAGCCAATCTAAGATTGATTGCCACTAAAGCAACTCCGATAACAGTAAAAATTAGCAAATCATAAACAGAATATTCTAGGATTAACATACAGCGATAAATGATAAAGGCACTAATCGGTAAACAAATAATGGAGGTAATCAAAGCAGGTATGTATTTTTTGATGATGATCGATTCGATAATGTGAATCATAAAATGCAGAGCACAACCAATAAATCCGCCAAGCCATATGCCGTAAAAGTCTGTTGAAATTGAAATGATGCTGATTGCGATACAAAGAGTGAATTCTTCAAATACAGCGGCAGAGAATCCTTCGGTAATGACACCATCGTATGATTTTATCCATTTTCTGTATCGTTTTAGTTCCTTTTTATTTTGTTTGAGCCAAGGAATCAAAAGAATAATTTCTTCCATATCGTGAAAAATGAATATTAGCGGGAACAGCCATATATAATAACTCATTGGATTTCTTTCTTAATTTTATCTGTAAAATTGATAATTGTTTTCATTTGCTTATCAGAAAGGTGACCGCCTTCGAGTCCCAGCCAAGAGTGTCCCTTGAGCAGCATTTTGATAAGCAGTTCATTATGATTTACTGCAATTCCTTTTTCTTTAGCGATATGTTTCATTTGCTCTATTGCACTGTTCATATATCCTGTTGTAGAAAAGCAAATCATCTGCCCTATCTTTTGACAATCTAAGGAATTCATAAATTCACGCAGAGTTTTATCCATTCGCCATTCATACACTCCGCCGCCTAAAAATAGAATATCTGTATATTCTGTTATCGGAACTTCAATCGACTGTGCCTGAATAGCAAACTCATTCGCAATCTGTTTTGCAGCTGCCTTTGTATTGCCGCCGCGTGACTGATACCTGATTTCTATTTTCATAATGATTTCCTTTCATAAAGTAAACACTTGTATCCCTTGATTAACTATGATAGACTAAAATCAACTCAAAATCAATAAAAATTTAATAAGTGACACAATTTTAAAAAATAGTGTCAGAAAGGAAATGAAGATATGAATCCTACTCAAAATCCGAGTGCATTGCGTTCTAAACAAATGATAACTCAAGCCTTACTTGTTCTGCTTAAAACATACCCTTTCAGCGAAATAGCGGTGAAACAAATTTTGATAGAAGCACAAATTTCCCGTAAGACATTTTATAGAAACTTTTCTTCCAAAGAGGATGTGTTAAGCTCATATATCGACTCTATTTTAAATGATTATAAAGATGCAGTTTTCTCTCTTGAAAAAGCATCGTTTTTGGATTGTTTTAATGTAATTTTTAGTTTTTGCGAAGCAAACAGAGATTTGCTTGTTGTACTCAAAAATAATCATCTGCTGCATCTCCCGATGATAAAACTCAATAAGCTTCTGCCGTCTTTGCACAAGGAGATGAATATCAAAAACTATATTATCTATTTTAATATAGGTGCAATTTGGAATGTAATTATTAATTGGCTTGAGAATGATATGAGTGACTCATCAGACAATATAAAACAAATCTTAATTGATTATTTAAATCATATTGATGATGATATGATGGAATATGTTAATTACCGTGCCATAAAAACAGACAAAAAATCTTTTTAATACAAATAGTAAAACAGAATCGTTCAAGAGCAAGCGGAGAAAGAGAAAAAGTATACAATTTGTAGAAAAGGAAAAAATCGAAAAAAAGGTGTTGACAAAACGGAATAAAGGTGGTATTATAACAAAGCTGTCGCACGAAAGCTCAGCAGACAAGAGAAAAA
>CACYDP010000033.1 GCA_902773135.1 uncultured Ruminococcus sp.
CTATTATACCAAAAAAGCAACCGACTTCCAAGTCTCTACTTGGAGGTCGGTTGTCTTTTTTCTTGGGACTTTTTTCACAGCCCCTTTAGTGATTGATGAATAGTGAAGAATGAATAATATATAATAACCCCTCAGGGCGTTTCTGTATTATTCATTCTTCACTATTCATTTAAAAGACAAATCAGGCAATAGATAACTCCGGTTGACCATTGAAATTTTATTTTATAAAAATCATATCATTGTGGTATTGCATATTTCTTCTTAATTCATATGACATTTCTTTTAAGTATATATGGTTTACATCTATGTTAATAATATTTACATCACAAGAAGAAAGTGATTTTGAAACAATAATCGTTCCATTTTTGCTAAATGTAATCAAACCTTTATCAAACAGTTTATCGTACAGCGGAGATAACAGAATTCCATTTTCTGAACTTATTCGTTCTATATTATCCGCACTTCTCCACGGTTTAATATGGCTTGCTATCAAAAGACGATTATCTGATATTCCTGTTATAATACACTTACGATATTTCTTGAGTATTTTATCTCTAAAATTTCCTTGTCCTACTCTTGCGAGTATTAAAGTTTCCCTTTCAGTTTCAGTAAGAGTATCATTTAACATAATCGTGTTAATCTGTCGCTGTTCAATAGGCTGAATATCTGCTGCCTGTAATTTCTCTTTAAAACTATTCAATCCCCAATAGCCCTCTCCTAAACCATATACAGAATAAAAAATATCATCTGCTCCTCGATATGAACGAGTGGATGAACAATGTCTTTGAATAGTCGCTCTCACATTATCTTTCCAATTCGGATTAGTCTGCATATAAACTAAACTCCCGTTTTGTTCTATCTTAGCCGAAATTTCTGCTAAAGAAGCAGTACCTCCTAATTCTTCCAAAGCCTTCTTTATTTCATCAATGTACGATGAACTTTTTTTATTAATCATTAAATTCAATCCTCTTAAAATAATTGCAGTATAAAATATTTAGCAAATCTTCCTGCTGATATTGAATTAAAATATATTTTCGCTTTCTTGTCCTACTTCTGAAATATAGCTAAGCAACAGCCATTTTAATTCTACTTAATTTGTAACATTATAGCACAAACCAACATCATTCGCAATGACTTACAAAGAAATTATTGAACAATAATTGTAAATTTTCCATCATCGGTAAATTGGGGCTTGTGTAAAAATAAATTTTATGATAGAATAGCTATGGCAACATCTGTCCGTAGCACAGCTGGATAATGCATCAGACTCCGACTCTGAAGATCAAGGGTTCGAATCCCTTCGGGCAGGCTCATTGATAATCATACGAAAAATCCTATCGATTCATTTTGCGAATCGATAGGATTTTTTTAACCCAAATCATCTGTCGGAATCATTCTGTAAAGCGGTGTATGAGAATAAATAACAGGCTGATCGGCATGAAAAAATACAATACCATTGACAGGAGAGCAAATAGAATCAATGACTTTTCCGGAATACGGGTCTACTATTTCGGCAAGAAGATCACCTTGCCGGACTTTTGCATTGACCGACGCACGGCGAATAAAGAAACCTGCCGTGGATGTTTTGACATTCACCAATTCCTGTCCTTCGATGAATTTGGAAATATACCCTTCATGACAGTTGTATTCGATAATATCTTGTTTATTCAGAAAACTCAGAACGGCATTGACGGCTTCGGAAGCACTTTCACTGTCAATACAGTCCGTTGCATTGGTATAAATGGAAAAAGCCTTGGTTTCCCATATCTGCCAGTTATAATTCAAGGTAGTGGTATCATAGGGTCTTGCTTCCCGTCTGAAAATATACGGCAGTCCGAAATCTTTCGCAAGTTCAATATCCTCAAAATTTGTTTTCATCATACGCACATGAGGAATAAAGCTGCCCTGCATATAAAAACTGGCAAACTGTATACCAATTTTGAAATCACTGACGTTTCTGAATACCCCGCCGGCAATCCTCTGTGTTGTTTCACCGAGATCGTATCCCGGAAACATTCTGTTAATATCGGTATTATCCGTTGACCAGAACCGTTTGCCGATATTCATAGAATAGGGGTTGATACTCGGAATGATCATCACAGATTTTCCGTTTTTGATTTTCCCCTGACTTTCCAGCTGTTCCAGTATGCTGATCAATTTAGAACAAATATATACCTGCTGAACTTCATTGCCTCTTGCTGCTCCCACTACGCATACCGAATGTTCCCCGCCGCCGAAACAATAACCTTTTATTCTCATATTATCTCTGTAAAGAGAATCTAACTCGAATAATATTTTTTCTTCCATATTCTGCTCCTCCTTACGACAGTATTCTTGCAATCAGCGAGCCTTCGGAAACAATGGGATATTCACGAAGCGTAAATACAATACCGTCTGTTTCCGCATTGATAGTTTCGCTGATACCGCCTGTAAGCGGGTTCAGAATATCTCCGATATGATCGCCTTTCCTGACATTTTTCCAGTGCTGTATGCTCGGAACAAAAACTCCCGAACTGCCGGCATTGATAAAAGATACTTCACCATCTTCGGAGATGATGGGTTCTTTCGGTTCACTTACTTCCCCGCTCCAGATGCCCAGTTCTTTCATTAAAGCAAAAATACCGTCCACCAACTGATCTCCGTATTTTTTGGTAATACGCATTCCTACCCCCATTTCAACCACCAGCGTTGGCGTACCAATGATATTCAGCGAATAGGCAAGCGTGGATTCCAGTACGGTAGCAGCAGAATGTATCCAGATATAATCAACATTCAGTTTTTTTGCCAGAGGCACCAGCGTTTCTTTGGAAAATTCATTGATTCGGACCTGCGGAATCTCCTGTAAAAAAATGTTGCTTGCATGAATATCAATGACTGCCGCACTTCCGCTCAGATCCTCTGTAATTCTGGAAGCAATATATTCCGGCATAGAGCCGTTTTCAGAACCCGGAAAAAGTCTGTTCATATCTAAGTCGAAACCGGGAATTCCTCTGGTAATAGAATCAATTCCGAGCGGATTGAGAGCCGGATAAATGTCAACAATTCCCGTCAGAAAATCGTAATTTTCCCGAATCCTTCTTTGCAGTTCATAACATACATATTGACCTTCCAGTTCATCACCGTGTGTTCCCGTAACAATGCTGATTCTTTTTTCATTGCCTTTCAGTTGATTGTGAGGAACTAAGCGATTTTTCTGTATTTTAAGTGTTTCGTCTATCGGCAGACCAATGGACGCAATTGTCTGAACCATAGCTATCAATCCTTTCCTTTATTTCTTCAACAATGACGGATTCGTTTTGCTGCTGAATACCACATCCGTAAAATCTTCCTCTGATAATGGAACAGTCATCTGAATCTCTTCCACAGGAAACTCTGATATATTCATCATTGACCAACTGATTGTTTGTCGGGTCAAATCCGTACCAATAATTGCCGCACAATGCTTCTACCCACGCATGAGATGCCCCCTCGCCCAACATCATACCCACCACATACCGTGCCGGGATATGCTCTTCCCTCAGAAGCGAAAGCATAATATGTGCATAATCCTGACACACACCCTTTCCGAGTGTGAATGCATTTTCTGCTGTTTCGTGAACTTCGGTAGTACCGGGATGATACGAAAACACATCGGGAATCGCCCTCATTATATACAGTGCTTTATCATAAGAACCTTCCCACTTGTGCAGTCCGAGTGCTTGATGATAATTCAGAAGATTCTTTCCCGGTTTTGTCAAGTCTGTCTGTGTCTTAAACAGTATGGCACTAAACGGATAATCGGTATATTCTTCATAGATAGCAAGCCCTGTTTCTGCTTTTCCCCTGATATGAAGTGCAAAGTTACGATGGGGTTCGGCGATTCTGCCATAGCATTTTTTATTTTGAAAACTGTCATCTGTTACAACAAAAGATTGACACCCGTCAATCTCAATATTCAGGTCGGTGATTTTTTGTCTTTGGGAATGCTGCGGAAAAAATCTGATCGAAAAACTGTGCTGATGAACCGCCTCACTATACTCCGCTGTCAAATCATAACTAAATTGTAAACGTTTGATAATATCACCTGTTTCATTGCATAATCAAATTTCTCAGCAGCTTTTTGACATTGTCATGATCAAATTCCGATTCTGACAGCATATTGTCAATGGTATAAAGTATACTTTCATCATATCTCAGACCGGATTTTTTTAAAAAGCCTTTCATTCGCTGATAGGCACGCTTGATATCATCAACGGAATTATCAAGACTCAAATAGAGATCGAGCCGTTCCATTCCCTGACCAAGCTTAATGATATTTCTGATCTGTTCATCATCGATCATATCGTTTACACAGCCCCAGAAAGCAAGAATATGATCAATGACAAATATCAGTGCCGCAATCATTGAATTGCTTTGTTCGGCATTTTTAATATCGTCTGTGGCAAGCTGGATATATGCCATTGTTTCCGTACCGATATAATCTCTCATAACAATGGCATTATCATAAGCCCTGTGCAGACTGGTAATAATGGAATTGGAATCGTTTTCATCGAAAGGATAATGCTGCTTGAAATTTTCGCTTGACCCGTAAACATCGGCAATTCCTATTTTTTGACAGAATACCGCATAAGAATCCGGATCGGAATCGATCATCAAATCTGCTGTCTTCAAAAAATATTTTAACGTTGTATGTACTCTTTCCGTATATCTTCCCAACCAGAAAAGGTGGTCGCTTTTATCTATCGTGATAATACCCATGTGTCTTTAAAACCTCCGCCTTGTGATGAATTGACAATAAATGAATCGGGATTTCTTGAAAACCTTGTCAGACCGCTTGGCCATACCTTTGTGGTGCTGCCTGTCAGAACAAAGGCACGAAGATCTGCTTTTCTTGCTGTACGTTCACCGCTTTCATTCAGAATATCCAAATCATAAAAATCAATGACTTCCTGTGCGATAAATCTCCTCGGCTTACTTTTCAGCAGTGCTATAAAATCCGCCTTTTTCTCCGCTGTCAGCGAACTGCCGAATACGACTCCATATCCCCCTGCTTCTGCTACATCCTTAATCACCAGATCATCAAAATGTGACAGCACATAGTTCATATCTTTTTCGTAATACGGAAGATAGGTGGGGGCATTCATCAGTACAGCATCTTCTCCGAGATAATATCTGATCATCTTAGGAACAAAATAATAAATCCCCTTATCATCTGCCGCACCGTTGCCCGGGGCATTCAAAAGTGCCACATTGCCTTTGCGATACGCTTCAAAAATATGCGGAATACCGATCAATGATTCTTCATAAAAGGTCATCGGGTCAAGATACTCATCTGAGATTCTTCGGTATACTGCACCGACCCGTTGTTTTCTGCCGTTGTAGTCGATATAGTAGAGAGTATCGCCTTCGCATACAATGTCTTTTCCTGTTGTCAATACTGCTCCGGTTTTTTCCGCAAAATAAGAATGTTCAAAAAATGCAGCATTATATCTGCCCGGCGATAATATGACATTGATTCCGCCTGTATTGACATAATCCATTACTTCTTTCAGCCATTCGGCATAGTTCCGATTATCCAGTACGCTGTTGTCCGAAAATACATCGGGGGCACTTCTTCTTTGAAGTTCTCTTGCAATCATCGGGTATGAGGCTCCCGACGGAACACGAAGATTATCTTCCAGAACATACCAGCTGTCATCTTTTGACTGAACCAAATCAATCCCCGAAATATGACTGTAAATATTTTTCGGCGGAGTAACTCCGTCACAGGGAGCCAAAAAGCCCTTTGCCGAAAAAACAAATTCTTCGGGAATGACACCGTCCTTTACAATCTGTTTTTTGCCGTATATATCGGATAAAAAACAGTTGAGTGCGTCCACACGCTGTTTCAGACCTTTTTCGAGATAGCGGAATTCTCCGTTTTCAATCACTCTCGGTATAGGGTCAAAAGGAAACAGTTGTTCTTTGAACTCACCATTCTTATAAATACCGAATTTTACGCCGTATCTTGCAAGAAGTTGATTGATCGTTTCTGAATTTCTGATTAGATCGTCCATCTGATTTTCCCCTCCATAATCAAAAGACAAGGGCGTTTTCCTGTTATAAACGGAAAACGCCCTTGTTTCTGCTTTCATATTAACATAGTTTCAGCTGTATGTCAATCTGTTTTTGCAAGTTTTTAATTATAAAAATTCATATTCGTGTAATTCAACAGTATTTTTATCGTATATCTCTTTATTTATTGCAATATTTAATTTATTATTTTTCATTTTTGGTATTTTTAGTCCGTCAAGTTCCTCCCGATATTCTATCTGCTTTTCAGGCTATTGATCAGATACGTAAAGCTGTCTGCCACTTCTTCAGCATCTGAACCGAGTTTTTCGTGATCTATGAAAACGATTTTATCAGATCTTTTATCAAAGCAAATCATATTACCAAACGGATCATTTGCAAATGTAACATAGTTTTCTATTTTACCGTCCGAATACCGAAACCAATCACTGAATCTTCCACGCCAGTCATTATATTGCCAGATCGAAGACAGATCCTCTTTATTAAAGGATAGAAGTGAATTAAAAACTCTTTTATGCTTACGACTTCCTTTCCGGGAATAAAACATTTTCTTTTCGGGATAACCGCCGTTGTTGCGTTTGATACATTCTCTGAAATCCTCCGGAAATCTATATCCGATCTTTTCTTCATACTCACTGATACAATCTTCTGATTGCAGCACTTCCACAAATCTCCAGTTCATCATCATTGCTCCTCCTTGTCATCTTCACCAATCCACAGCCGACCTATCTTGAGTTTATTTTACTATATATTGGTGTTTTTGGCAAGCAAAACGATACCGTTGAAATCTGATAAAATGTGCTGCGTTTTTTCAAAAAGCTATTGACAACCCCTCCGCCACAGTATATAATGTGTATAATGTATATATACAATTTCGGAGGTGCCCAATGGATATTATCATCAGCAACTCTTCGGGAAAACCGATTTACGAACAGATCAATTCGCAAATCAAAGAGATGATTATGAACGGAACACTGAAAGAAGGGGACGCCCTTCCCTCAATGCGTTCACTCGCTCAACAGCTGCGTATCAGTATTATCACTACCAAACGTGCCTATGAAGATCTTGAACGGGACGGTTTTATTGAATCCTTCACCGGAAAAGGCAGCTTTGTCAAAGCACAAAACCCTGAATTTGTTCGTGAAGAAGGTCTGAAACAAATCGAAGAGTATATGACCCTTGCCGTCGACAAAGCCAAAATCAGCGGTATCGAACTGAATGAACTCACAGAACTTTTGACAATGATTTATAAAGGAGAATAATTATGACAGATTTTGAAAATGCACTGGAAATCAGAAATCTGACAAAAAATTATGACGGCTTTTCCGTCGATAACATTTCGTTTGATGTTCCAAAGGGCAGCATTATGGGATTTATCGGACAAAACGGTGCCGGAAAAACCACCACCATCAAATTGATCCTGAATATTATCACCCGTGACAAAGGAACCATTAACGTCTTTGGTCTTGACAATATCAAAAATGAACAGGAAATCAAAAACTATATCTCTGCCGTATTTGACGATATTCCTTTTCACGATGATCTCACTGCCAAACACATCGGCATCATTCTCAGCGATATTTTCCCCGAATGGAACACCGCAACCTACACCAACTATCTCGACCGCTTTTCTTTGCCCCGGAACAAGCACATCGGAAAATTTTCAAAAGGTATGAAAATGAAACTTCAAATCGCAGCCGCCCTTTCACACAATGCCAAACTGCTGATTATGGACGAAGCTACTTCCGGACTGGATCCTGTTGTACGTAACGAAATACTTGATATATTCCTTGAATATCTTCAGGACGAAAGCAACAGCATCCTGTTTTCTTCGCATATCACCACCGATATTGAAAAAATCGCCGACAGTATTACCTTCATTGATAAAGGAAATATTCTCCTCAGTGGCTATAAAGATGATATTGTCGAAAATCACGCCGTTATCAAATGCAAAAAATCCGATCTCGAATTGATTGACAAAGCAGACATCGTATCATCAAAACTGACAGATTTCAATGCAGAAGTGATGGTATTCGATAAAAACAAGTGTCTGAAAAAATACAGCGGTCTGACTTTTGACAACACCAATGTGGAAGAAATTATGCTGTACTACACCATGCAGAGAAAAAATACAAAGTCCGTATGAAAGGCAGGAATCATCATATGAAAGGCTTGATTTATAAAGATTTTTATCTTGGCAGAAAATTCTTTCTGTTTTCTTTCCTATTCTTTTTCATTACCGCACTGTTGTTTGTTCTGATACGGCTGAGTATGATCTGCGGAAATTTAGCCCACGGCATTTTGACCAAAGATGAAATGGACAATATCAAAACCTTCTCTCTCTATGTGCCCTGTCTGGTTCTGTTTATCCCCTTCTGCACCGACGGCGGCGTGATCTTTTCGGATTATACATCAAAATGGCATCGGTTCTGCTACTCCACTTCCCTATCCGATACCAGTATTGTATCATCAAAATATATTGCCGTATTGATTCGCCTGACATTTTCATTCATTATCAGCATTCTCTATAACCTGTTGATGTGTGCCTTTACCGGCGATGCGTTCCGTCCCGAAATCATCGCATATCTCTATATGATCTTTACGGCAGCTGCTGCCTTCTCCAGTTTATATACCGCATTATCGTTTTTTCTGAAAAACAAAAACTCTGTGTCAATGACAATGTTTGCTATAATCACAGTGATACTGATACCATTTACGTTTCAGCTGATGAACAAAGCGAAGGAAAAACTTCAGAATGAAGCTATTCCGACAGACAATGAAACCGATGTCTACGTAATTCTGGCAGTGGGAGAAATGCTCGAAAATGTTAAAAATACTATCATCACATTTTCACCTCTGATCATCATCGGATTTGCCGCCGTCGGATTTTTTGCATCTCTTACAGCTTTAAAAAGGAGGGAAAACTGATATGTACGGACTAATGTATAAAGAACTCATCGTCAATAAAAAGCAATTAATATTCACCGCTGTCACAGTGTTGATTTTTACGATACTACCGTTTATTCCGGATTCTTTTTCCTCGAACGACTATGTCAATCTGGTGCCTGTTTTTATATGCACCCTCATTATCTTTTTAATCTCCGGTATGATGCAGCAAGGCATCTATGAACGTGATGAAAGCACTAAATGGCAAAATTATATTGTGTCCTCTCCCAATGGAATCAAAAATCAAATCTCCTCAAAATATCTTTTTACCCTGGTGTTTTCCATTGCGACCGCTACCTATTGTATCATTCTTTTTGAACTGGTCTGTGCGGTGCATGGCTTTGAAAGCTACGGACTGTCATCAATGATACTGACACTTTTTCCTTTTCAGATTTTTCTGAGGAGCATTGAAACACCCTTTATCATCTGTTTTGGCAGTAAACAGGGAAATGTCATCAGAATGGTTCTATCGGGAATTTTTATCGGTGCCATCATCATTTATCTGCTCTTCGGCGATCTGTCGGTATTCGGAACAACCTTCGCAGAATTCATTCAATTTATTATCAACCTGTTCGCCGGCGGAACTTCTTCCAAATTCCTGAATTATACGCTCCGACTCTCTCCTGCGGTCAGCTTTGTTTTGTACTTTATCTCCTATCAGATCTCGTGCAGACTATATATGAAAGGCGGAAAATACTATGACAACTGATAAAAAATTGACGATAAAAAGACTGGTATTATTTCTGCTTTTTGCTTTTGTACCGCCCTGGGCAGCACAGATCATCTATTTTGCTGTTTACGGAGCAAAAACGGATACCCCTTGGTATCAGATCATGATGATGCTTTCCATGTTATTCCCCATGATCGCCAATTTTCTGACACGGTTCATTACCAAAGAGGGCTTTCAAAACAACCTGCTTAAAATCAATTTCAAGGGCAACGTCAAATATTATGTCATCGCCGCCGTTCTGCCCGTGATATGCGGTATCCTCACAGCTGTATTGATCAGTCTGACAACGATGCCCGAAGGTTCGTTTTCCGACATTATCAAAAACCTTGACATTTGGGATATACTGACTTCCGTGATCTATATTGTTCCAGTATCTGTTATCAGCATATTTCTTGGCTTCGGCGAAGAGTTCGGCTGGCGTGCCTATCTGACACCCAAACTTGAAACACTCATGAAATCTCCTGCCGCCATTATTTTGTCGGGTATCATATGGGGACTGTGGCACGCTCCCGCTATTGTCATCGGACACAATTTCGGAACGGATTATGACTTTTATCCCTACGGCGGAATCCTCATTATGTGCCTATTCTGCATATTGATAGGTTTCTATTTTACCACGCTTACCAAAAAAACTTCTTCCGTTTATCCCGCTGCCATCGCACACATTGCCAATAACAATATCACCGGTATTATGATCAATGCCATTCTGCTTCTGTCACCAAAGTACAACGACAGCACGATGAGCGACATCAGTTTTAACATTATTGTCACCATTGTCACCTGTATTACAGTCACTGTCACATCAACACTGATCATCGTGCTTTCTAAAAAGAAGTAATCAAGACCTGTTGAAAACCTTTTCACCACACGGTACAGATATGAAACAGGTGATAAAAAACTCACTGCCGATCATTTTCGACAGTGAGTTTTTTTATTATTAATCAAGAAAATCTTTCAATTTTTTACTTCTGCTCGGGTGACGCAGTTTGCGGAGTGCTTTGGCTTCGATTTGTCTGATGCGTTCTCTTGTGACATTAAATACTTCTCCCACTTCTTCAAGGGTTCTGGAACGTCCGTCCTCCAGACCGAACCGGAGCTTCAATACGCTTTCTTCTCTCGGTGTCAGTGTCGAGAGAACATCGCCGAGTTGTTCTTTCAGCAGGGTATGCGATGCAGCGTCCTGCGGTGCGGGTGCATCGTCATCGGGAATAAAATCACCGAGATGGCTGTCTTCTTCTTCACCGATAGGTGTTTCCAGCGATACGGGTTCCTGTGCCACACGCATAATTTCTCTTACCTTGTCCGTAGGCATACTCAGTACAGCAGAGATTTCTTCTGCTGTTGGCTCGTGACCATTCTGATGCAGGAGCTGGCTCGATACTTTCTTTACCTTATTGATTGTTTCCACCATATGAACCGGTATACGTATGGTCCTTGCCTGATCGGCAATGGCACGTGTGATAGCCTGACGAATCCACCAGGTAGCATATGTAGAAAATTTGAAACCTTTGGTATAATCAAATTTTTCAACTGCCTTGATCAAACCGAGATTACCCTCCTGAATCAGATCAAGGAACTGCATACCTCTGCCAAGGTATCTTTTGGCAATGCTGACAACAAGACGGAGATTGGCTTCTGAAAGACGTTTTTTGGCAGCGACATCACCATCTGAAATTCTGATGGCAAGATCCAGTTCTTCGTCGGGTGAAAGCAGCGGAACACGTCCTATTTCTTTCAGGTAAATTTTAACAGGGTCATCAATGGCGATATTCTCCACAGAAGGTTCATCTGAAATATCGTCTGTTGCGGAAGTACCGTCGGCTGCCATTGATGACAGCTGAACATCATCAAGGATAATGTCATCCAGTGTTTCCACAATTTCCACACCGCTTGTTTCCAGCGTATCATAAAATTTTTCAAGCTGCTCGGGATCAATATCCATTTCACCGATGGCATCAAGAATTTCCTTATTGGTAAGCTGTCCTTTTGCCTTTCCCAATTCCATTAGATCTTTCAATACTGATTTTTTGTCGGGTTGTGTAGGTGTTACCATAAAAAACTCCTCCTGTTATTTCTTTTTTTCCTTCAGTTTTCTGAGCTGTTCCATTATCGTCTGAGTGTCTGCCTGTGCAATTTGTTCAGGGGTCATTTTCTCATTTTCCTCCGTCAGTATCCGGATATATTCCTCTGCTGCACGTCCGGGATCGTTTTCACGGGGACGGGAAGCCAGTATTCTTGCAATACTGCCGGTTTCCTCATTAGAAAATTCGCCCGAAATACAGGTCATTGTACACTCTCCTCCGCTTTCGGAATGTTTTTTTAATATTTCATAAACCTTTCGGTTAAATGATGTCATAAATTGACCGGGACTTAATTGTCGGAAAATCTGTTTTGCTGTATCGGGATTTTTCATAATCAGTGAAATCAGTCCCTCTTCGGCATTTGCCGCTCTTAAATTATAAAACTTTTCACTGTTGATTTTGTCATTTTTTGCTGTCATAGCGTCGTATATGTCACGCTGTTCTTTTTTTCTCGCATCACGGAATTGGCGTTTCTGATACTTCTGCATCTGCATTTTGACTGCCTGCTTTTCAACATTGAGTTCATTGGACAGTTCCGACAGATACACATCCTGTTCTATGCTGCTGTCAAGCTGTGCAAGAACTTTGACAGCCTCCGTCAGATATTCGACACGCTGATCGGACAATTCAAGATGATATTGTTTTTTCAGCGAATCCAGTCTGAACTGTATATCATTGCTGCTTTTGTCAAGAAGCATACGGAATCGTGCTGCTCCCTGTTCACCGTGATTTTTAATATATTCATCGGGGTCCTTTCCATCAGGAACTCTCAGAACCCTGATGTGTAAGTCTACTCCCCTTAAGATAGCAATTGCCCTCGAAGTTGCCTTTTGACCGGCTTCGTCCGCATCATAGCAGATCACCACTTCGTCACAGTAACGTTTGATGATCAGTGCCTGTTCCTGTGTGAGCGACGTGCCGAGTGTGGCAACGGTATTCTCAAATCCTGCCTGATGGAGTGCAATCACATCCATATATCCTTCTACAAGAATCAGCTGCCCTTTTGCCTTGTTCTTTGCGAACTGAAGTGCAAAAAGGTTCCGGCTTTTATTAAATACAGGTGTATCGGACGTGTTGAGATACTTCGGTTTTATATCGGACATAATCCGTCCCCCGAATGCAATGACGTTCCCTCTGAGGTCAATGATCGGAAACATCACTCTGTCCGAAAACCTGTCAAAAGGATACCCTTTTTTTGACAGATTGGCAAGATTAGCCTGTATGATTTCCTGATTGGTAAATCCCTTGCTTTTCAGATGATTGACCAATTCAAATCTTGAAGGCGGAGAATACCCCAGACCAAAATGAATAATGGTTTTTTCACTGAGATTTCTTTTTCTCAGATAATCAAGTGCCTGCTTTCCCTCGGGTGTATACAGCTGTTTATGATAAAAACGTGCTGCTTCCCGATTGGCTTCATAGATTCTGTTTTTCAGATGGGCAAGACCACTGTCCCTGCTGTCCTCCGGCATTGACATTCCCGCTCTTTGTGCAAGAAATTTGACGGCATCAATATAATCAAGATTTTCTGCTTTTTTGATAAATGTAATGACATCTCCGCCGGCACCGCAGCCAAAGCAATAGAAAAACTCATTTTCCCTTGATACATTAAAGGACGGTGTTTTTTCATTATGAAACGGACACAGCCCGACCATATTTCTTCCGGACCTTTTCAGATTGACATAAGCAGCAACAACATCAACAATATCATTTCTGCTTTTCAATTCCTGTATAAATTCTTCAGGTATCGGCAAATATCTCACCCCGATCGACCAAAAATTTGATTTGCAGCTGCTGTTTTATCGGAGCAGACCGTCACGTGCCGTCATACACCAGCCGTGAGGAACAAAAACGGAATTGAACGTTTCAACGGCATAATTATCCGTCATTCCCGCCAGATAATCACACACGGCACGTTCGGGTGACTCTATCTCGGCAATATATCTGTTTTCTTCCGGCAGGCGTTCCGGATGCTTGACAAAATACCGGTACATCAGTTCGATAAACTCGGGTACTTTCTTTTCTTCGTGTTTGGCATAATCGTTTTTATAAACGCTTTCAAACATAAATTTATGTAAACGGTCAAATGCCTCTTGTACATCGGCTGCCATCTTGATATTACCGTTTTCCGTATTTTCTATCACAGAAATCACCAGTGTGTTGATACGTTTGCTCTTGGTATCACCCAGTATTTCTTTGATGTCTTTGGGTATGTCATTATCGGAGATCACTTCTGCACGGACGGCATCGTCTATATCGTGATTAATATAAGCAATTCTATCCGCAATACGAATCAGTCTTCCCTCTGCGGTATCCGCTTCTTTTCCTCTTGTATGACACAGAATACCGTTACGTGTTTCATAGGTAAGATTCAGACCTTTGCCGTCTTTTTCAAGAATATCCACCACTCTCAGACTCTGCTCATAATGATGGAATCCACCGGGATAAATATCGTTCAAGGCTCTTTCTCCGGCATGACCAAAAGGTGTATGTCCCAAATCGTGACCGAGTGCGATTGCTTCGGTCAGGTCTTCATTCAGACCCAGTGCCTTGGCAATGGTTCTGGCTATTTGCGACACTTCCAGTGTATGTGTCAGTCGGGTACGGTAATGGTCGCCTTCAGGCGAAAGAAAAACCTGTGTTTTATGTTTGAGCCTGCGAAATGATTTACTGTGTATAATTCTGTCCCTGTCACGCTGAAACTCTGTTCGGACAGAACATTTTTCTTCCTCTTTCAGACGGCCCTTTGATTGTGACGAAAGGCAGGCAAAAGGAGATAAAATCAGTTTTTCATTCTTTTCACTCTGTTCACGTATCAACATTCTATCACCCCGTATCTCAAAATCCGAAAAAAGGTTCTATATGATTATACGCAAAAAATCCTGCAATACCTTTAAATTTTTTTAAAATATTTTTCTCCCGTGATTTCCGCCTCGATACTGCCACAGCTGACATCAGCAAGCTGTTTTTGGAAGAAGGCAAAGCCGCTTTCGGAAATATGGAACTGTATCGTTACCTTGTCGGTAAAATCGGTTGTATCTGTTACCCCGCCATTTGACGCAATCAGACCGGAAATTTTTCCGTATTGATGATAATCACAGGTCAGTTCGGCAACAGAACAATTCTCCATTGTAATGATGTTCCCCGATTCCAGAGCGATGCCGGCACTTTTGGTATATGCCCGGACAAGACCGCCCGCACCGAGCAGAATACCTCCGAAATATCGTGTGACAACCACAACAACATCTGTCACACCGGATTTTTGCAGTACGTCAAGAGTCGGCATACCTGCTGTTCCGTGGGGTTCGCCGTCATCAGAAAATCTTTTGATTCCTTCATTGCGAAGCACATAGGCATACACATTATGCGATGCGTCCCAATGCTTTTGTTTTTTTTCATTGATAAAATCAATTGCCTGCTGTTCGGTTGTAACGGGTTTGACATAACCGATAAATCGGGAACGCTGTTCTATCAATTCGCCGCAATTTTCTTTTTCAACCGTTTTGTACATCAAAGCAACGATCACCTCCGGTAAATCATCAGATAGAAAAACGGCGATACACCGGAATGTGTATCGCCTCAACCAAGTCGGTTAATCGCTTATTATTTGCCGATACCGTAACGCTTCTTGAATTTATCAACGCGTCCGCCTGTATCAACAAGTTTCTGTCTGCCTGTAAAGAACGGGTGACATTTTGAGCAAATTTCAACATGAATATCCTTTTTCGTTGAAGCTGTTTCGATAACATTACCGCAGGCACAAGTGATAGTTGTCTGCTGATAATTCGGATGAATGTTCTCTCTCATTGTGAGTTCACCTCTTTCGTTTCTCATAGATAACAAACGAATTATAACATATACAGTCAAAAAAAGCAAGGATAATTTATCAATTTACAAAAAATATTTTCTGACGGGGGTATTATTTGAATTCTTTTTCCAGAAGAACAGAACCGTCATTGTTGCAATATCTTACAAGAATGGAAATACTTTTATCTTCAATATAGGGCTTGATGGTATTCAGCACCGTTGTCATCTGTGAGCCGTAAGCATCAATCGCACTATCAAGAGCAGATGCGGCACTATCGTCTATTGCCTCTTTGAAGGTAAACTCGTAAACCAGTTTTGACTTATCTTCCACAAACACTTTCATGGTACCGCTTTCGTTGGAACCCTGTGATTCCATTGCAGAAAGCTGGCTGTTAAAGGAAGGATCATCAAACAGTTCTTCGAGTGATGCATAAACTGCCGAAGAAGATGATGCGGACGAGCTATCAGAAGACGCACTGGATCTTTCCAGTGATGTAATATCCTTTTCATAAATGACGGAATCATCGGGATTCACAATTCTGATCACAAGCGACAGTCCCATATCGCTGAACGTACTCAGCGTCTGGTCTGCAAACTGACTTTCTATCATTTTTTCAAAAGTTTCTTTCTGAGAATCGGTCAGATTCTGCTGTTCTTTGAACTTCATCTCGAAAATCAGACTGCCGTCCTGATAAGACATTTTGACATCATATTCATCGGTAGAATAATTTTTCTCGAATTCCTTGATCAGTTCCTGACCTGCCGAGCTGTTAATATAGTCTTCTATATCGGAAGTAGAAACCGAACCCTCAGGCATTGAGAGAACCGACAGACCGCCGCCTGAGCTCTCCTCCGTTGATTCCTCTTTGGAAGATTCTTGCGTGCTTGACTCGGCACCGGATTCGTTCTTGCTTGATTCTTCCGCACTCGATTCAGCGGCAGATGATTCAGCGGCAGATGATGCAGCGGCACTGGATTCTTCCTGTGATGCGACACTAGTCTGAGAAGAATTACCAGTATCTAAAGAGATCTGTTCATTGCTGCACGCAGAAAAAGAAGCTGTCATTACAGCTGAAAGAACTAATGCAGCAAAAATTTTTACTGTTTTTTTCATATCTCAATACTCCTCTGTATTAATATTGGTATTATTATATACATAATGTATTCCAAATGTCAAGTTTGCACTTCAATTTTAATTGTCACTTTGTTCCGACGCTTCAACAACACCCTTTTCGTCAAATTCACGTTCAAATATCTTATTTTGTTCATCATCAAAATATCTGACCACAACCGTGATTTTCTGATCTTCAATGCTTGAACGCAGTTCTTTGACCAATTTGATATAAACGTCCTTTCGTTTATCCATTGTTGTCGTTAATGTTTTCAGGAAGGCATCAGGATACTCCAGTTCTTCATTCAGTGTCCGTTCAAATACGAACTTTGTATGATCCTCTGCTTTTATTTCGCTGGACACGGGTATTTCGCTTTCATTGTCGGACTGAATGATCTCTTCAATGGTTTTTTTAGCTGTATCGGATGTGATGTATTCATCAAGCGTTTTATAATTTTTGATAACTTTGATATTACTGTCGTTGCTGAATTCGATTTCGCTTTTTTCATCGGTATTGGATTCCATCATAATGATTTCCGATATTTCCGATGATTCCGGAACCGTGCTTTCTTTACCGGAAAGAGTTTCTGAGCTTTCCGCAGTCACTGTGCTGCTTTCGGTTTTGTCTGCCGGGGAAGTTTCTTTTTCTTTGGCACTGCTGCCGCACGCCGAAAAAGACGCAAGTGTGATTGCCGCCAATAAAATACCCAAGATACTTTTTGCCGTATTCATTATTACCTCCGCTATATTACTCCGTAAATTTGAAACTGTCAACATCAAACAATCCGCAGTCCGTAATACGCAGTTCGGGCAGAACGGGCAAAGCCATAAATGACAGCGTAATAAACGGATCGATATTTCTGTTCACTCCCATATCATACGCTATTTCTATGATTTCGTCAAGTTTCGGAATGAATTCATCTGCATCGCAAAGGCTCATCAATCCTCCCAGTTCCAACGGAAGTGATGCCACTGCTTTACCGTCCCTGATCACCGTATAACCCCCGTTAATTTTCCGGAGTTCGCTGACAGCACAATACATATCGGAATCGTTGTCACCCACAACAATGATATTATGACTGTCGTGTGCTACTGTGGCGGCAATCGCACCATGTTCCAGACCATATCCTTTCATATATGCCGCTGCATAATGTCCCGTTGCTTTATGCCGCTCTATCACAGCAATTTTTCTGATAGTGCCGTCGGCAAGTCCCTGCAACAGTTCCTGATGTGAAACAACACATTTTTGTGTGATAATTTGATTTTCTACCACCTGTATCACCGAATATTGATCCCGTTTTTCTATCTCAAATGCCGTACTGCTCAAGGCACCGGGATTGACGGAATTCAGCAATGCAGGACTGTATGATACTCTTTTGGTTTTGGGAAGTTCCTCTATCGGTATGCCGTCTTTCAGCACTGCTTTGATGTTCATATGTTCAAAGTCATCAAATATCACCATATCTGCTCTATATCCGCAGGCAACAGCACCGATATGCTTCAGCCCGTAAATTACAGCCGCATTAATCGTTGCCATCTGAATGGCTTGTACGGGATCTAAACCGAGTTGTACGGACTTTTTGATATGATGTCTGATAGTACCCTCTTTCCTTATGTCCGCAAGATGTTTATCATCGGTACAAAAGGCAAAGCGGGAGGTATCAACTGCATTTTCCACAATACCTTTCACAATACTTTCCAGATTCTTGCTCGCGGAGCCTTCCCGTATCAGTACAGCTATGCCGCACCGGATTTTATTCAATGCTTCTTCAAACGACACGCTTTCGTGATCTGTGGCAATACCTGCACTCGCATAAGCATTCAGATTTTTTCCGTACAGCATCGGTGCATGACCGTCAATCATTTGATCAGAAAATGCCGCTATCTTTTTCATCACGGTTTCATCAAGGTTCAGCACACCTGCACTGTTCATCATCTCCGCAAGACCGAGAACACATTCTTCATTTTGAAATACCAATAATTCTTCGGCATTGAGAACCGCTCCGGAATGTTCAAACGGAGTACATGGCACACAGGACGGCAGCATCACGTAATAATTCAGACAGCTTTGTTTTGCCGCCCGCATCATATCTTTTAATGCATCGACTCCTCCCACATTGGCTATTTCGTGAGGATCCGTTATAATCGTAGTTGTTCCCTGCCGCAATTCTTCTTCGGCGTAAACTTCCGGAGTCACCATAGAAGATTCCACGTGAAGATGTGCATTAATAAAACCCGGAGCTACATACCGGTTTCCGGCATCAATTTCACGTTTTCCGCTGTAATTTCCCACTCCGACGATGATACCGTCGGTTACGGCAATATCACCGCTTATGATCTCTCCTGAAAAAACATTAATGATTCTTGCATTTTTCACCACCAAATCCGGAGCTTCTCTGGAAAGAGCGGTATTGATCAATTTTTCTGTTTTCATAGCAAATCACTTCTTTCGTATAGGAGCCTGTTTAACATCTTAACACCGTACGTCTTTTTTGGCGTATTTTTCCGCTGACTGTATTAAAATGTAATAAGAGCCAACATTACTTTTTATAGTGCAATTTTTTTAACTGCCATTCTACTTTCTCTTTATTTCCTTTTTTAACACCGCTTTGAACGAGTTGCCCGGTTGCGGTATCAACCCAAAAAAGTCCTGTCCATGCCCACGAGAATATGGTGAGTACCAGACTGATTTTAACGCAGGAATAGGTTTTGTCATCAACAGTAACGTCCTCGGTGCCGATTTTCTTGGCTGCGAACTCGCCGAGCGACATTGCACCGCGATTATCGCCTGTGCCTATCGAATAGAACAGAATTTCATCTAACTTGGCGTTGACGAATGCAGGAAAACACATATCCATCATCTGATACCATAAGCCCTCACCAATCTGGAAGCTCTTATCCTGCGGCTTGCCCTTGAAGCTGCCTGTCATCTTTATAACGCCGTTTTCCTTAACGGCATTGATTTCGGTATTGTCTGACGGGCGTTTATATACCCATTTTGTTGCGGAGAGGCTGCGGTCAACTGTAAATTCTTCTTCTGCCCATTTTTCGCCGTCTTTAAAAGTAATTTGGGTAATAATCCGTTCACTTTCGTAGCGGTCATAATTGATAGTACGGCACTGCTTGCCGTCTGTGCTGGCATATTCGGCGGATATTAAGTCCCGGGGATATGTGTAGTCGGGTATATCAAAGGACTGAATCGGTTTCTGAGAATAAACTGCCTTGCCTTTTAAGAACACTCTGTCGATAAACTGAATGTTAGAGATATTCTCGACCGGGTTCTTGTCAAGCAGAATCAAATCTGCTTCCATACCAACCTTTACTTGTCCTTTTCTGCCGGCGATACCCAAATGCTCCGCACCGTTTTTAGTTGCAAGTACAATTGCTTGCATCGGCGTCAGTCCCGCTTCAACATAGTAGGCAAGCTCCTTGTGTTCAACCTCGCCCGTCATCTGCTCAAACATATTGTCCGTACCCATTGCAATCGGAATACCTGCATCATACAGCACCTTGAGATTATGGACGCTGTGTGCCATCCTTGTCGTATCTTTCTCGTATGTCATGGCATTGACAGTGGGAACAAATCGTGCACCCGATTTCTTCCAAAGTGCAACAATCGGATCATCGGGTTCAATATCTCTGTCAAGAATGCCATGCTCTATGCCGTATATGCCTGCTTCGAGCAGTTCCTTTACGTCATCATAATAGAATACGTGTGCGGTAGAGTTCAATCCGTTTTCCTTACCCTCCCGGATAATCTGCTTCATCAATTCTTTATCTATCTTCCGAATTGTCAGCTTATGATCAAAATACCAGTAGTCACCGCCCTGATAGGTAAATTTCAGGAAATCTACGCCCGCTTCTTTCAATTCCTTAATACCAGCGGAAACCTGCTCCGGAGTATCAATCTCAATCGCCATCTCAGACCTTGCCCATTTGCTGTTAGAGCCGAGAGTATTGGCAGGATGACCGTCGGGAGCCGTAAAGTTCGGACCGACAATCAACAACTCGGGTCCCTCCATTTCTCCTGACCTGATTTTATCACGGAGTTTGTAAATAAAATGCTTTGGTGCGTCCAGATCCTTGATGGTGGTTATGCCGTATGGCAGCACATTTTCGTTAAAAATCTGCGGCATTTTTTCGTTGAGAAAGATGTCGCTTTCATCTTCATTGTGACAAGAAAAACCGCCCTGAATATGAATGTGGCTGTCAATCAGACCGGGCATCAGTGTTTTGCCCGTGCCATCAATCACCTGCACATTTTTCTTTTGAATTGGCTGAGCGGAAACCTCCGCAATCACACCGTTTTTGATATAAATACTCTGATGATTACTTTCCGTACCGTCGCCGATGATAATGTGGACATCATTGATAATCAGTTCTCCCTTTTTATTCTTCTTCGGGCGAGTAAGAAATTTGATTCCGAGAAAAATCAAAACAACAGCTCCAAGAACCATTTGAATAAAACCGATAAGCGGAATACCGAATACACTTGGCATATCATTTCACTCCTTCATCATTTGCCGAAAATTTTTCCAAAGAAATCGGAAAATTGATTTTTGGGAGGTATCGCCATTCCTTGATTCTTGTCGCCTAAGATAATCAAGGTATCACCGGGTTTGATGTCGAAAACCTCTCTCGCTTCCTTCGGCAGAACAATCTGCCCTTTTGTTCCGACGGTAACCGTCCATGCGTACTTGCCTTCAGGCTTAGTCATAAAATCACCCTTCTTTTTTAAAAAAGTATGTTTTGTTACACTTAACATACTTACAATAACAAAGAAATCTTTGTTTGTCAAGGGTGTTTTAGACGAATGTAAAAAAAGAAAGCACAAAAAAACTCTAAAAAACCGCTTATCAAGCTGATTTTTTAGAGTTATAACGTTGGTGCGAGTGACGGGACTTGAACCCGTACGTCGTGAAACACACGCCCCTCAAACGTGCCTGTCTGCCAATTCCAGCACACTCGCA
>CACYDP010000034.1 GCA_902773135.1 uncultured Ruminococcus sp.
ATACTTTGCCGCCTTCTTTTCAAGCTGAATGTAACAGCCCTTCGGCAGAGAAATAAAACCGTCCTTTATCTCCCTTGTGACACTTCGTGTTGTATTGGAAAGCAGGGCTGCAAATTTATCTTCAAAGTTGTATTTTCGGTTAGCCTGACCGATAAAGTCAAGCACTGTGAGACAATCTTTATTTTCACAAAGTCTCAAGCCACGGCCAAGCTGTTGCAGAAATACCGTCAGCGACTCCGTAGGGCGAAGAAAAAGAACCGTATTTATCTCCGGGATACCAACACCCTCGTTATAGATATCAACAACGAAAATAAAACGTACTTTTCCCGAAACAATGTCCCTGCTTGCCTGTTTACGTTCATCATCAGGAGAGTTTCCTGTCAGGAACATAGACGGAATACCCTGATGATTGAAATAATCAGACATAAACTCAGCGTGTGCCACAGAAACGCAGAAACCAAGTCCCTTGACTTCATCAATATCCGTAACGTATTTGAGCAACGAGGAAATGACCAAATCGGCTCTGCGGTTTGCCTCAAACCCACTCAGTGTATAGATATTCGACAGCTCCGTTTTATCATAGCCGCCGGCACTCCATTTCAGATCGTTCAGGTCAATCGTATCGGTAACACCGAAATACTGAAATGGACAAAGCAGCTTTCTGTCGATTGCTTCCGGCAGACGAATCTCGGCAGCAATACGGTTATTGAAATAAGTCAGAATGCTCTTTCCGTCCATACGTTCCGGCGTTGCAGTAAGTCCTAAAAGTATCGCCGACTGATAATAGGAAAGCAGCTTCTGATATGTGGGTGCTGCTGCATGATGGAATTCATCGACGACAATGTAATCGTAATAATCCGATGTAGTCTTTTCTGTAAATGCCTGAGAATTAAAGGTCTGTATTGAAACAAAAAGATAGTCCATATTTTCCGGCTTATAATTGCCAACAAATAGTTCGCCGAAATTAGCATCCTTGAGCACTGCCCGGAAAGTATAAAGGCTCTGACGGAGTATTTCCTCACGGTGAGCAACAAAAAGCAGTCTGCATGGCTTATTCGGATGTCGTTTTCTAAAGCTTTTATAGTCAAGTGCCGATATGACGGTTTTACCAGTACCGGTTGCCGCAACAACAAGATTGCGCATATTGCCGCGCACAGTACGTTCCGCGTCAAGTTTATCAAGTATCTCCTGCTGATAGGAGTAAGGCGAAATATCCAGCGTATACATTTCCGCGTTATTGCTGTCGAAGTATTTTTCGGCTTTCAGCGCATGGGCAAGACGTTCACGCTGTCCTTCGTTGTAATATTCAAACTCACTGGAGTTCCAGTAGCTTTCAAAGGTCGCCGCTATCTTGTCTATTGTTTCGGGCAAGTCCTTTTTAGTAACCTTGACATTCCATTCCAGACCGCTTGAAATAGCTACATTGGAAAGATTTGACGAACCTACATAAGCAGTGGTAAATCCTGTACTGCGATAGAAAACATAAGTCTTTGCATGAAGCCGAGTGCGTCTTGTATCATAGCTTACTTTTATTTTTGTATTCGCAAGCCGCCGCAGTTCTTCTATCGCCTTGATATCCGTAGCACCCATATAAGAAGTCGTAATGATACGCAACTCCCCGCCATTCATGGTAAACTTCCTGAGCTCGTCGATAATAAGCCGCAGACCGCTCCACTTGATAAATGACACAAGCATATCAATCCGATCACATGAAATTATCTCTTTTTTCAACTCCGTAAACATCTGTGGTTCGTGTATTGCTCCGGTAAAAAGTGAGCTTTGTGCAATAGATGTTTCCGGGCGGATAATCTCTGCCTTTTCGTTCAGGGCGTGGATACTGTTTTTCCTTTCCATTAACGCAAGCAGCATTTCAGCTCGCTCTGCCACAGACATCGAGTCAAATCCGTCCTCCTGAGTTTCTGAAACAACGGAAGAAATAATCTTGTTCACAAGCTCTACCTGAGAGGAAACATCTCCCCCATTATCCCTGACATTTTGCAGTCCCTTTTCCACAACCTCAGAAATATACTGTGCAAGTACTTTTGCTGCCTCTGCCGGATCAATTGCAGCAGACTGAATGAGCTTGTCTGTTTCGGCAAGCTCATTATCAAGGGATTTATTTATTACCTGTTCGTAAAGTCCGTCATTTAACATAACAATTCTCCGTAGTAAAATGATATACATATTCTATCACATTCTACATAAAATTACAAGCTATACATTTTTATTTATGTCTAACTTGTACAATAAATCGTACTATGCTTCAATTCAGCACATCTATTATCCGTAAACCCTTCTTTTCCGCCTTCTCCCTGAACTTCACCGCACCACCCGTGATCTTATGCACATAGCAGACCACAAAACCGGACTGCTGTATCATCCAATCGTTTCTCTTGCTGATTACAAATCGTTTTGGAACATTCTCCCAACCATCAGGAAAAAGAGTATCTTCTCCATAGACTTCTTTGATGTGTTCATTCGGCATATAAGCAAGGACAACGGTATATCTGATCTGCGGATACTTGGCTTTCAGCTCTTTCAGAACGGAATAAACCATACTGTCAAACTGTCCCTGATGACCGGCATAGAAGTCAGTAACACAGTCCTCTGTGATAAGCCTTTCGATTATTGCTGTCAGCTTCGGTCTGATATTGTGTGCGACTTCACGATGTCCGAAAAAGCAGCAAGTCTTTTCTTTGTTGTCCATATTTTACAAACCTCTCTTCATTATATGGGATATATCGTAATTATACCATTTTATTTTTGATATTTGCGATACATCCCACACGATATATCCCATATTTTTATACAATTATGGTAACGATAATCGTGGGAGGGCTGTAAATGAATACAAAAGAGGCTGTTGCCAAGCGGATAAAGGAACTTTGCAAT
>CACYDP010000035.1 GCA_902773135.1 uncultured Ruminococcus sp.
ATACCTGTACTGACATTGTCTATCCGGTAACGTACACCATTGTAATCTGCGTGGGTATAAGCGGCTTTTTCAAAATCACGCCTCCACACCTGAGCGGTAAAGTCAATACTTCTGCCGACACTTTCAAGATTAGTCCGAAGGCTCAAAGACGGCATACTGACACTGCCCCGCACAGTTGCCGATGTTACTGCCTCTGTGCCGCCGTGCCCATATTCCCGAGATATTCTGACAAGGGTGATATTTTTCGTAAAAGCAACCCTCAAAGCCGCTCACGCTCCTTCACAGATAATTCTTTGAGTGCATTGCCAGAATACTTTCACTCATTTTGTTCATTCCGCTTTCGGCTTTCTGCGGACGATTCTCATTATAGAAGTCACTGCACAGACCTAAAACCGCAATGCTGATATCTTCGTGTTCGTCCATTTCCTCCACGCTTAAGCCTGTAAATCCTTTTGCTGTATCGATCGCCGCAGACAATACGGCGGTGAGGGCAGTTTCCTCACCGTCACTGATTCCGAGCCATTCCTGAACGATACCGGCGGTTAGTTCTGACAGCTTCATCACGATGTACCGGTTTTCTTCTTGGCAAATGCTGCAATTTTCTGATTGTCTTCTACCGTGCAGTCAAACTCAAACCACACATTCAGACCGACAGCGTGCTGTGTTGAATAGAGTTCATTAAGGACCTCAATTTCTGCACTCTCACCTGTTTTGACTGCAAGTCCCGAAAAATCACCGTAATAAAGGAAGTTTTCACCGCTTGATGCTTCGCTGAAAGCAGGAAGATTATCCGTCACATAAACAGGTTTGCCGAGCAGTGACCAGCCGCTTGCGTTAGAATTGGAAAAATCGGGCACTAACAGATAGTTGCCCTGACCGTCTTGCAGCTTGCGAATCACCGAACGTGTTTTAGGGTTCATCAGCCAGAATGCCCCATTTTGATAGGCATCGGGAATTGTGTCCTGAACATCGATCAGTTCATCAGCAGTAAAAGCTGTGGCAGAAGCAGTGTTGACGATCTGCGTTACACTGTTTTTCAGTCCGCTTTTGGCATTTTTGGAAACACTGCCGTTGATCAGATAATTTTCGGTAAAAATGGCGATTTTCTTTGCAACATAATCAATCACATAATCTACAATATTGAAGTTGGTATTGTTGATCATCTGCTTTGAGATCAGCACCAGAGCTGCCGCAAGATAACCCTTTAGTGTGATAGAACTGAATTTGATTTTACTTGCCGTCAGTGTGGAAAATTCCTCCGCAAATGCAACAGTAATATCACCATCACTGGTATCAACATAAGGGATTGTAATATCGCCTTTGACACTGTATTTTGTTGCCGCCGCAAACAGCGGAGAAATATTGACAACTTTATCAATAATTTTCGGCATAATGCTTGTCGGGATAATCGCACCGTTATCACCATAAGTGATATTGGCTCTGGTTTCGGGCTTGCCGCCTGCAAGGGTGCGAAGCATTGTATCAAAGGCTCTTATTTCCTTATCATCTTCTTCGCCGTCGCTATCCGGTTCTTCGTCTTCAAGAGCAATCGCCCTGAATTCCTTGTCACGCTGAATTTGTGCGTCAAGGGCTTTCAGATCTGCCTTGCACTGCTCATACTCTGCCGTTTCCTCTGCATTGAGAACTCTCACCTCTTTTTTGGCGGTATTCATCAGCTGCTCCATTTTTTCAAGAAGGTTATTTCTTTTTTCGATCAATGCGTCCATTCGTTTGTACCTCTCAATCTTAAAATTTCAATTTCTCTTTCCATATTGGAAAAATCGGGTTTAACTGCTGCGGCAGCAGCTTTGTTGACCGATATATCATCACTGTAACGCTGTTCGCGCAATGTATCTTCGCCCCTGACCTCAACGCTCGTTGCAAGATAAGCGGGGGGCAGCGTCAGTATCGACACCTCATCAAGTTCAATGTCTTCGAGTGTACGGGTTTCCCCGTTTTCGCTCCATCGGTCCTGATTACAATAGAATCCGAAGCTCCACCCTGTCAGTTTTCCGGAGCGGGCAGCTTCCACTGCTTCGTTATCAGAGATCACTGCTTTGGCGTGAAGTCCTACATTGTCTTCCCGCAGTTCAAGACCGTTTGATGTGTCGCATAACACTCTTCTGTGGTTCAGCATTAACTTGACATTTCTGCCCTTTTTAAGAGCTTTTGCAAATGTTCCCTGACGGACAATTTCGTGAAACGGCTTGCCGCCTATTCTGCGTATAGCTCGTGATTCACGCTCCACTACATTGACATAACCGCTGATTTCCGCTGTATTGTCTGCCCTTACTTCTACTTTCATTATCATCACCGCCTTTCCGCTGATGCTTACTATTCGTGACAAGAAAATCTGTCGATGATATGCCCCCGAAAACTGTCGTCCTGTTCGAAGCAGGACTTTAACTCGGCGGTTTCAATGTTGCCGAATATCTCGTCATATTTTTTTGACAAATTGACAATAGCTTCCGACAGCTGAATCACCTCATCTGTATCAAATCTTCCAAGTTCAGACTGCCGCTTTTTCAACAGCTGAATCTGCTCCTCAATGATTTCTTTCAGCATTTTTGTATCACCTCTGCTTTCGTGTAATAAAAAAGCACCTTGCATTTAACTGCAAAGTGCTGATTTATTAAGTTTGAAATAACGTGCAAAGGTTTTGAAAAGATGCACGTTATAC
>CACYDP010000036.1 GCA_902773135.1 uncultured Ruminococcus sp.
ATGGTGGAAGTATTTTTCAAGGGTTCTGCGTTGATGTCAACGAATTTAATGTAGTTATCAACTGCATAAGATTCAATATAGCTGTCCTTATATCCTCTGATGGTGAAATCCGGGACAGGCATCGTATCTTCTGCCGATTCATTCCAGTACATACCGAGTGCCAACTCTCCTATGTATATATCACCTATCTGAAGAATGTCCATCACTTTCAGTTTGGGACAATCATAGAAAGCACTGCCGCCAATAGTAGTAACTCCTTCGGGAATTGTAATGCTTTCAAGGCTGTGACACTTCTGGAAAGCACCGTCATTGATCATTTGAACGCCGTTCGGAATATTGATCTTCTTAAGACCGGAGCACTCCGAGAAAGCACCGACATCGATTGTTTCAATATTGTTACTGAGAATATTCACTTCTGCAAGAGAGGTACAACCTTGGAAACAACCTCTGGATATGAGGGATTTCACTTCCGCAGGAATGGTAACAGATGTGAGAGAAGTACATCTATTGAAAGCATAAGCCCCAAGATACTGCACACGTTCAGGAATATTGATACTCTTCAGAGAAGAACAGCCGTTCAGCATCGCATAGGGAATCGTTTCCAATCCATCGGGCAGCTTGATGCTTTCAAGGCTTGCACAGTTGGCAAATGCATATTCGCCTATCGAGGCAATGCTGTTCGGGAGTTCTATATTTTTCAGACCGGAACAATAACGGAATGCATTGTAGCCGATACTTTCAAGACCATCCACTTCCCCGGCTGCTGCCATATCGTATTCCGGAATAATAACAGTTTTTACACCGCTCATACCGGCAAAGGCATAATCACCGATCGTATTTACTCCGGGATTGATAATAATTTCCTCAATATCATCTATTTTACATCCGTACTTTTTATAAACCTTATCGGCATATCTTATAAACGGCGACTGAGTAAAATCATTCATACTTCCGTAACCGGATATGATTAGTGCGTTATCAGAAACTTCCCATGTAATATGATCGCCAAGTACAATATGATTGCCGCTGTCAGTATCTTCGCCAAAATATCTGTAATAGGTCTGACCGTCTTCTGCATTTGTATAAACAATATAAATAGGCCAATCATTATAATCCATTGTATTCGTATCGAAAACAACAATGACATTTTTGGCGTTATCGGGTGACATAATAGTTGTTTGTGAATTATAGGTTCTGCCATAATCAGCCTCATAAGCACCCCAATTGTCGCTCCACTTTCCATCGGCACGAACTTTCAATTCACTCGCATCATCAATAAAATCTCCTATATTAGCAGCGTAGATGCCTCCGCCGAGATTCATCATCTCTGCATCATCTGCCCAACTATTGAAGCTTCCGATGACACCAAATGTATGTGCGGATGTATTATAAGTGGGATCATGTGTGTCGCTGACAAGAGGAACGGCACTAACGCTCCAGTAGTTCGGATCATCGGACTTAGTGGTATCAAATATAATCAGAACGTTAGAATTCAGAACGTTAGAATTATTTTCAACCTTTACTCCGCTGTACCAACCGGTATTAAGATACCTTTCGTCTTCGTCTTGACCGCCCCAATAATAATCGAAGGAAGAGTCAAGATGTACCAGATAAGAATATTCACCTGCGGAAATATTTTCCACAACACCCAGATAAATACCATCATTGTCAGCATCACTAAGAGGTATATCGATAGTATCATTACCGAAATTGCCTTGTACATAAATTTCGTGATCTGTAATATTTCCGAAATCATCTTCGATCACTGCCCACGCTGATACACTGAGCGGAACAGTTGCGGTAACAGAAGCAATAACGGAAGCCGCCAGTGCAACAGATAAAATTTTGCGTAAAAGTTTAGTTCGTTTTTTCATATACAATTACCCCCATTTACCTATTCATATTTCCTGAACAGCCGTCAGAATCATTATTATCAGAAAAGAAATAAAACAGCTAAAATTTTATAACTTTTCCTTATAATACTATAAGAATATTATAAAATATACTAGCCGAAATGTCAATAAAAATTCCAATTCCGTCATTGACATTGCAGCAAAAAGAACAGCATAGCAGCGACCTGCTATGCTGTTCTTTCACTATTCATCAGCTGACTTTTACTGTAAAGTTCTTGCCTACGATGGTTCCCTCACTATCCTTGATTCTTACCTTAACGGTATAGGAAGTTTTGGCAGCCGGTTTGATGTCCAGTGTCTGATTGTCGGAAAAACTTTGCTTGACCGCCCATTTGGAATCGCTTGTTTTCTTATAGCTGATCTCATAGGTGTACGGTCCTTTACCGCCTGTACCTGATGCATTGACCGTTACTTTCTCACCGAGTTTAATCGATGCGGAAGATACAGCAGAAGTATTTTGCAGATTCGGTGCAACATTGACGGTAAACAGTTTTTCGGTAATTTTTCCGCTACTGTCCTTCACTCTGACTTTGACATCATAGGCAACAGCTGCGGCGGGTTTGATGTCCAGTGTTTGATTGCTTCCGAATTTTTGTTTCACAGCCCATTTTTCTTCGCTCGCCTTTTTATAGCTGATTTCGTAGGAATATTTGCCCGTTCCGCCTGCGGCAGCTGCCGTCACGCTGATTTTGTTTCCGAGATAAATTTTTTCTGAAGATATTTCCGAGCGGTTTTCCAACGGCTGATAAACATTCAGTGTAAAGTTTTTGCCTGTGATGGTGCCGTTGCTGTCCTTAATGCGAACCTTGACTGTATAAGTATCGGCTGCACCGGGCTTGATATTGATGACAGCGTTTTTACCGTAATTCTGTTTAACGTTCCACTTGGTATCTCCTGCTTTTTTATAGCTGACAAGATACGTATACTTGCCCGTTCCGCCTGTTCCGGAAGCATTGACGGTGATTTTTTCGCCTAATGTGATGGATTTAGCGGAAATCGTGGAAGTATTCTTCAAGGGATCATACACCTTTAAAGTCATATTTTTGCCTGCGATTTTTCCGTGACTGTCGCTTACCCGCACTTTTACGGTATAGGTTCCCGACGTTTCGGGTCTGAAACGTACACTTGTATTTTCTGTGTAATCCTGGAGTGTTGTCCAGTCTTTATCGGTTGATTTTTTATAGCTGATAAGATATGTATACGGAGCTATTCCTTTCTCTCCGCCGGCATCGACGGTTACCTCTTGACCTGTTGTAATCCAATCAGACGAAAGATGAGAGGTATTTTCCAAAAACTCCGTAAAGCTGTATTGATTGCTTGCTGCATAAGTTTCTGCTGCGGAATCTTTCACGCCGTATATCACAAAATCTTTCGGTGCATTTTTGAATATAACGCTTCCGATGGTAGTGACGCTTTCGGGAATTTCAGCATCTTTCAGATTATTGCAGTATGCAAAGGTATAAGCACCGATCTCCTTGACACCGCTCGGAATGATAATGCTCTCCAGATTCGGACAGCCGTAGAAAGAGTAACCGGGTATTTGTTCTACTTGATTAGAAAATACCACTGTTTTCATATTCGGACATTCTCTGAATACATTGCCTCCCAGTTTGGTGACACTGTTCGGTATTTTCAGATTTTCCACACCGCAGTGCGAAAAAGCACTGTAACCGATCTCTGTCAGTCCGGAATGGAACTGAATCGTTTTCATACTGTTACAGTTGTAAAAAACATAATTCTTGATTGCTGTAACATTTTTGGGTATAGAAATACTTTCCAAAGAAGTACAGTCACGGAAAGCCGCTTCACCCAACTCAGTTATATTGTCGGGAAGATTGATACTTTTCAGAGAAGTACAGGATTGAAAACCGTTGTAATTAATTTTTTCAAGGGTTTCCGGCATTTTTGCCGTTTCAAGATCGGTACATTGATAGAACGCACTGCTATCAATCACTGTTACACCCTCAGGGATTTCGATATGTTTTAAAGCACTTCGGTTAAAAGCACTGGATCCAATCTTCTGGATACTGCCCGGCAGTGTGATGCTTTTCAATGATTTGCAATTATAAAACAGGCTGGTCGGAATTTCCGTCAGCTGAGGGGATAATTCCACACTATTAAGATCCGAGCATCCGCTAAATACAGAACCGGACAATTTCTGCACACTTGATGGTATTTTCGCACTGGTAAGTCCCGAATTGGCAAATGCAGAATCACCGATTGATGTTGTGCTGTCGGGAATCTGAATGTTTGTCAACGAAGAACACTGTCTGAACGTACTGGAATTGATCGTCGTGACACCGTTCGGAATATTGACGCTTTTCAGAGAGGTACATTGATAGAACGCCGAACTGCCAATCTTTGTCACGCCGGAAGGAAGGACTGCATCGGTAAGGGAAGAACATTGATAAAAGGCAGAAATGCCGATCTCCGTTATGCCGTCGGGCAGTACCGGGAATTGAAGATTAGTGCATTCATTGAACATATAATTGGGAAGAACTGTCATACCGGCAGGCAGACGGACAGTTTCCAGATTGGTACAGCCGGAAAAAATTCCCGCTCCCATTTTTATAACACTGTCGGGAATGCTAACGTTTGTCAGAGCAGTACAGTGAGAAAAAGCATACTGGTCGATATAAGTAATATGATCGGAAATTGTGATTCCTGATAAGGAAGAACAGTGACTAAACGCATTGCTGCCGATTTTAGTGACAGTATCGGGTATAGACACAGATGGCAGTGAGGTACAACCCGTAAACAAGCCGCTGCTCAATGAATCCAATCCGTTTGGCAGATTGATATTAGTTAGTGATTTACAGTTACCAAAAGCATTGGAACCAATACTGCTGACACTGCCCGGTATGGTCATCTCAGCAAGACTTTCACAGCCGTAAAAAGCATTGCCCTTAATCGTTGTCAGACCGGCAGGCAGTTTAACATTTAAAAGCGATTTACAATTCCAGAAAAGATAAGCATTCAATACAGTGACATTTTCCGGAATCGTGATACTTGTAATATTGGTATTATAAAAAGCATACGAACCAATTTCTGTAATACTGTCGGGCAGTCCTATTGATGAAAGTGATGTACAGTTATGAAAAGCATAGTTACCGATGGAGGTCACAGTGTTCGGAATTTCGACACTTGTCAGGTTCGTACAGGAATAAAACGCATACTCCGAGATACTTGTCACACCGCTTTGAATCACTACTTTCTGAATCTCCTGATGATTGTAAAACGGCGATGTTGCTGTTGAGTATTTGCTCATATTTCCGCTGCCGCTGATCGTCAGCACGCCATCGGAATCAATCGTATACGTAAGATCATCACCGCACTGTCCTTCGGCAACAACTGCCGAATCTGCCGCATTGGCAGTAATGCCCACATCGGCAAATCCACCTGCACCTGCCAGTCCGCCTGCAAAAAAGACCGCTGATGCCAAAGCCGCAATGCAAATTTTCACCATTAATTTTTTTCTTCCATAATATTGTCCTCCTGTATGTTATAAAAAAATTGAATATAGAAGCTCTGTTTCAAACTCCGCCGGAACTGCTTGCTCTGCACCCATCATCAGCTCACGGGCAGCGGCAGCCGCTCTCCTTTATTGATCAAAAACTGTGCCAGCACAGAAGAAGAATGATCTTCCTGTTCTTTATACGGTTCACCCGTTATAATCAGTTTTTTGATTTTGATAAAGTAATCGTCCATTGTATTTGCCGCTTCGGAAAGCATATATTCATACACCGATGAATTCACTTTTGAATTATAGAAACTGGATGTCATCTTATAGTAAACCAACAGATTATTCGTATCAAGGCTGAACGCCCCGTCCGATAATGTATTATTGATCACACAAAGTGCAAGAGCTATATCCGCCGCTTTATCCTTATCCACCTGAACGGGAATGATCGAATAAAGGGTGATCAGCATTTTAGAGGCATCAACGGTAAAAACAAAATTCAACTCCACATCTTTACCGCTTACATTACATTTTACATAAAGATCCTTATCGTCTTTTTCAAAATCAATATCATTTTTTTCCAACATTTTACAAAGTGCAGTATAGGACTGCCATGCTTTTGTTCCTGTGATTGTCATTGAATCATTCTCCTTTTCAAATATCATTTTCACCGGATAACAGATGCATTAACATATATATCATATCAAAACGAAATATACAAGCGAATTTTGCATCTTCAAAATAAAAAACGGTCCAAGAATGATTATTACCCTTCAACGATGACAATAATAGTATCACACCAATCAAACTGCCGCAGGAGGAACGTCTATGATCAAGGGCATTAACCACAGCATTATTGAAGTAAGTGATACGGGAAGCGAATATTATGAAAGAGCAATCTTGCTGATCAAACCCGAATACGCATCTGTTCAGCGTTCTATTTTGGAAAAAGAAGCAAAAACCATTCTTCGTGATATGGACGCACCTTCATCGTTTAAAATCAAGAAAAGCCGTTTCAAAACCTTTTTGATTCCTATCCTTTCGGCACTCGGCGGTGCTGCCGCAGCAATACTCATCTTTTAATTTTCCGACACGCTCCGAAGGAATTTTGCCCCGTATGATTTCATATGAATGTATCGGTAATCATTCGGGGTGATGAAGATGGATATAATCAAAAAGTATTTTTGGCTCATCAGTGCATCTGCTGTTTTTTGTTTCGGTACGGTGCTTGCCTTATCGTATGAAGTATCCGGACATACTGCCTGGAGCATCATTGTATCTTCTGTCAACAGCAGTGCCTGGGAATGTTTAAAACCCTTTGCTCTTGTCAATATTTTCTGGATCTTTATTGAACTATCGTATTTAAGACCGTCGCTGTTAAGATTTGTCAGCAGCAGGATTTTGTTTCTGGATATTTTTGTGATCAGCACATTTCTGATTCTTCGGTTCTTTGAGCTTGATACGATCCGGTATTATGTGATTTTGCTGTTGCTTGTGACTGCAATGTTTTTGTCGTACAAACTTTATGACAGTAAAATGAGATGTGATTTATTTTTTATTCCTTTGATCATTTCATTTGTCATTTTATTTTTTATGCTTCTGATTTTCAGCGTCAGACCACCGCTGTGGGTACTGCCGTAACTTATTGGTCTATCCCGCAGTCATTGGTTTTTTTGCTGCCTGTCAGACGGGTCAGTTCCACCAGTTTCCAGCCGTTTTGAGGATGTTCGATCAGTGCACCGCATTTCGTACATCTCGGACAAGTCAGTTCCTTCGACTGTTCGCCGCAGCGGGAACATTTGCCGGGCAAAAACGGAACGGAACTGCTTTGAGCGGTGCGTGTAAATGTCAGGATATATTTAAAGTTGATATATACATTTTTTCCTACGGAATCTTTTTCGTTATCAAGGACAGGCAAAGATTTGGACACAAAAGTCTTATCGATATAGTTCATCATTTTGCCCGAAAGATACAGATGTACCACTTCATTTTTCTGATCAAGCTGATAATAGGGAATTCTTTCATCAAAAAAGACGATATTTTTAAATACCTCATATTGATTTTTAAAATCAAGATTTTCGATTTTTTCCCTATGTGCGGTATAAAGCCGATACCCCTCTATATATTCCAGAATCCCTCTGTCACGTTCCGTAACAGCCTCAAGAACATTGACAAGGGTCGCTTTTCCGAATGTAATAAATTCTTCACTGTCAAATCCGCTGTCGAGTTCTTTGATTTTTTGAGAAATCTCTTCTCGATGGTCTTCAGGTGTAAATTTGCTTGGTTTGGTTTCGGACGTTTTCACAGCAGAATAGATCCCTACTGTAAAAGAAATCACGGCGATCACGCCGAGCAATATAAACAGAAGCAGAAACAGGCTGACAGAATATCCGCCAACAGAAAACTGCGGTCCGTCATTGAAAGAAAAGGCACTTGCCGATATTGAACACAATCCTGATGCCAGACTTACCATTAAAAAACTCAAAACCAATTGATATTGTTTTCTCATACAAAAATCTCCGTTAAATTGATAGTATAAGTATATTATAGTCGTTTTGCCCGAAATAAACAAGTATAGATACTGCATAAAAACGTTAATTATTTTTGTGCACAAAAACAGCAGGCAGTTGTTGATTACTGCCTGCTGTGTTGATTCTATCTGATGAGAGGGAAAGAAGTCAAAGAAAAATACACTGCTAACATTTTAAACAGACTCTAAAATGCCGCCGTTCATACGATATACTTTATCCGCATATTTTTCAGCGATATTTTCGTGAGTGATCATCAGAACAGCGGTTCCGCTTTTAGCGGTTTGTTTCAGAAATTCAAATACGAGTTCCGTATTTTCATCATCAAGATCTCCTGTGGGCTCGTCCGCCAACACAATTTCCGGATTTCTGATCAAAGCCCGTGCAATCGCTGTTCGTCTGAGTTCTCCGCCGGAAAGTTCCGACGGCATTGCATTTTTCAGTTCGGATATCCCCAGTACGTCCATCAGCTTTTCTGCATTTTCTTCCGTATTCTCATCATCTTGATACAGGGTGCACGGAAGACATATATTATCTTTCACACTCAGACTGTGAATCGCCGTCTGTCCCTGTGGAATGATGCCGATTTTTTTGTTTCTCAATTCGGATAATTTTTTGTCGGACAATTCATAAAGATTGACATCACCCAGAAAAACACTGCCGCTCGTGGGCAATATAAGCCCTCCCAGCATATTCATCAGGGTACTTTTTCCGCTGCCCGAACGTCCCATTATCACTGTCAGCGTGCCCGGTTCCAACTGCAAACTTGTTTCTTTGACCGCAATAAAGCGATTGGAGCCATTCACTTCTCTTTTGAATTCTTTGGTGATTTTTTCCGCTTTCAGCATCAGTTATCCCCCCTTAAGATCAGAGCGGTATCGATACGGCTGATTCTGAATGCCGATACCGCTGCCGAAACAGCCCCGGCAACAAGTGAGAGCAATACGGACATCGCCGCAAACAAAATAATCTGTCCGACATCAGGAAGAAGATACGGCAGTCCCAGCATCTGTTCCGTCAGCGACGTGAACGGCAGCAATATCAGCAATCCCAGAACCGTACCGGAAATACCTCCTGCCATACCTGTGATCAGAGCTTCCTGCATTACGATCAATGACAGTTTTTTTCTCGAGGCACCGATAACACGCAGTATGGCAAATTCTTTTTTGCGTTCATTCACACTCATCGTAAACGCAAGCAGCAAAATCACAATGCCCAAAATCCATACCGCCGCAATCAGTATGCCGATAATATCAGAAACGCCCGAAAGACTGTCGGATATTCCCGAAATCATATCTTTTGTCTGTATCGCTTTGACCCGTTTTACGTGAAGATTAATATCATTAACAATTTCTTCGGGAGAATGTTCATCATCGGCATCAATCAGTACACACGACACCACATGATCGGGATCAATATCCGCAAACAGATTCAGTTTTTTATCCAGTGATGACTGTATCAGTTTTTTGATGGTATTTTGATTGGTAAACACGGTCGTGTCATAGCTTGTACCCGTTTTATCCAATTTGGCAGCAACACGGCATTCCACACCGTAAAAGGAAAGTTTGTCGCCTACAAACGCATTCAGATCATTGCCGACAACAATATCCAGATCTTTCAGATTTTTATCGTAAGTCTTTTTGATCCATGGTGATATGGTAAAGTCAGTCTGAGGATCATATCCGATAATCTGTACGGGCATAGAACAGCAGCCCGAACTGGTGGAAGCAAGGAAAAACTGTGCCGATATTTTTCCAATTCCCTCTCGGGAAGCAATTTTTTCATAGGAAGAATTTTTCATATAAAAATATCCTGTATTGCCCTGAAGAACAATATTGCTCAGATCTTCTTTGGTCGTTGCTTCATAAGGTACTACCATCACATCTGCACCAAGACGTGTTTCCAGAGAATAAAGCCCTGTTTTCAGACTTGTCACGATCAGCGTTCCTCCGAAAATCGTCAGCGACAGCAACGCCGTCAGCATAATTAATGCAGCTGTGCGGACAGGCTTGCCTTTGATGTTTTTCAGCGGAAGACTTCCTTTTGTTTTCATTGTTTCCCTCCATACTCAGTCATTGACGATAACATAATCCGACTGTGCCATCGGATAAAGTGCGTTGAACTCGTCTGTATCATACTTTTCGTCACGGATATGATTTTTAAAATTCCGGCTGCATTTCAGATAATACTCAGATGATTCTGCCTGCTTATCCCATGTAATATCTATATTGTAAAATGCTCCGTCTATCTCCACGATATTCCAAGCGTGATATTCACTGCCCATATCATTTTGTGCCATACCCGTTATCACCCTTGCGTTAAGTCCTGCTTCACGCAAAAGTCGATACATCAGAACGGAATATCCCTGACATACCGCCTGTTTGTTGATCAGAGCGGCATAGGCAGTGGTTTTCAAATGATAATTCCCGTTCTTTTCGTGAATAAAATCATAATCCACTTTACTGTATACATAATCATAAATTTTCCTGAACTTTTCATAATCCGAAGTATTCTGATCAAAGCGAAAATACCGAATCAGATCCTGTACTTTTTTTGTCACCTTTTCTTCCTGTTCGGGAGTGGTATAATAATTCGGCACGATCGACAAATCATAGACATAGGTACTTTTATCCATCTGATAGCTGTATGTGATCTCATAACCGCCGTATTGATGATAAAGATAATCGCCTTCGGTAGGGTCGTCGGTTTCGGACAGAGCATAATCCATCAATTCCTTGACCATCACATCAATATCATTCATATTATTGGTTTTGGAACGGTATCGAATATCGATTTTCCAATCGTGCCGCTTAAACGTTTTGCGTATATGCTCGATGACCTCGTCCGCATTCAGAAAATAGATACTCAGGTCTTTCCGCACAGTATAATGATATTTTGGCTGTACCCGCAGCCTGCTGTCTGCACTCAACGCTGCCGTGCAAATGACCAGCGACAACAAAACAGCTGTCAGGCGAATGAAACAATTGCTGCCCTTTTTGGCGGCGTGATGAACCGACATACTTATGTTCTCCGTTTCTTTCTCAGCGGAGGTATTTTCCACACGGCTGCGGCATTGGAATTGACAAGCAGCTTTTCAATATTGATTCCCGCAGGACAGATATTGCGGCAGGCAAGGGATTTTCCGCAGCCCTCATACATATTTTTCCGGTAGGTCTTGAAAAATTCTTTTTTCTGAACATCAGGCAGTGAGGCGATCAGTCTTGATGCCGGTACGATTGCTGCCATTCCCTTAAATACCGTATCCGCACAAAAATTCGGACACACTTCCAGACAACACCCGCATTGCAGGCATCTTGATGCTTCGTAGGACGTTTCAATGCTTTGTTCATTTACCGTTGTTTCTTCCTCAAACCACATTTTCAGCGTTTTCAGATTTTCAAAAAGAATACTCCTGTCCACTGCAAGATCGGCAATGACCGGAAATTTCCTCAGCGGTTCGACAGTGACTTTGCCTTTTTTTTGAAATTCCGACAGTTTTGTATCACAAGCAAGCCTCGGCACGGAATTGATCACCATCGCACAAGCACCGCATTTTTTTTGCATACAGCTGCACTCCCAACGGATTTTTCCGACAGGTTTGCCTTCCATATCCTTGATGTCGGAACGGGAATTGATGTCGGTCAGAGCCGCCGCAAGCGTTGTATTTTCATCTTGTATTTCATACTCTATGATCTGATGGTAGGGCTGTTCGTTTTGATTTTTTCTGCGAAGAATATCAAGTTTTATTTTCATTGTTGCAAGATCTCCTTTTCGGCAATTCTCTGAAACGGATCACAATGTTTTGATTTTCAAAAGAAGCAGTGGTGGTTTTTTGATAATCATCATTTTTTGCGGGATAATCTTCCCTGTAATGTGCACCCCTGCTTTCTTTTCGTTCCAGTGCCGACATCAGCATGGCACGTGCAAGACAAACACGGTTCTGCTCACGTTTGTTGAGCTTGTTGTCTGCTGCAAGGCGTTTCAGACGTGCAAGAGCATTTTGCATTTCATTTTCATTGCGGACAATGCCAAGCCCGTCCAAAAGAATCTCACGGATCTGCCTGATCCGTTCTGCGGAGGCTTCTTCGGCATATTCATCTGAATCATCTTTTTCACATACGGAAAATGATGGTTCGGCAGCCGATTCTTTTTCTCCGCTTTGCAAAATGGATTCTGCTGCTTTTTTTCCTCCGTAAATCGCCCCGAGCATTGAATTTCCGCCCAGACGGTTAGCACCGTGATACTGACAGGTACATTCTCCTGATGCATATAAATTTCCGATATTGGTCCGATGATTTTCGTCTGTATCAATCCCGCCCATAAAATAGTGAATCCCCGGCTCAATCGGTATAGGATCTCTTTTTGGGTCAAGTGAAAGATATTTGATAATTTCTTCTCTCAAATCCGAAAGTTTGTGTTTCCACGTATCTTCGGGCAGTTCCCGCATATCAAGATAAACCGTGTTTTCGCAGTCGTCACTCCGTCTGACAAAATAAATTTCCCTTGACACAACATCTCTCGGCATCAGATTTTTCAATTCCGGATATTTTTCCTCCATAAAATACCAAGGCTCACCGTTCCGTATGACATACAATCTGCCGCCTTCTCCACGTGCTGCCTCAGTGAGAAGACATCTTTTTCCCGAAATCCCGTATGTAGTAGGGTGATATTGTATCATTTCAAGATTGCCTGCTCTCACTCCCTGAGAAAATACTGTTGCCGTCACATCACCGCTGTTTTGGGTCGTTCCCGTCGTCATATGCGGAAAAACACCGTTGATGCCGCCGCTGGCAAGAAGCACTGTTCCGAAAAAATCGATCAGTTCACCGCTGTATGTATCTTTAACACGTACTCCCAGACAATTTTTTCCGGAATTGTCAAGCAGCAGCCTGATAAACTCGTGATGAGGATAACGTGTAATCAGCCCTTTGGCTTCATATTTTCTTGCCTCATCTGTCAGTGAGGTCATCATCATTTTTCCGGTACTGCTCTTTGCATAAGCCGTTCGTTTTTTCTTTTGACCACCAAAGTTTCTCAGGACGATCTTTCCGTTTTTCCTGTTGAACGGCACTCCCAGATGCTCAAGCCAGTACAAAATGGCAGGAGCGTTTCGGGTAAGACCGTCAACGGCATTTGGGTCTGCCATATCAGCTCCGCCGTGTATGGTGTCATTAAAATGATTTTCGATGCAGTCGTTTTCACCCATTGTATCGAGTGCTGCATTGATACCGCCCTCTGCAAGAACCGACTGTGCTCTCTCGGAGGGCTGAAGGGAGATCAGATTGCAGGATATACCACTGTAAGACAAGGTCAAAGCTGCCGAAAGTCCGGAAAGCCCCGCACCTATAATATTGATTCTGTCCATAAATTCCTCCGCTGCTAAAATAACCAACGCAAATAATACAATATAAATGCCACCGCCGCAAACATCAGTATCACCGAAAGTACGACCATTATATCGATCATAAAATTCTTGTATTTTACGGCACCGAGTGCCATCATCAACGGTTTGATATTGGCAATGATATGCATAAGCAGCGACAGAACAAAGAGAATTTGTGATACAAGCTGCATTTCACCAAACAGATTCAGCCTGTATACACCGCTGTCATAATTGCCGACAAAAATGATAACGTGAAAAACAAGAAACAGCATTACCGCAAAACCGCTGATGCGTCTGAGCCAGAACAGGCGGTTTTCCTTGAAATAAGCCGTTCTCGTTTTTTTCTGTACCGCAATACTGTCAAAAGTCAGCTTAGTTCCTATCACCATATGGATCACGACCAGCATCACCATTGTTTTTGAAAGGATCTTCATCACGGTACTTCCGCCGTTAATCACGGACGAAAGCTGAAAACTTCCTGCGATTGCATGAATAACAAAAAGCCCAAGAATCAGTATACTGATCACAGCATTGAATTTTCTCATCTTGCTCCCCCTTTGACCTTGATCACTTCGGTATTTTCATTTTCATAGAGGGTGAATGCACTGTAACTTTCTGCTGCTTCTTCAGACATCACAATTATATCAAATCTTCCGCAGCCGGCTTTTGAAAGCAGAAACATTGCATCTTCGGTATCTATTTTCATTTGGTTTTCAGGCAGCTGCGATTGATAGCTTGCTGCCATTTCCAGACCGCTTGTATCATAGCGTATCACACCGCAGCGAATATCTTCAAAAATGATACCCGTTTCTTTTCCCGAAAAGAAATCTGTCCATTGATGCAATGTTTCGCTGTCACTTCGTCTGTCACGATTGATCAGCACAACATAATTGCCGGACGGCTGATCAAGTGTCACTGTTGCACTTGAAACAGCATCTATCGTATTTCCGCTGAGCAGTGACCGGAAATAATCAGATGTAAAAAAAGGCAGACCCAGAAGAATCAAAAGCGATACCGCAATCACCGTCATATGCCTCAGAATTTTCATAAGTCTGCCCCCTGTTTTTTATTCTTCCGCTTCTTTCAGTGCCGTCTGCACCGCTTCACGAAACTCATTATAATTGATCGTTGCACCGCTGATGGCATCTACGCCGTCCAGACTGCCCTTTTCGGCAAGCTGTTCGGCATACTTGCTGCACGCCGATACAGCTTTCTGGGCTTTGTTGTAAAAATCCCTGTTCGCCACATTGCCGCCCTCTTTGCCGTAATTTTCATCTTTCAGTGTTCCGTCAAGTTCATACGTATAAAACGTACAGTTGGTCACTTTATTGTCTTTTACAGTGATGGTAACTTCACCGTATCCGTTGCCGCCCTCATCTTCGCCGTTTTCTTCGTCAACGGTATATTCCTGACTTTTGGCGGTATATACGCCGTCTTTATAATTTTTTTCTCCGCAGCCGACAGCCGAAAACGCCAGAACTGTCAGCAGCGATATAAGAATGATGACATTTTTTTTCATAGCAAACTCCGTTTCGATGCCTGTCTGAAAATAATCAGATACGCCCTTATTCAAAATGAATTTTTCCCGTAAAGTTCTTATTGACAACTTCCTTTGAAATTTTGCCGCTCCTGAGGACGATTTTCCTCTGGGCAACCTCCGCCACTTCGGGATCGTGAGTAACCACGATCAGCGTAGTACCTTCGTTATGAAGTTTGTGGAACAAATCAACAACAATTTCTTCATTGGCTTCATCAAGGTTACCGGTGGGTTCGTCTGCCAGAATGATCTCGGGATAGTTGATCAAAGCTCTTGCCACACAAACTCTCTGCTGTTCACCGCCCGAAAGCTGACTCGGAAGGTGCTTGGCACGGTCGGCAAGTCCCACACGTTCCAATGCCTCCATTGCCTCTTTTTCATCGGGCATACTGTGATAATACTGTGCAAGCATTACATTTTCCACGGCAGTCAAATAATTGACCAGATGAAACTGCTGAAAAATCAGCCCGATTTTGTCACGTCTGATGGCAGTCAGGTTTTTAGAACTTTGCTTTGCAATATCCACGCCGTCAAGAAGCACTTCGCCTTTAGTCGGCTTATCCATACAGCCGATAATATTCATCAGTGTACTTTTGCCCGAACCGGAGGGTCCCATAATTGACAGCCACTCGCCTTTTTCGACTTTCATATTAATACTGTCAAGTGCGTGAAGTTCTCCGTATATTTTAAATACATCTTTCAATTCCAATAAACTCATTTTCTGTCCCTCCTTTTATTCGCCTTTGAGTACCAGTGCCGGATCGACATCTGTTGCACTCTTGATGGGCATCAGACTGGAAATTCCCGTTACAGCCACCGACACAAGAATCGTTATCGGTACAAGAAGCGGTCTGAATGAAATGGAACTGCTGAAAACGTGTATACTCACCTGCTGAGCAAATACAAATCCCAACACGGAACCAAGAATACCGCCTACACAGCCGAGAAGCATACTTTCACCCATAAATTCCCATATAATACTTTTATCAGATGCACCAATGGCTTTCCTCAGTCCTATTTCCTTACGTCTTTCGGTAACAACTGCCGTCATCGTGGTTGCAACACAAATCATTGTCAGTGCAAGAACAACCACCGTTACCAGCAGCACCAGTGCCTGAAGCTTTGTCAATACTGTTGTTTCCGATGCGGTCACTCTCTTGATCAGTCTTGCGTTGATGGACGAAACCTGATTGCTGATTTCCTGAGAATATTTTTTCAGTTGGTCGGACGATGCCGATATACTCAGTTCTGCCACATCAATTTTGGTTTCGCTGTTCGTAAGCTTCTCCAGATCGGACATTGACATATATACATAATCTTCTTCGTTTCCGCCTGTGTCCAGAATTCCCACCACTTTGAAATCAATGGTTTCGTCTTCCACAATGTCTTCGCCATTGTCACCGGATACCTGTGCATTTTCCGGTGTATAGCTTACTGTTACGTCGTCACCTATTCTGAGTTCATACTGTTCAGCAGCATTCGCACCTATCAGAATTTCGCTGTCCTTGGAGGGCCATTCTCCGTCTATCGACCAATACGGACTGGCAGCTTTTGCCCCTTCCATATCGGTTCCTGCCGCAAGAATGGATTTCTCTCTGATACGTACATTTTCGTATCGGTACGGTGCCACACCTACTATATCATCTTTTTTAATGTATGACAAGCCGCTGTTAATATCGTCCTGTGTAAAACTGCCGTCCACTGCCGTAAAGATCATATTGGCACCGTAATTTCTGAACTGAGCCCCCATCTGTCTGGGAACATCATAATAAATCGTTACCAAGCCCGACAAGATGGTAGCACCGATCGCTATTGACAAAAGTGCCACCAGCATACGGGAACGCCGTCTTATCAGCGAGGCGGTTATCATACGAAAATACATTCTTCTTTTTTTCATCTTGATATTCCTCCCGCATTATCTGCCGTGCAGAACTTCTGCCGGACGAAGTCTGAGAAGCATTCTGATTGCCGGAATACTTCCTGCCAAAGTCACCAGCACCACCAGAACTGCTACAATCGGAATCACCATTGCACGCATTGTGATCGCCGAACCGAATACGGTCTGACCGATGATCTGTGCAAATCCGAATCCGATAAAAAATCCTGCCACACCGCCGATAATGGCAGTTATAAATATTTCTGTCAGAACCAATCCGGTAATAGAACCGTTCTGGGCACCGATGGCTTTCATCAATCCTATTTCACTGCTTCTTTCCATAACGCTCGCAGTAACCAAGTTACAGATGCCCAGTGCCGCACCGATCAGGCTCAGTATGGTGATCAGAATCATTAACAGTTCTGTCTTTTCCATAATGGCACCCTCCGAATCGGCAACCTGACGAACGGGGGAAGCAACCGAATCTGTGATGACTTCCTGAATCTGATAACATATGGAGCTGACATAGGCAGTACAGTACCAGGTTTCGTACTGACTTACGGTAAGAGAACTCGGACCTTCTTTTGCGGCTTTTACCGCAAGTTCGTTATCCGGGGTTGTCAGGGCACTGACTTCTATGCTGTCAACACGACCGTTCAGATCGGACAATGCCTGTGCTGTATTCAGGGGCATAAAAATCTGATCGTCTTCATCTCCGCCCGCATCAAAAATACCAACAACCCGTACTGTTCTGTCGCCTGCCGAACCGGTCAGATGAAGTGCATCACCTGCCTTGACGCCAGCCTTTTCGGCAACAGCTGTGCCTACCATTGCAACGTTATGATTGTCGCTTTTTTGTTCATCGATCCATTTGCCGTCTTTGATTTCCCACCAGCTTCTCATACTGGTAATTCCTGCATCTAATTTTTCGCCTGTGGGCAGTTCCATATGATGATTAAACCAGCTTCCGACAACATTTACTTTGGTACCATCATCCAGCTTTGCCTCTGTATTGACAAACGGTGCGTAGTCCACAATATTGAATGCCCAGAAAATCGTCTTGATTTTTCCGAGTTCCTCTTCTTTAAGGTAGGAACTTCCGAAATCGCCGCCCTCAACATCATACAGATTGTTGAGAATGGAAGAATCCTTCGGCACTACGGTGATATTGGCACCGTATGTTTTCAGTTCCTGGTTCACCTTGTCACCAACATCAAGCATCACGCTCAGCATCGCTGTTGCAAGAGAAGCACCCAGTGCAATTGTAAAGGCAATCATCAGCATTTTTTTCCATTGTCTGAACAACGTTCCTCTTATCATTCTGAAGAACATACCATACTCCTCCTCTTACTTAAACTCCGATTCATATTCCGTCAGTCCGTCTATGGGAACAATAATATTGCCGTTCTCGATGGTATAAGGAATGACAATCGGGTTACAGCCGCCTTTAAAACCGATGGTGTTGATATTCATAACAACGTCGCACAGTTTGCAAACCACCTGACCGTCTTTTTCATAATATCCTGTTTCACCGCAGATGTCGCAGGCATCCAGTCCTATGCCGTATGCGGACGAGTTGGGTTTCTTGATGACAATAAATCTGATCTGAACATTGTTTTTGGTGGTATAGGCAAATCTGTGAAGATGACCATCCGCCACCTGTTCAAATGTTACATAGACATTTCCGTTTTCAACTCTTGATTCCTCAACAGGTGAAAGTTCTACCACCGTATTGGTAATATCCGTAAACCACGTCAAATTCAGAACCATTAGTATCAAACAGCAGATGATGGCCGCAGACCAATGTCTGACACTCTGCCATTTGCGGAGAATCTTTCTTTTTTCCGCAGGATTGTTATATGTTTCATTCTGCTTATAACTTCTTACAATCAAAACAATTGTCAATGCCAGCAATATGGCAAGCGTACCGTAAAGAAACGCTGTATCATAATCCGAACTGAACTTGACAATATCAAATACGGATATTCCCAGAAAGTCACTTCCGGGTGGAATGATTCTTTTGGTATTCAAGATACGTATGCAGGCAAAAATCTGTCTTACTGCATTAAACGACAGCATAAAGTATACAAAGAATAACAGCTGTCCTTTGGTAAGTTTGTCAGATGCCTTATTGACCGACACACAAGTGACAGCAGCAAACACGATACCCAGTACCGCACCTATCATTTTATAGATAAACTCGGTTGAAAACACCGATTTTTCCGTTCTGAGAACAATGTACGGATACGATATAATATCGGGCAGTGCATACAATAAAGCTGATACAATCAAAGCACAGCCCAGTACCGATGCAATGATGCGTCCGGGCGTTTTCAGTTTATTGCTCAGGGAAGTAAAAATGATAAATAATATCAGCACACCCACTGCCGCCGTGAAATTGATAAGATTGCACATACTGGTATCAATCAGCTTTGTCGCATTTTTAAGATATGCCATCACACCGGCACCAACGATTCCCAGCGACACACCAACAATGCCGCATATTTTGCCGGGTTTCAAAAAACGGTTGTGCATCAGTCTTAATATCATTCCAACCATCACGGCTGCTAACAGCAATATCTGGCACGTATCAATAAAATATTTCAGCACGATTTTCTACCTCCTTTTTCTTTTTTCCTTTTATAGAAATAATATCAGAGTCTCAAATGTCATTAAAAATTGTTTGATAATTTCATCAGACAGACTGAAAACCTAAAACGCACAAATACGCCATGCACTTTTTCGGAAGCAACACAGCGTATTTGTTAAATTTTAAGTGATTTCAGATTACCATTCCTGTGGTGTGTACTCCCAACCTTCATACTTAACAGTAAGGTTGCCGTCTTTAAAGTAATCATCGAAAGAACCACCAGGACCTGTTTCGGCATCTGTATGAAGGAGATAACCGTTTTCTTCGGGGCTGTGAATTGTAAACTCAACAGTGTACTTATCAGCCTTGTCGAGCTTAATATTAGCACCGTAGTGAGGACCGTCAGAAGCACTCATTTCCATAAAAGTACCTTCTGCTGCTACCTTGTTGTCAGAGCCTGTGATCTTATAATCTACTGTGAGATAAGGAACCCAGTCACCTACACCGAAACCGAGCTTGTTTTCGAGAGCAGAAATATCAGCCTCAAGATGAATATTGAAATCATCAATTTTTTCGTTGCCGTTCGACATCGGAACGGGCTGGAAATAAACAGCAGATACATTCATAAATCCGCATTCCTGATCCTCAAAAATCGGATATTCCTGGAAACCTGCTTCTTCGCCGGGTGCAGCTGCGGGATTAGCATCATCCTTTACTTCTGCTGAAGCGGCAGCAGAAGTTTCTGTGCTTGCTGCATCACTGCTTGAATCGTTTGTGCTTGTGTTACAAGCTGCAAGACTGAGAGCCATCGCAGCTACGATCAAAACACCAAAAACTTTTTTTGACATTTTTTGTTCCTCCCTGATATTTTTTTGGGTAACCGATGATCCATCGGTATCTTTTATATGAATTCCGGCATCTGCCGGTATATAAAAGCCTGTGTTATTTGGCAGAAGCCTTTGCCGTCTGCGGCTTTTCGGTATTCTTTTTCTCTTTGTTCTTAGGTTCTTTGGGCTTTCTCGTTTTCTTTTTGGGTTTGAGTTCTTCCTCAAACTGCTCCTGTGTTTCTGTCAGGTAATGAATACCCTCCATCACACCAAGAATTGCCGGAACGAAAGACCAACAGAAAATGATATAAAGTATACCCTGTCCGTATTTGCCCGTGTAGAATTTATGCATACCTACACCGCCGAACAAAACAGCCAGTATACCTGCTTCGTTCTTGTTGTTTCTTTTCCATTTCTGCATTACGAAAATCATAAAGGTAATCGCAACAAGAATGAGCTGCGGTATAATCGTTTCAAGACACGGATAAACACCGAGTACATCAAACAAATCGTTAGTCGGGATAATGCTGCTCAACCAATCGGGTGAGGTCATCATAATGACATCGCCCTCAATCAGTTCCTTGATACCTGCACCGAGGAACGATATGGACATAATGAACATCAGAATACTGGTGCCCAGGAAGAAAGGTCTGAGCGGAAGTTTGACACTAAAGAATCGAATAGCAAGAAATACACCTACGAGAACGACACAGCCCACACCAAAACCGAGCCACATCATACCGGTACTCTCGCTGTCTGTCGCATAGGGCTGATAGAACAATATTACCTCCGCACCCTCTCTGAATACGGCAAGGAATGCGGTAAAGCCGAGTGTAAAGGCACTTCCCATTTCTGCGGAAGATCTCACTTTGTCGTCGATATATTTTGTCCATGCTTCCGATTCTGCCTTTGAAACCATCCAGTTGCTGACATAGAACAGAACCACCACTGCGATCAATGCCGTGATACCCTCGATAACTTCCTGATTCGCACTGTTTGCCAATTTCAGAAGATCAAGGAGCCATGCACAAACAAAACTTGCGATAACGGCAAGTACACAGCCTATGTAAATGACCTTGAGCTGATTTTTATGTCCTGATTTAACAAGATAAGCGATAATAGCACCTACAACAAGGATTGCCTCCAGACCTTCTCTGAGGATAATGCCGAAGCAGGCACTGAATACCACAATACCGCTTCCTCCTCCAAGACCTGTACTTGCTGATGATGCCGTTTCATCGGCACTGTTGCTTTCTTCACTGTCGGATTTTGTGGAATTGCCCGAAACACCGTCTAACTTATTGGCATCTTCGCGGAGCATTGATTTGAGCTTGTCGGCTTCCGTATCAAAACTGTCCTTGGAACCGTTTTTCTTAGCGATTGCTTTGCAGGCACTGAACTGAAGCTCCATTTCAGATTTACGGCTTCCCGAAATCGAACCCATTGTAATACGTTCAAATCCGGTTACTTCGTAATAGTCATAATAGGCACTGTTAATGCCTTTATACGCTGCATCGGCATCGCCCGACTGATAAGAAGTCTTGGCATCGTCTATCACTTTGTCCATTGCATCAACAACATCGTTCCACGTTTTGTAGCTTGTGGACGCCGCAGAGGCACCGATACTTGCCAGCGAACTTACAACCATTAAAAAAGCCGTTAAGATAAGCACAATGTATGACATCGAATGACGTCTGTTCATTGTTTTCATCTTTAGATTCATCTCCTCCTTATGATTTGGTATATATTGAATGTTATGTATACCCTGTATAATCATCATTAAGTTAGATATTTCTAACGTAATCATCAAAAATAAAACGGATTGGGTGAAATCTTTTTCACGCCCGTTAAATCCGTTAAATTAAAAGTATCTAACTGTCGATTATTCTACCATATAAATTTTGCATTGTCAACTACAAAATCAACAAATTCGCAAAATTTGCAAATGTATGTTTAAAAATCACGTTTTCGTTAGTACAAAACCGTTATTTACAAAAACAAGTTCTGAAAATGCTCTATTCCCGCAAGTGACACAAATTCATGTTCGGTAATGATAAAATGATCCAACAATTTTACCCCTATTGTAGCGAGGGCTTCTTTCAGCTGACGGGTTACATTCAGGTCGCCTTTTGACGGCAGTGCCACTCCGCTCGGATGATTATGGGCAATCACGGCGGCATTGGCATTGTATCTCAATGCCAACTCAATAATTTTTCTTGTATAGATTTCCGAAGCATTGATCGAGCCTTTGCTGATAATTCCGCTGTACAATTCTTTAGCGGCAGAATCCATCAAAAGCAGAAATACCTGCTCGTTTCTGACCGAAAAATAATGCGGCAGAATTCTGTCTGCAATATTCTCCTCCGTAATAGGTTCATTTTCATTGTTAAAGCGGTCATTGACATAGACGGACAGTACTGATGGCAGCATTTTGATCATAACAGCGGCATTTTTGCTGATGCCACATTCCATAAGAGAAGCAAGCGGTGCATCAAAAACAGCAGAGATAGAACCGAAACGGTTGATCAGACGGTGAGCGATACCATTGGTATCTTTTCTGGGAATACAGTAAAACAGATACATTTCCAATATCTGATGATCCTCAAAATCATCAAATCCGTTTTTCAGGAACTTTTCCCGAAGCCTGTCCCTGTGTCCGTCATGCAGACCTTTTTCATATGCCATTTTTTGCACCGCCTCAAAATTCTGTATGTCCGTTATGAAACACCAACATTTATAATACATTACAATTGTTTTGACTTATATTGTTTTAATGCCTGAGCAAGCTGATCGGGACAGGACGTACTCTTAAAGCCGCAGCGAATCCCGGAAAGCCGTTCGATGGCATCATCGATTTTCATACCTTGCAGCAAACTCGCCAACCCTAAAGCATTTCCGGGACAGCCGCCCACAAAACTGACGCTTTTAATCACATCTCCGTCTGTTTCAAACCGGATTTCTCTGGAACAAGTTCCCTTTGTCTGATATTTTTCCATACTTTTCGCCCCAAAACAAAATTGTAAATTTAATCATCTTTTTTATTATAGCACAGATCCGTAATTTTTGCAAAGCTATTTTTATTTTATTTTTGAGCTTATGCCGCAAGTACCGTGATATAAAAACAGCAAATCCACAGGACTTGCTGTTTTCCGGTCAAGTATTTTCAATTGATATACACGGAAATCAATTTATTTTTCGGTTACTTTCTTTTCGCTGCGTGCCTGAAGAATCATATCGGCCACAGAAACTGCTGCAATCAACACTGACACAACAATCACGGCAGGTCTGAATACCATATGGCAATGCATAGTATTCATCATACAAAGCGGTATCAGAATTCCCGGAACGACTGCGGTCAGTACGCTGATGGCAATATGGGAAATATCAAGTCCGATACGTATCTTTGGAGCAACAAAAAATCTGGCAATCCCCTGTGCGGTCATCACAGCCCCCAGTGAAACAACCGTTACTTCTGCCCAATGGCAGTTCATCCACGAACCGTCATCTTTCGGTCCGCAGGCTTGAAAGAATGTTGCCGCACCGATACAGAGCAAAAGACTTAAAATTGCTATGATAACATCTGTCAGTTTTATTTTCTTGATCATTGAAAAGTCCACCCTTTCTATAAGTTTAATATGTTTAACCAACAAGCAGATTATATCATATCAATATCAAAACTGCAATGTAAAGTTTTGACAAGAAACAGACGACAAAATTTTTAATTATAGGGTAAATTACATCATCATACTACAAAAAACAGTCTATTTTTGGCAGCTCTTATCAATAATAGTGACAAAAAGTCAAAATCACTATTTTCAATACTCAAAAAGCAGAATTCCTTGTTTTATTTCACAATTTTATATTTTTTAATTGACATTATAAATCACAGATGATATAATTCAATAGCCGAAAAAATCATTACAATCTCGGCAAAATCAGTTTATTTGGAAAAGGAGTTAATGTGATAAATGTTAAAAAACAATTTGAAACTGCTGCTGAAAAGTCCCCATATCAGTATTCCTCTGCTGATATTGCTTTTGTCAACAGTCGGAATCAATCTGTACGCAATGAGCAGCTATTTTATGAATTCTGATATATTTGCTTATGCAGAAAAATCTTTATGGCTCTGCATCATCGGCTTTATCATCAACTTTTATGCGTCATATGAGTTTTTTTATCAGATAAGATTTTCCGATACGGAGGAAACAATCCAATCCTACCATAATGTCAAAAATAAATCGGATATGGTGTCATTATTGCTGTTAGCTGTCTTTCCTTTCGTCCAATTCGTGATTTCACTGTTCTTTAATTGCGTATTATTTTCAACCTCCGGTATGACGAACGACAGTTATATGGTACATATCACCCTGGTATATTTCTTATATATCTTTTTAGGCGGTGTTACCGCTGTCATTTTCGGTGCATTAACAGCCAGAAAAATCAAACGAATTGTGGCATACACCATATTTGCACTTGTATTATTTTTGATGTCCGGAATTTCGGCATTTATCTTTGAAGGTCCCAGTTTGTCCTCATCAATCAACTTCTGGCAGATAAAATATTTTTTCGCTTATCTTCTTCCCAATAACCTGAATACCATTCCGTATGATGATTATGGTTTTCCGTGTGAACTATATCGTTGGAATTTGTCGCTGTTCTGGGTTTTATTTCTTTTAATGTTATTAATTTTTACTTTCAGACTGACAAAAAAGAAATTAAAAATCATTTCTGTGTGTCTGTGTGCGGCCGCTGCGGCAGTCAATCTGACCGGTTATCTGATGGGCGGAAGTCATATCGAAGCCGGCAGTGGTATTGATTCGATTTTTTTAAGTGATTACGTGTACTACAAAAATAACAAAACAGAAGTAAAACAACAATCTGCGGATTTCAAAATCACCAAATACGAAATGCTGCTGAATATCAGCCGACAGCTTGATGCCGAAGTAACAATGTCGCTTTCAGACCATCAAAAAGGCACCTATCTATTTACACTCTATCATCAATATGCTGTCAGCAATGTAACAGATGAAAGCGGCAATCCTCTGAAATACAGCCGCAGCGGGGATTATATTGATATAAAACCCGACAGCAGCATTTCAAAAATCAAAATAAAGTACAGCGGATATTCATCCGTATTTTACAGCAGCAGTCAAGGAACCGCTCTGCCGGGCAATTTCCCGTTTTATCCTATGGCAGGATATTATGACCTCAAAGCTAAATTCGGAGAATATAACCACATCTTTGCTCCGAAAACCGAGTATAGCGTGACGGTAAATGCCCCTCAAAAAATTTATTCCAATTTGAAAGAAACCGGGGATCACACTTTTTACGGCAAAACCAACTGCCCCGTTTTTGCAGGCGGTCTTTATGAAGAAACCGATTCAGACGAATACCATATCTGCAATATTTCTTCGGAAATCCTGCTGTCAGAGGAAATCACTCCCGAATTTCTTGACGATGTTCAAAAGAAAATCGACCAGCTGGACAAAAACTCAGGGATTCATCTGAAAGATTACTACTGGCTCAAAATGAGCTTAACGTTCTGCAACCAAGCATTTGGCAACAACGTTTTATACAGTGAAGACGGGATTATGCTGTCGTCTGTGGATTCTCCCGAAGAAACAGCCAAAAGTATCATCGAACAGAAAAAAATTTATGATAATGCACAATAAAAGGTCGGGTGAAATGTATGCTGAAACTTCACAACTGTAAAAAAATCTTCAAAAAGAAAACCGCTCTCAACGGTTTCTCCTGTGAATTTGATCAAGGAATTTACGGACTGTTGGGACCGAACGGTTCAGGCAAAACAACTTTAATGCGTTGCATCTGCGGTATTATGGATACTGATGGCGGCAATATAGAATCCGATGAAAATATTATCGGCTATCTTCCCCAAAATTTTGGTATGTTTAAAACACTGACCGTATATGAAATGATGGATTACTTTGCGACTCTTAAAAATATACCCTCAAAGACAAAAGAGGAAGAAATTAAACGATGTCTGGAACTCGTGAATCTGACCGAAGTAATGAATGTCAAAACAAAAGGACTTTCAGGCGGTATGATCAGACGTGCAGGAATCGCACAAGCCATTATGGGAGATCCGAACATACTGATCTTTGACGAGCCGACCACAGGTCTTGACCCCGAAGAAAGACTGCGGTTCAAAAATCTTTTAAAGAAAATCAAAAAAGATAAAACCATTCTTATATCAACTCATATTGTTTCTGACGTTGAAGCAATCTGCAATCAGCTGATCGTTATCAACCAAGGAAAAAATATTTATCAGGGCAGTCTGGAAGAAATCCGATCTGCCGCCAAAAACAAAGTCTATATTGTCAGCGAGAAATACGAAGATCAACTGGAAGGAAATTATTTTATCAAGGACAGAATCAGCAAAGACAACGAAAACTTTCTTTATGTTCTTTCAAATTCAAAAATCAAATTCGGAGAACCGGCAGAACCCGGCGTTGAGGACGGATACTTATGCCTGCTGAAAAATTGATCAGATCCATCAAACTCATTCAGCTGAATCTGAAAAGTATGGGACTGCTTTATTTTATCCCCTATGTCTTTTTGTTTCTGATTCTTCCTCTATCGACATATATCAGTCTGACATCGGGAACAGCCAAAGAACAATGTTTTTTGAACAGCTACTTTCAAATACAGATGTTCTGTCCGTTTTTTGCGGTATGGTGGACCCTGTTCGGATTCAGAGAATTTTCAGAAGGCAAAATGAGAGAACTCCTTTTGGTATATCAAAAAAGTATTCTGAAAGAATTGATCATCGTTTGGGTATATTATATTTTACATATGATCATTATGTTGGTATTGTATCTTTGTCTTTTTGGATTCAACTATTTTCATTCTATGATGATACTGACCATTCAGTCCTTTGCTTTTTTCTCTGTCGGCATATCGCTGTCTTTTCTGATCAAAAATATCGCTTTGTCTTTTGTGATATGTATTCTATACGAACTCATAGGTATGTTCGGACAGATTGATATTTTACAGCCGATCAGTATGCTGTCGCTGTCTTTCCCGCAGAACTTTTTTGACGGTATTGTTCCGTATTTGTTCATTTTACTCGTTAGTATGATATTGTTAATTTTTTCTAATCTGTTCGCAAAAAAATACGCATAATATAAAACCTGTCCGCAATGGGACAGGTTTTATGTTTATCATCAAACGGGATGAACTTTATTTTTCAGATCTGCGGAAGGATTAATGCCGATTTTTTTATCTCTGCGTTTCTTAAAGAAGCCCGGAGCAACTTTCGGGAACTGTGCATAAGTAAGAACATCTTCTTCCTGCTCGATCCATTCGGGGATCTCCGCACGAAGTTTTTCAAGTTCAGGTTCCAGCAAATCTGCCGGACGGCAGGTAACAGGTTTGTCGCTGCCGATAATCTTTTTACGGAATTCAGGATCAATCGGTACGGGTGTTGTGCCGTATTTGCCTGCTACAAGATCTTTGAACTGGTCATTACACATTTTGTAACGCTCACCAAGAATCACATTGAATACAGCCTGTGTACCGACGATCTGTGAAGTAGGTGTAACAAGCGGCGGATAGCCTGCATCTTTACGCACTCTCGGAACTTCTTCCAGAACTTCTGTGAGCTGATCTTCCTTGCCTGCATCTTTGAGCTGTTTGAGCAGGTTGGAAAGCATACCGCCCGGCACCTGATAAATGAGTGCTTTGGCATCGGTAGCAAGCATTTTGGGATCAAGAAGTCCGCTCTTGATATACTTCTCACGAAGTGTCATAAAGTATTCTCTGATTTCTGCCAGCTTGATCAGGTCCAGACCTGTATCATATTCCGTACCCTGAAGCGCTGCCACCATTGATTCGGTCGGTGCGTGCGAAGTACCGTTAGCGAGCGGTGACATTGCCGTGTCAATTCTGTCACAGCCTGCCTCAATGCCCTTTAACAGACACATTGATGCCAGACCTGATGTATAATGGGTATGAAGCTGAACCGGAATTTTAACGGCATCTTTGATGGCTCCCACCAGTTCAGCCGTATAATACGGAGTAAGAAGTGCTGCCATATCCTTGATACAGATCGAATCCGCACCTGCCTCTTCTATTCTCTTTGCATAGTCAACATAATATTCGGTAGTAAATACCGGACCTGTTGTATAACTGATGGCTACCTGAGCTTCTACATTGCTGTTTTCTTTTTTAGCTGCCTGAGCCGCTTTGATGGCTGTATTCAGATTTTTAATATCATTCAGAGCATCAAAGATTCTGATAACATCAATACCGTTAGCAACCGAACGCTGTACAAAATATTCCAGAACATCATCGGCATAATGACGATAGCCGAGCATATTCTGACCTCTGAAAAGCATCTGAAGTCTGGTATTGGGGCAATGTTTGCGGAGTGTGCGAAGTCTTTCCCACGGATCTTCGTCAAGGAAACGTATACATGAGTCAAACGTTGCACCACCCCAACATTCCAGCGAATAAAAACCTACTTCATCCAGTTTTTCAAGAATCGGCAGCATATCGCTCAAGGGCATTCTTGTGGCAATCAGCGACTGATGAGCGTCACGCAGAATCGTTTCGGTAATCTGTATTTTCTTGGCTGTTGATTCAGCCAATGATTTCTTAGCCATTTTACAGTTTTCTCCTTTCGGTATATTCCGGGTCTCAATTATTTCAGTGTCACAAGAACCGAACCTGTATCAACAGATTCACCCTTTGCTACCTCAACAGAAGCAACTGTTGCATCGTGAGCGGCTTTGATTTCATTTTCCATTTTCATCGCCTCAAGCACTACCAGTACATCGCCCGTCTTGACAGCCTGACCCGCACTGACGGGTACATTGATGATGGTGCCGGGCATCGGTGACTTAACGGGTTCCGCATCAGCCGGAGCGGCTGACTTTTTGGGAGCAGCTGCTTTGGGAGCCGCTTTTGGTGCCGCTTTTGGTGCCGCTGCGGGAGCCGCTGCTGCGACAGAGCCGTCTGCTTCTTCTACCTGAACATCATATACAACACCGTTTACGGTTATTTTCAAGTTTTTCATATTGAGATTTCCTTTCAGTTTTATGTAAAAATTGATCAAATATAAAGATTATTATGCTTTTTGGGAAGAGTGGAAACACGTTTGTTAGCGAGCATATCCAGAGCAGCAATCAATTTTGCTCTTGTATCTTCGGGATTGATAATATCCTCCACATAGCCGTTTTCTGCTGCATCAAGTGCGGTAAGATGTTGTTTTTGATATTCTTCCACCACTGCTTTTCTGTCTGCCTGGGGATTTTTGCTGCCTTTCAGTTTGCCTCCGAGATCATCGCCGAGCATAATCACTGCTTCTGCTTCGGGAGAAAGTGCCGAAATAGAGGCTGTTGTCCACGCAAATGTCAGGTCTGCCGATGCACCTGTACCCGCTGCTGCAATATATACCGAACCGAAAGCATCGCCTGTCACAAAGGTCACTTTCGCCGTTGTTGCCTCTGCATAAGCAGAAGTCAGTTTTGCTGCCGACTTGATGCAGGAAAACTTCTGTGCATCGACAAAAGTAACAACAGGAATACTGAACGCATCACAGAACCGAATAAAACGTGCTGCCTTTGAACAGGATTTTCCGTCAAGAATTTTTTCAGATGTTGCAACCATACCGACAGTAGTACCGTTTACAGTTGCCAGTACAACAGAAACCGCTTTGCCGTATTCCTGCTGAAGTTCAATCGCACTGTCTTCATCACAGACATTCAATGCTGCCTGCACAGCGGTTGTATGAATATCCGAAGTACCCTGTTCGCTGATCGAATCATATGCCACACAGGCACAGGAAAGATTATTGCTTGGAAGAACCGCAATCAGAGCTTTTGCCTTTTCGATTGCTTCGTCCTCATCTTTGCTTACGATATGAGCTGTACCGTGTTGGGCATTGAGCTGTGCGGAAGCATTTTCACCGCTTGTTTCAAGCGACATTTCCGCTTTTTCAGACATAATCACAATATCGGCACCGGCGGCAATCAAAGCCTGTGTACCGAAACATTTTCCGAGTACAACCGAAATCTGAGGAACAACGCCGGAAAGATTGGAAGAATATTTCAAAATATCCCCGTAAGCCGCCATCAGCTGAGTACCCTCGTCCAGTCTGCCGCCGACAGAGTCATAAAGAGCCACAACGGGTTCTCCTGTTTTCAGTGCAAGGTCATACAGCTTTTTAATTTTCACTGCCTGAGCCTTTGACATCGCACCGCCGTTGACATCACTGTTCTGGGCAAAGGCATATACACCGATACCGCCCACCGTGCCATGAGCTGCCGCTGCCTCAGCATAACCGTCTTTTGATTTTGCAAAAGCGTCAATCTCGGTATAAACACCGTCATCAAAGAGTTTAGTAAGTCTTTCATAAGCCTTTGAAACATTCATTTTCTCACGAATATCCTCAACAGACTGTGTATTTGATTCAATACTCATTCAACAATATCCTCCTTTTGTATTGGTGGAAATCTATATTATACAATTCTTTACGCTTCCTTGAAACAGGTAAAGTCAAGTACAAATTTCTCCCATTTATTATATTACAATTGATTGAAAATATCAAGTAAATATACCATACACTTTTTCAATTTTGCAAAGAAACACGAATTTTGTCCGGCAAACCTTTCTGCACTTTTTGTCAAATGTCTCCCGAATTCTCAAAATTAACATAATATGGTAAATATATACCAACAATATTTTCCATAGAAAAAATAACTATAAAAAACAAACATAATGTTCGTCCATTTTTATGATAAAATGCTATTGAAGATATTGTCGAAATATGATATTTTATAGTTTGGATTTTGAAAATCAGGGAGGATGAGAACAGTGGGTGAAAATACTTTCGGTGAATTTACCTACCTGTTGGTACTGACCATATTGCTGGTATCAACAAAAGTTTTGGGACTTCTTTCAAAAAAAGTCAATATGCCGCAGGTTGTAGGGGCATTGCTTGCAGGCGTTATCGTCGGACCGTCATGTCTGAACTTGGTTCAGAGCGGAGATTTTATCAGTAAAACTGCTGAGATCGGCGTAATTATGCTGATGTTTCTGGCAGGAATCGGAACGGACTTCAACGAACTGAAAAAAACAGGTTTTGCATCATTTGTGATTGCTCTGATCGGTGTCGTTGTTCCTATGGCAGGCGGTGCTTTGACATACAGTTTATTTATGGGCGGAAACCCATGGGATATAAAAGCTGTATTCGTAGGCGTTGTTTTGATGGCAACATCGGTCAGCATTACCGTTGAAACGCTCAGAGAGATGGGAAAGCTCAAAACCAAAATGGGTACAGCGATTCTTGGTGCTGCAATCATCGATGACATTATCGGTATTATTGTTTTGACACTTGTGATAGGATTCCAGGATAAAGATGTGAATCCGGCAGAATCTATTCTCAAAATCGGCTTGTTCTTTGTATTTGTTGCCGTTTGTGCATTGGTGATGAAACTGCTGTCAATGATACCGAAAAAGTATTATGCAAAGAAAAAACGTATCGTTATTTTTGGTTTGTCGTTTGCTTTTATTATGTCGTTCTGTGCCGAATATTTCTTCGGAGTTGCAGATATTACAGGAGCTTATTTTGCCGGTCTTATCCTCTGCAATTACTCTTCGCACGAGTATATCGACAGCAAGGTCAATACCGCTTCCTATCTGTTTTTCTCCCCTGTATTCTTTGCCAGTATCGGTATTGCAACCGTACTCGACGGTATGGACAGCCAGATTGTTCTGTTTTCGGTGGTTCTCCTCGCCGTTGCTATACTCACAAAAATCATCGGCTGCGGACTGGGTGCAAAAATGTGCAAATTCAGCAATAAGGAATCGCTCGCCATCGGCATTGGTATGGTATCGAGAGGAGAAGTAGCTCTGATTGTTGCACAAAAAGGTGCTTCTGCCGGAGTGGTTGACCCAAAACTTTTCCCGGCAATCGTTCTGGTGGTTATTGTAACCACTATTATCACCCCGATACTGCTTAAAATCATTCTCAGCAGCAAAAAGAAAGCTCCCGGTGATACTGTGGAACAGGACGAAAATACCGAAACTTCATCAGCTGCCAAGATCGTCAAAGAAACTGTATAACAAACTCGCTTGTCCGGAGTTGGCATCTATTGGATCAATGTGAGTAAACCCCCGCCCGAAAATATTGCCGGCAGACAGACAATATTTTCGGGCGGCATATTTATAGCTGGCATACAGCAACATCAATATTTTCCGGAGGATTTTTTATGGCTTTTAAAACACGAAACTATCCAGTGATTGAAATCACACACAAAGGCGAACTCAGCATTCGCAGCGGTCATCCGTGGGTATATGAGGGCGAAGTTGTCAAAATCAGCGGCACACCGGAAAACGGTGAACTGGTCGATGTCATCTCTCCCAAAGGCAAATATCTTGGAACCGGATTTTATAATGCTGTATCAAAAATACGGGTAAGAATTATATCCACCAACGCAAATGACCGGTTTGATACAGCCTTTTTTGAAAGACGTATCCGCTATGCCTGGAATTACAGAAAAACCGTTATGGGAAATGACCTGAACAGCTGTCGTGTCATCTTCGGAGAATCGGATTCATTCCCCGGACTTACTGTTGATAAATTCAACGATATACTGGTGACTCAGACACTTTCGCTCGGCATAGAAATGAGAAAAAATATAATATTCCCTCTCTTGTATAAAATTCTGAATGAGGACGGTATGAACATTAAGGGCATTTACGAACGAAATGATGTCAGCATACGAAAACTGGAGGGAATGGAAGAAAACAAGGGCTTTTACCATCTTGACGAAATTGATACGCCTTCTTCCACATCGACCGTCATTAATGAAAACGGTATCAAATATCACGTTGATTTTGAGAACGGTCAGAAAACGGGTTTCTTTCTCGATCAGAAATACAACCGTCTTGCCGCAGCCAAAATCGCCAAGGGCAAAAGGGTGCTCGACTGCTTTACTCATACGGGTTCCTTTGCATTAAATGCCGTGATGGGCGGTGCGGAACACGTTTGTGCAGTAGATATTTCACAGGACGCCGTTGATATGGCGAGAAACAATGCCATATTGAACGGATTTGAAGACAAAATGTCGTTCAGAACCGCTAACGTGTTCGACCTTCTCCCGAATATGCCCAAAGACGAAAAATATGACTTCATTATCTTAGATCCTCCCGCTTTCACTAAATCACGTTCCACCATTGATTCGGCAATGCGTGGCTACAAAGAAATCAATCTGCGTGCCATGAAACTGCTTCCGAGCGGAGGCTACCTTGCTACCTGCTCCTGTTCGCATTTTATGTATGATGACCTTTTCCGGAAAATGCTGAAAAGTGCAGCACTTGATGCACACGTTTCCCTCAGAAGAATCGAAGCACGCCAACAAGCCCCCGATCACCCTGTTTTGATGAACGTCCCCGAAACAGACTATCTGAAATTTTACATATTCCAAATTGTCAACAATTAATAGCTATCACAAAAATCAAAGTATTGGGAAAGGGGTTTTGGGGAGAACCTTTTTTCTGAGAAAGGTTCTCCAAAAGAAATGACCGACAAAGTTGATTTCTGTGCTTTTTGTGCCAAGTCATTGAATTGACACGGAAAATATTGTGTGGTATAATTGGAAGCATTGGAGAGGAGGAATTTCATGATAAGCGGTGCTGAAATTATGGTAAAATGTCTTCAGGAAGAAGGCGTTAAAATTGTATTCGGTTATCCGGGTGCTGTTATATGCCCGTTTTTTGATCATCTTTATGATACGGATATTCAAGCCGTTCTCGTTCGTCAGGAACAAAATGCCGCTCACGCTGCCAGCGGATATGCCAGAGCTGTTTCCAAGGTGGGTGTCTGCGTCGCAACTTCGGGTCCCGGTGCCTTGAATCTGATCACAGGTATTGCTACCGCCTATATGGATTCTATCCCTATGGTCGCCATTACAGGTCAGGTTCGCAGCGATGTTCTCGGTCGTGATGTTTTTCAGGAAGCGGATATAACAGGTGCCTGCGAATCTTTTGTCAAACACAGCTACCTTGTGAAAAATACGGAGGATCTGCCAAGAATCTTCAAAGAAGCTTTTCACATTGCAGCAACAGGCCGTCCCGGTCCGGTACTGATCGATGTTCCCGTTGATGTGCAGGAAAATATGATCGAAAATTTTGAATACCCCGAAAAAGTCAATATTATCGGCTATAAACCCAGTGTTCACGGTCATCCTATGCAAATCAAACGTGCAATGGAAATGATTGCTCAGTCAAAGCGTCCCGTGATTTGTGCGGGCGGCGGTGTTCTGACGTCCGGGGCAAAACCAAAACTCCGTGAGTTTTCAAAAAGAACCAATATCCCCGTTGTATCAACGATGATGGGCATCGGTGTTATGCCGTCAAATGACCCTCTTTACGTTGGAATGATCGGCTCTCACGGCACTAAGGCTGCCAACAAAACTATCCACGAAGCTGATCTTGTCATACTTTGCGGTGCAAGAGTCGGCGACAGAGCAGTTGCTTCTCCCGAACAAGTCGTTGAACACGCTAATGTTATCCATATTGATATTGACCCTGCCGAAATAGGAAAAAATATGAAAACAACCATTCCTATCGTAGGTGATATAAAAAATGTTCTTTACCAGATGCTCAAAAGCATTGATTACTCCGCACCGGACGAATGGCTGAATGATATTCGTTCGTGGCAGGAAAATTACCGGCGTATACCCGAAAAATTTGAAGGTTTTGTGGAACCAAAAACGTTCATTTCCAAACTGTCTTCTATGATGCACAGCAAATCAATCCTGATTGCTGATGTCGGTCAGAACCAGATATGGTGTGCCAACAACTTTCAAGTATCGGACGGACGTTTCTTTACTTCGGGCGGTATGGGCACAATGGGCTACTCCGTTCCTGCCGCAGTCGGTGCAAAATTTGCAAGACCAAACCGTAATGTTGTTGCTGTATGCGGTGATGGGGCTTTTCAGATGTCGCTGAACGAACTGGCAACGATTGCACAGAATCATCTCAATGTCAAAATCATTGTGATGGAAAACAATGTTCTCGGTATGGTTCACGAACTTCAGGATATGCATTACGGCAGCCGGTATGCGATTACCGAACTGAGTAATGTTCCTGACTTCCGGCAGCTTGCTGCTGCCTACGGCATTGATTCTGCCTGTGCCTGCTCCAATGAAGAGGCAGAACAATATGCAAAACAAATGCTTAAAAGCAGCAAACCATTTATACTGATATGTAAGATTCACCCGAAAACATCCTCAAGATGAATGTTCCCGTAAGGAGATTTGAATATGAAATATACACTTTCGGTTCTCGTTGAAAACCATCCCGGTGTACTTTCAAAAGTTTCGGGACTGTTCTCAAGACGAGGATTCAATATAGACAGTCTTGCGGTGGGAATTACCGAAGACAGTCATATTTCAAGAATGACCATCGTTGCCGACGGTGACGAATATGTTGTTGAGCAGCTTGAAAAACAGCTTAACAAAGTAATACCTGTCATTAAGGTACGTACTTATACCGAGGGCGGATTTATAAGCCGTGAACTTTCGCTTATCAAAGTCAATTGCCCTGCAAAACAACGGCTCGACATTATGAAAATTGCCGAGCTGATGGACGCAAAAATTGTCGATGTTGCCGTGAATACAATGACTCTGCAGTTTGCGGATACATTGGAACGTTTTGAAACATTGACAGATCTATTAAAACCGTATGGTATCCGTGAAATTGTACGAACAGGTACGGTCGCAATCGAAAAAGATTCCGCCGCACAGCACAAACAGACGGTTTGACGGGTTTCATATACAAAAAAATTCAAATTAAATCTGGAGGTCTTTTAAATGCCAAAAATCTATTACGATGCAGACTGTGATATTAACCAGCTCAGCGGCAAAACCGTTGCCATCATCGGTTACGGAAGCCAGGGACACGCTCACGCTCTTAACCTTCGTGACAGCGGTGTCAATGTTATTATCGGTCTTTATGAAGGCAGCAAACGTTGGAATCACGTTAAGGAACTTGGTTTTGAAGTTTACACAACAGCAGAAGCTACCAAAAAAGCAGACGTTATTATGATCCTTACTCCTGATGAAAAACAGGCTGCTATCTTCAAAAATGACATCGAGCCGAACCTTACTGAAGGCAAAGCAATTGCTTTTGCTCACGGCTTCAACATTCACTTCAAGCAGATCGTTCCGCCTGCTAATGTTGACGTATTTATGATTGCTCCCAAAGCTCCCGGTCACACAGTTCGTTCCGAATATGTTGAGGGTAAGGGTACTCCTGCTCTTGTTGCCGTTTATCAGGACGCCAGCGGAAAGGCTCTTGACATTGCTCTTGCTTACGGTGCAGGCATCGGTGCTGCTCGTGCAGCTGTTATGGAAACAACATTCAGAATCGAAACCGAAACGGACCTCTTTGGTGAACAGGCTGTTCTCTGCGGCGGTGTTACTGCTTTGATGCAGGCTGGTTTTGAAACTCTGGTAGAAGCAGGCTATGCTCCCGAAAATGCTTACTTTGAGTGTATCCACGAAATGAAGCTCATCGTTGACCTGATTTATTCAGGCGGTTTCTCTATGATGAGATATTCCATTTCTGACACAGCTGAATTCGGTGATTACGAAACAGGCAAGAGAATTATCACAGACGAAACAAAGGCTGAAATGAAGAAAGTACTTGCTGAAATTCAGGACGGTACATTTGCTTCCAAATGGATTGCCGAAAACAAGAACGGTCGTGCTCATTTCAACGCAACCAGAGCACTCAAAGCTGAACATCAGCTCGAAACAGTCGGCAAGGAAATCCGTAAGATGTATGCTTGGAATGCAACTGAAAACAAATACGAAGACTGATTTGATATATCATTCGTATCATCTTTTTGCGGCAGTATCTGTTTACGACAGATACTGCCGTTTCATATTGAACACAATTGATTTTTAAAATGCCGAAAATTGTTGCTTATTTCCGGATTGCTGTCTGTATGAAACTATGATATAATATAATTATCGGAAGGTGAGATTAATGAATTTTGAAACTTTTTTGAAACAAATAATGAATCTGTCAGAGAATAAATCAACGAAATTTTCGGAATCTTCCGAATATATCAAAAATACGGTTAATCAGTTAGACAGGAATTCATTGTTAGACATTGTAAAAGAAATCGGCACTATTCCCGAACAAATAACTGCCAGTTCGTCCTGTGAAAAGTTATTTTCAAAAGCATCGGACTGTATCCTTGCAAAGTGCTTTACAGAACTGGGTATACCGTCTGTTGCAGTAAACGAAAGAGGAAACAGTGCTGATATTATAGCAAAAAGCATCCACGGATATACATTAGTGGCAGATGCAAAAACATTCCGTTTAAGCAGAACTGCAAAAAATCAAAAAGATTTTAAAATTGATACATTAAGCAACTGGAGAGGCTCTGAACACGATTACGCTTTGTTGGTTGCTCCGTATTTTCAATACCCCTCAACCACAAGCCAGATATATTCTACATCACTAGAAAAAAGTGTTTGTCTTCTTTCATGGGAACATATTCTTTTTTTATTGATCAATCATATAAAAGAAAATGATATTCTTAGTTTGGAATCAATATGGAATATTCCTGTACGCATCGCCAGAGATACACGCATCGCATTTGCTGACAAAATGAATTGTCAGTTCCCCTACATTAACAGAATGCTCTGCGAACGAATTTCAAAACCAACTGAAGAATTCATAAAACATTTGGAATGTTGTAAAGTACATACCTGCCAAAGAGGTAATACTGAGTTAAGGTATCTTAACGATGAAAAAGAAAAAATCAAAAAACTCACCAAAGATGAAGCAATATCAGAATTACTAAAAAGTAAAAAAGTTTTGGAACGTATCTCAACAATCGAAAAATTTATGTCTTCTTTATCATATCAGGGAGAAAATTAAAATGGGAAAAGTTATATTGGGTGATTCTATCAATGAAATCAAAAATATTGATACAAACTCCATTCATCTCATTCTTTCCGATATTCCTTATGGTATATCATTTGATGAATGGGATGTTTTGCATCACAATACCAATTCTGCTCTGCTCGGCAAAAGCCCTGCACAATCCAAAAGCTCTCTTTTTAAAACAAGAGGAAAGCCTCTTAATGGTTGGTCAGAAGCTGATAAAAAAATTCCTGTCGAATATTATCATTGGTGTTCTCAATGGGCAGCAGATTGGCTCAGAGTTTTAAAACCCGGAGCAAGCTGTTTTGTTTTTGCAGGTCGAAGATATGCACACAGATGTATTTGTGCATTAGAAGATGCCGGATTTATCTTTAAAGATATGATTGCCTGGGAAAAAGATTCTGCTGCACACAGAGCACAAAACGTATCTGTTGTTTTTGACAGAAGACACGATACGTCCAACAAAGAAAAATGGTCAGGATGGAAAATAGGGAACTTACGCCCTTTGTTTGAACCTGTGCTATGGTTTATGAAGCCATATAAAATAGGCAATACCCTAACAGATAATATAGTAGAACATCACGTTGGTGGTTATAACGAAACCGCTATTAAGAACAATCCTTTGTTAAACAATGGTATTGAAATATGTTCCAATATTATAAAATGTAAAACCGAAAAAACAGACAGAGGTTTACACCCTGCACAAAAGCCTGTTTCTCTTATGAAATATTTAATAGAATTAACTACCATAGAAGGTCAGATCGTTTTAGATCCATTTTGCGGCTGCGGTTCAAGCTTACAAGCTGCTAAAGAACTTTCAAGAGAATATATCGGCATTGAAATCAACAAAGAATATTATGATACCGTATGCAAAAGATTAAATGTCAATTAAATATCCCATTTTATGGAGGAAACAACAATGAAAATAAGATACCGGAATCGTCGGCACGCTAAACAATATAAAACATCACATGCCTATATAGCTGGAATTTTTGCTATATTAGTTATGATGGTAGGAATTTGGTTGGTTATATCAGTCAATCACACAAAGCAGGCAAATGATCAATATATGGAAACGGCTGTTGCCGTTGATGCCACCTGTACAAAAGTATGGTCGAAGCGTTCCGGCGGCAAGCACAAAACAACCCGCTACTATGCAAGTGCTGCTTACAGTTATGAATCAAAAAGTTATGAGTGCGATAAAATACGTGTAAATCACAAAACCAAAGTCGGTGATGTAATCACTGTATATATTCAACCGGATAATCCTTCCCAATGGACAACGGGATATACCACTTCCGAATATGTCTTTTCTCTGATATTTTCCGGCTCTGCGATCCTGGTAGGAGGAATCATACTGCTATCCGTTATCACCAATCACGCAAAATACAAAAAAAACAAGCGAAATGATCAGAACAATATCCCCTATTCCGGCAATAATAACAATAACCCTTTTGCCAACACCTATGATCATTATATGAATGGCAATTCTTCTTATAATGAAACTAACTCCTATTATAACAATTCTAACAACAACTACAATGATTATGACAACAACCCATAACTAACCAAAAAACGGTGCGTAACCTTTATCAGATTACGCACCGTTTTTTATTTGAAAGGGAGCATCAATTTAAATTTGTGAACGCTCTTTCAGTTCATCATATCTTGCAGCAGATCTTTCTTCTGCTTTCTGGAACAATTCTTCTGCTCTTTCGGGGAACGAACGTGTCAAAGCACTGTAACGTGCTTCACCCATAATAAAGTCACGATAAGATGTCTTCGGAGCTTTGCTGTCAAGAATGAACGGATTTTTGCCCTCTGCTTTGAGCAGCGGATTGTATCGGAACATATTCCAGTAACCGCACTCAACAGCTTTTTTCATTTCTGCCTGACAGTTCTTCATACCGCCCTTGATCGAATGCATTTCGCAGGGAGCGTAACCGATAATCAGTGACGGACCCGGATATGCTTCTGCTTCTTTGATGGCTTTGAGCGTCTGATTCTGATCAGCACCCATTGCTATCTGGGCAACGTAAATGTAACCATAAGACATTGCAATATCAGCAAGGCTCTTCTTGGCAATTGCTTTACCTGCCGCAGCAAACTGTGCAACCTGACCGATCTGTGAAGCTTTTGATGCCTGACCGCCTGTATTCGAGTAAACTTCGGTATCGAATACCATAATATTAATATCGTCACCCTGTGCGAGAACGTGGTCTACACCGCCAAAACCGATGTCGTATGCCCAACCGTCGCCGCCGAAGATCCATATAGATTTCTTTGCAAGATATTCCTTGTTTTCCAGAACATCTTTTCTTTCGGCACAACTGCAATCGAGTTTTTCAAGCTCAGCGACAACAGCCTTTGTTGCTTCGGCATTCTTTTCACCGTCATCTTTTGTTGCAAGGAATTCTGCAATTGCCGATTTTACGGAATCCGGAGCGTGTTCCTTAGAGGCAATCACGTTAAGATCTTCTATCAATCTTTCACGAATCGCTTTCTGACCAAGATACAGACCATAGCCGTGTTCTGCATTATCTTCAAAGAGAGAGTTTGCCCACGCCGGACCGTGACCGTCTTTGTTAACTGTATACGGTGATGTAGCTGCCGGACCGCCCCAGATAGAAGAACAGCCTGTTGCGTTGGAAATATACATTCTGTCACCAAACAGCTGTGTTACAAGACGTGCATAAGATGTTTCAGCACAGCCTGCACAAGAACCTGAGAATTCAAGAAGCGGCTGCTTGTACTGGCTGCTGACAATAGTAAGGTTAGAAGCGGTTTCGGGTTTTTCGGTAACATTTGCAACACAGTAGTCAAATACAGGCTGCATATCTTCCTGTGTTTCACGAGCAACCATTTTAAGAGAGTTTGTCGGACAAACACCTACACAAACCGAGCAGCCCATACAATCCATCGGTGAAACAGCCAGTGTATACTGATAGTCTGTTTTAACGATCGGCTTGGGAGCAATCTTAATGTTTGACGGAGCTGCAGCTGCTTCTTCTGCTGTCAGTGCAAACGGTCTGATGGTAGCGTGCGGGCACACGAAGGAACACTTGTTGCACTTTGCACAGGTTACTTCGTTCCACTCGGGAACCATCACTGCAACGCCACGTTTTTCATATGCCGAAGCACCCAGCTCAAACGTACCGTCAACGTGATCAACAAAAGCAGATACAGGAAGTGCATCGCCGTCCATTTTATCAACAGGCTCAAGAATGGTTTCTACCATTTTCACGGTTTTTTCTTTACCTGCCAAGGTAGATTCTTTCTTTGATTCGCTTGCCTCTGCCCAATCAGCAGGAACATCGATCTTAACAAATGCAGTAACGCCGGCATCAATTGCCTTATGGTTCATATCAACAATGTCCTGACCTTTTTTGAGGTATGACTTTGTTGCTGCATCTTTCATATGCTGAACAGCTTCTTCAATCGGCATAATCTTTGCAAGTGCAAAGAATGCTGCCTGAAGAATTGTGTTGGTTCTCTTGCCCATACCGATCTTTTCAGCAAGATCAATCGCATTGACGGTATAAAGCTGAATATTGTTCTTGGCAATATATTTTTTGGTTTCGGCATTCAGGTGAGTATTCAGTTCATCTGCACTCCATTGGCAGTTAATGAGGAATACGCCGCCCGGCTTAACGTCCTGAACCATCTTATAACCTTTCAGGATATAGGAGGGGTTATGACAAGCCACGAAATCGGCTTTATTGATATAGTACGGGCTTTTGATCGGTTTGTCACCGAAACGGAGGTGAGAAATCGTAACACCGCCGGTTTTCTTGGAGTCATACTGGAAGTATGCCTGTACATATTTCTGTGTATAGTCACCGATAATTTTAATGGAGTTTTTGTTGGCACCAACTGTACCGTCGCCGCCCAGACCCCAGAACTTGCACTCAATCGTACCTTCTGCTGCTGTATTCGGAGCAGGTTTTTCTTCGAGTGAAAGATTGGTAACATCATCAGTAATACCGATAGTAAACTGTGCTTTAGGCTCGTCTTTTGCCAGCTCTTCATAAACTGCAAATACACTTGACGGAGGAGTATCCTTGGAACCCAGACCGTAACGACCGCCGATGACTCTGATACCGGTTCTTCCCTGTGCCGCAAGAGCAGCGATCACATCAAGGAAAAGCGGCTCACCGAGCGAACCCGGTTCTTTGGTTCTGTCAAGAACAGCGATTTTCTTTACGGTTGACGGAATAGCTTCGATCAGTTTGTCTGCTCTGAACGGTCTGTACAGTCTTACTTTAACAAGACCTACCTTTTCACCGTTGGCATTCATATAATCAATCACTTCTTCTGCAACGTCACAGATAGAACCCATAGCGATAATCACACGCTCTGCGTCCTCTGCACCATAGTAGTTGAAGAGTTTGTAATCTGTTCCGAGTTTATCGTTAATTTTTCCCATATATTTTTCTACGATGTCGGGAATTGCATCGTAGTACTGGTTACAGGCTTCTCTGTGCTGGAAGAATATATCACCGTTTTCGTGTGAACCTCTCATAACAGGACGTTCCGGATTCAATGCTCTCTTTCTGAAAGCCTGAACCGCATCCATATCACACATTTCGGCAAGATCGTTATAATCCCATATCTGAATTTTCTGTATTTCGTGTGAAGTTCTGAAACCGTCAAAGAAATTGATAAACGGTACTCTTCCTTCAATTGCTGCCAGATGGGCAATCGGAGCAAGATCCATTACTTCCTGAGGATTGGTTTCGGCAAGCATCGCAAAACCCGTCTGACGACAGGCATAAACGTCCGAATGGTCGCCAAAAATATTAAGAGCGTGTGAAGCGACACAGCGAGCGGAAACATGGAATACACCCGGAAGAAGTTCACCTGCTATTTTATACATATTGGGTATCATCAGAAGAAGACCCTGTGATGCAGTAAAAGTAGTAGTAAGAGCACCTGCATTAAGAGCACCGTGAACAGTACCTGATGCACCTGCTTCAGACTGCATTTCCTGCACCTTTACAGTTGTTCCGAAAATATTTTTCAGTCCCTGTGCTGACCACTGATCCACATAGTCAGCCATCGGACTTGACGGGGTAATGGGGTAAATACCCGCTACCTCGGTAAAGGCATACGCAACATGAGCGGCAGCATTATTACCGTCCATTGTTTTCATTTTTCTTGCCATTGGAAATTCCTCCCATTCAATTGTTTTATATCCAATTCAGCGTACACTAATACGGTACTTCAATAATTTTAACACTTTTTTGTTTCCGTGTAAAGTCAAAAACGTACATTATTTACAGTTTTTTTTGTCCAGTAAAACACAATCTTTCCTTCACTGCAACGCTCATTCGTTATGCAGAATCGATAAAAAGGGCTTTGCCGGAAAACAGCGGATAAAACCGGTTTTGATGAAGCCAACAGAAAGCAAATTGACAGTTGTGTTGTTAAGTGGTATGATTGTAATATATTTCATAAAAAATGAGGTGGGCTTGTGTTTTTTGAAAAAACATTGGAATCAAAAGAAATATTTAATGGCAAAGTCATTCATGTTATGCACGATAAAGTGGAACTCCCTGATGGTACAGTTTCTATGCGTGAGGTAGTCCATCATCCCGGAGGCGTATGTATCGCCGCACTGACAGAAGATGACGAACTGCTTTTTGTCAAACAATTCCGTTATCCCTATCAGGAAACCGTGTTGGAACTTCCTGCCGGAAAACTGGAAAAAGGTCAGAACCCTCTTGAAAACGGCAAACGTGAATTGCTGGAAGAAACAGGGGCTATCGGAAAAGAGTACCTTTCCCTTGGCAAACTTTACCCCAGTCCCGGATACTGCGGTGAAATCATTCATATGTATTTCTGTAAAATTGACCATTACGAACAGCAACAGCTGGACGATGGCGAATTTCTGAATGTAGAAAAAATTCCTCTTAAAAAAGCGGTGGAAATGGTTCTGAACAATGAAATACCGGATTCCAAAACGCAGACAGCAATTTTAAAAACAGCAATGCTGTACAAACAACTGAAAAATATCGGAGAAACAAAATGATCAATCCTGTTATCATCATTATTACTGCCGCCGTTCTGGTATCGATCATCTGCGTTTCCGTCATCAATAAGCCAAGAAAACCTGTTGTAACAGGGACATTGATCATTATTCTGGTATTTTTTATCGTATCAACGTTTATGATTGATAATGCGATGTATGCACTCGGCACAAACGGCAACATCACCAGCTTTTTGCAGTTCATCATATTAAACGATTCGCCCTCATACAGTGACCTTGAAAGTTCATTTGGTACCTTTATGATATTCGACATATGCTTGATTGGATTATCGCTTATTTGTATGTTTTTTGAAATTTTTATCATTCTCAGAAAGGACTCAAAACACTGATATGCCTGCTTCACAAAACACTGTCGGTATTTATATTCACATTCCTTTCTGTGAGCGAAAATGTCCGTACTGTGATTTTTATTCCGCAACATCGGACGAAAGCGAATTTGACCGTTATATTGCGGCAGTTTGCAGCAGAATGGAAACATACGCACAAACCATACAGCGAAAAGTCGATACCCTCTATTTCGGCGGCGGCACACCCAGCATCATCGGAGCAAAACGCCTTTGCACCCTTAAAAATGCTGTCAGCAGCTGTTTTCATCTTGATTCTCCTGAAATCACCGTGGAAGTCAATCCTGCAAAAAATGACTTTGATTTTGAACTTCTCAGAAAAAACGGATTTAACCGCATTTCAATTGGTTTGCAATCGGCAAATGACAATGAACTGCAGCTTCTCGGCAGACTGCACAGTGTCAGTCAAGCCGATATTGGCATTCAAAAAGCACAAGCTGCCGGATTTGATAATATTTCACTCGATTTGATGCTATGTACGCCGCAGCAAACCAAAGACAGTTTGCTGCGATCCATTGCTTTTTGTGCAGAACACCATGTACAACACATTTCTGCCTATATTCTCAAATTGGAAGAGGGCACACCGTACTGGCAAAATCGGACAAAACTCCATTTACCCGATGATGACGAACAAGCGGAGGTGTATCTTTTCGCTTGTGAACAAATTGAAAATTATGGATACAAACAATATGAGATCTCCAATTTTTCCCAAAAAAACCGTCAAAGCCGTCACAATTTAAAATATTGGCACGATGAAGAATATCTTGGGATCGGACCATCGGCACATTCCTTTCTGAACGGCAAACGTTTTTATTACGGACGGAGTTTTGACGACTTTTACGCCGATACCATCACTGCCGACGGAACAGGCGGTGATACCGAAGAATATTTGATGCTTGGACTGCGATTGTCCGAAGGAATCCGCAGCGAACGTTTCAAGAAACGTTTTGGTTTCGATATTCCCGACATTTATTTTCAAAATGCAGAAAAAATGAAAAAATACGGTCTTGTCAAAACAGATCAAAACGGTTTTCAGCTGACACGCAGCGGCTTTCTTGTTTCCAATGCCGTGATTGCTGAAATACTCAAAAATGACTGACCATAAAAAATATCCGTAAAGAGCCTGTATCAGTGCCTTTACGGATATTTTTGATATGATGCGAATTATGATAGAATCACACCGCTGTTTTTATAGCTGTCACCGTTTTCCAAACGTACAAAATCTTTCAGCACCCATTGGGCAGTATCATAGGAAGCAGAGGTACTGATATTTCTCTTAAATGTCATACCATATCTGAAATTGACCATCTGAGCCTGACTGCCTTCTATTGGTGCTCCCGATGAATCGGTGATATAGTTCCTCATCGTGCCGCTGACACATACACTAAGTTCCTCATTCTTTTGATTCAGCTTATATTCTGTCAGTTTGAACTGATCGGTTTGTATCTCTTCAAACCGTTCTGTTTTTCCCGCATTTTGGAGATTTTTAATTTCCTGATAATGTTTTTTGAATAATTCAGCACTTTCTGTTTGCTGAAGCACGGTAAAATCACCGGCAGAAGCCGCACGAAGCACTTTATTCAGTACCTCTTGGCTATGATCAAAAAAATGTACCGTACTAAAATAATTGTCGTGTTTGAGAATCTCTTGGGTAATTTCATCGGTATAATCTTTCAATTCGGAAGACACCATGGTTGCTACCGCAGTTCCCGGCGGAGAATTCTTCTTAGCGGATTTCTTTTTCTTAATGTATGAAACAATCATCAGTAACGCTACCAAAGCGATAAAAGCAATACCGATAATCAACGCTATTTTTGATTGTTCCGGAGTCAGCTTCACAACAGTACCGGATCCGCTTGAGTGATAGTGGTGACGTGTACGATGACGAATTCTTGCCTCTGCGGGAATCGAACACATCAACCAAACAACAGCTGAAACAAGCAACGCCGACAAAATTCTGATTTTCTTTTTTATCCTCATTTTTTATTTCCTCCGTTGATATACAAAAACGCCCCTTATTCAGACAGCAGCATACGGTCATTATCCAATTCTTCTCCCCCGCTGGCAAGAGAAAATTTTTCAAGAAGATCCGAAGTTTTCAGTTTCTTCTTTTCTTCTCCGGAAACATCATAAATAATTTTTCCGTTATTCATCATAATCAGCCTGTTGCCGTGTGCAATGGCATCGTGCATATTATGCGTGACCATCAGAGCGGTCAGTTTGTTTTCATCTATGATTTTATCACTGAGTTCCAGCACTTTTGCGGCAGTTTTCGGATCAAGAGCCGCTGTATGTTCGTCCAGCAGCAATACCTGCGGTTTCTGTATGGTTGCCATCAGCAGCGTTATCGCCTGACGCTGACCTCCCGAAAGAAGTCCTACCTTACTTGACATTCTGTTTTCAAGCCCCAGGTCAAATTCAGCAAGCATTTCACGATATTGTTCACGTTCTGCTTTTGTCACGCCCCATCTGAGACTTCTTTTTTTGCCTCGTCTTGCGGCAATAGCCAGATTTTCTATAATTTCCATATCGGCAACCGTGCCCATCATCGGATCCTGAAAAACTCTACCCAGATATTTTGCCCGTTTATATTCCGGAAGTCCTGTAACATCTTTATCGCCTAGCCATATCATTCCCTTATCGACCGGCCACACACCGGACACGGCATTGAGCATCGTCGACTTGCCCGCACCGTTGCCGCCTATGACTGTACAGAAATCTCCCTCGTTCAGTTTCAGGTTCAGACCGTTGAGTGCCACTTTTTCATTGATTGTGCCTTTATTGAAAGTCTTAAAAACGTTTTTAATTTCAAGCATTTTCTTCAACCTCCGCTTCGGCGTTTTTCTTATTGATTTTTACAAGTCTTTTAAATGATGTCAGACGTTTTTTTCTCAGATACGGCAAGGCAAGGAACAATGCAACAATTAACGCCGTAAACAGTTTCATATCATCTGTCGGCATCTTCAGCCAGAGAACAATACCCATAACAATATAATAAATCACACCGCCTATTACCACAAAAATCAATCGCATAATAAATCCGAAACGTTTGCGGAAAATAGCCTCACCGATCACCTGACCGATAATAACAGCAGCAAGACCGATAACAATGGCTCCTCTGCCCATATTAACATCAGCAAATCCCTGATACTGTGACATCAGGCTGCCAGAAAGTGCCACCAATCCGTTGGACAATGCCAGTGCTATTATTTTATCAAGACCAATATTGATTCCCTGAGCAGGAGCCATCTTGGGATTACAGCCCGTAGCACGTATAGCAGAACCTTGTTCCGTTCCGAAATACCAGTAAAGCAGTGCCATAATCACAGCTGCAAACACCAATGCAGCAATAATTGCCATATACACATCTCTGAGTGATATAACAAGATCAAAATTATCTACACTGATGGTTCGATTCGACTGCCCCATGATATTAAGATTGATCGAATACAATGCGATCTGACTGAGTATGCCTGCCAGTATATCGGGAATTCCGAGTAAAGTATGCAGCAGTCCTGTCACCAGACCCGCCGCAATACCGGAAAGAAATGCCACTATCATTGTAAGCCATATGGGTGCTCCCGAAAGAAGCATCATCGCCGTTACTGCACCGCCCGTAGCAAAACTGCCGTCAACTGTCAGGTCTGCGAAATTCAATATTTTATATGTAATATATACACCAAGTGCCATAATGCCCCATAACACACCTTGTGCAATATTCCCCGGCAATGCCTGAACAAATGCTGCCGGGTCAAGAGATGAAAAATATTCTGATAAAAAATCCATTAATAAAACACCAACCAATTATAATTTATGCAGGATTTAAAATATTTCAACTGCCTACCGATAAAATGGCGGCTGCCATTATTTCAAATCCTGCATTTTTATTCAGCGATCAATCCGCTTTGATTTCTGTATATCCGTCAGGTATGGAGATACCAAGCTCACTTGCTCTGTCTGCTATATATTCCTTTGTAGTTGACGGAGAATATTCAATCTTCATAGAAGCAATATCTTTTCCGTTAACAAGAACATCATAAGCCATCTCACCCGTTTTATACCCAAGATCATAGTAGCTGATAGAAAGAGTTGCAACCCCGCAGCCCTTACAGATATTTTCTTCACCGGCTATAATCGGTTTCTTTGCCGGACGTGCGATATTATCAATCAGTTCTGCATTAGATGCTGCCGTATTATCTGTGGGGATGTAAATAACATCAGATTCGTTGCAAGCATTGGTAGTTACCTGTGCAACATCGTTGGAATCGGAGAAGGTAAATTCTTTTACCGAATATCCAAGTTCTTCCAGTGATGTTGTAATGGAATCCGACTGAAATTTGGAGTTCGGTTCTGCCGAACAGTAAAGTATGCCGACATTTTTAGCATCAGGACAAAGTTCTTTAATAATATTTGCCTGTTCTTTCAGCGGAGCCAGATCGCTGGTACCCGAAACGTTTTTGCCTGTTGTACCGCTGAAATCTTTCATATCAAGAGCCGTACCGTAATCTGTAATCGAAGTCGCCAGAATCGGTATATCGGTGGTAGCGGTAGATGCTGCCTGAAGTGATGCTGTGGCATTCGCCATAATCAGATCATAGTTGGAAGAAACAAACTGGTTGCAGATTGTGGCACAGGTAGGTGAATCATTCTGAGCATTCTGAACATCAAATTTGACATGCTCTTTACCCATCAATTTTGTAAGACAATCCTGAAATCCCTGCGTAGCGGCATCAAGAGCCTGATGCTGCACCAGCTGGCAAACACCGATGTTATACACCTTGCCGTCCTCAATATCTGTTGTGGAAACGGTGGTATCCGGGGCGGATTCAGGACTTGGGGATTTACTTTCTTCTTTTGATGAATTGCTTCCGGCACAGCCTGCCATCATGCCAAACGCAAGTACCGATGCTATCAAAGCAGTCGTAATTTTTCTTGTTTTATTTTTCATAACAAATTCTCCTTTGCTAAATTTAACGCTGATGAAAAACCTCTGTTTTCCATTGCGTATCAACGTATATCACTTTACCACATTCCATCGGTTTTGTCAACAAATATACAAATCACAAAAACATCTTGTAATTTTTTTATATAATAAAACCAATATAAAAGACGTTCCGAATCACTCCGAAACGTCAGTATAGTTGAGGGGATTATGCTTCTTCTTTCATCTTAGCAAAACATTCGCTGCAATAAACGGGACGATCTTCACGAGGTTTAAAAGGAATCTTTGCTTCGCCGCCACATGATGCACATACAGCTGTAAACAGTTCACGTTCAGGTTTCTGAGCGTTCTTTCTTGCCATACGGCAGGGCTTACATCTCTGCGGTTCATTTTCAAAACCCTTTGACGCATAAAATTCCTGTTCGCCGGCTGTAAAAACAAATTCGGCACCGCACTCTTTACATATAAGAGTCTTATCTTCGTACATTTGATTTACCTCACTTTGGTATTATTATAATTTCGCCCTCGGACGGAATTGCACCGTCACCTTTGAATAGTCAACGCTCTCCTGAAATAAGCTACATGGGCATATATTGGCAAGCATCATCTTGCCAGTTTGGTACGTACTCTGTGCATTGCATTATCACACGATTTTCGGCTGATACCGAGTTTGTGAGAGATCTGTTCATAAGTCAAACCCGAAAGGTAAAGCTGCAAGACCGAATTTTCAGTTTGCGAAAGGCTTTTTCGAATACGGTTTTCAAGCAATATCCTGCTTTCCTTGATAATAACGGCATTTTCAGGTTCACAATCAGACGGCAGCGGCACATCAGGAACATCGTCAAGCGAAGAAGTACCGTTATTAATTTTATTTTTATCACTGTTGGAATATCTGACAGCCGAGAGCATTTTATTTCGTATACATACAGAAGCATAAGTGCGGAAAGAGGCACTGCCGTCGGGATCAAAATGACACACGGCATTATGCAGTCCCAGAAGTCCCTCCTGAAACAAATCATCTTTTTCGATATGGCTGCTGTATAGTCCGGCTGCCCTATTAGCTATCATAAGGACATAGCGGACGGCAAGGCTTGTAAAGGCTTTTTGTTCCCCGTTAAGATAAATACGAACCAGCTCTTCATCAGTTAATGATTTAAAACCGTCCTGTTGATTTTCAAGCATTTTGCCACCCCGTCATTTTATGTATCATAAAAAACACACAATCACAGTTCCATTTAATGATACACCATTTTTCACCATAAGTCAATTCAATTTTTATAAACTTTGCAAAAATCAATATGAAATATTGAACAAATTTTTTATCTTTTTTAGAATTTTGTTACATATACTGGTTATTATGTACAAATAAAATCTGTTCATTTTGTGTACAAAAACACATTTCATTCTTTTAGTACATCATTGCTGTTTCAATCAGTATCAACGCACTTGTTTTTCCGACTGACCAATTATACAATATCATCCGTGTCGAATCAAAGTATTATTTCTGCTGTGTCCGAATAAAACGGATTTTCATATTTTTATTCATATTTTTTATAAAAATTTTAGTTGAAATTTTATAAAAAATATAGTATAATAAATAGGAATTGTTTATTTTTGATATAAATAATTCTCTATTTGGCAAAAATTTCGGAGGGATAACATTATGTCAAAATCAAAACTTACACCAAGTGAAGCAAGAGAACTGATACTTGCAAAACTCTCACATAATTTCGGTATTTCGCCAAGCGAGGCAACCGATGAACACTACTACAAAGCAGTTGCACTTGTGCTGAGAGATATTATGCGTGAACAGCATAAAACCTTTACTGAAGCTGCCACAAGACAAAACTCCAAAACAGTGTACTATCTTTGTATGGAATTTCTCATGGGCCGTTCGTTAAAAAATAACCTTTACAATCTCGGTCTTGAAGAAACAATGAAACAGGCACTCAGAAGCCTTGATATTAAACTCGAAAATCTTTACGAACAGGAACCCGATGCAGGTCTCGGAAACGGCGGTCTCGGAAGACTTGCTGCTTGTTTCCTCGATGGTCTTGCAACGCAGAATTATTCCGCAATGGGTTACTCACTTCGCTATGAATTCGGTATCTTCAAACAAAAACTCATTGACGGCTGGCAGACAGAGCTTCCGGATTTCTGGCTCCCGGGCGGCTCGGTATGGCTTCAGCCCCACCCCGAAAAATCTATTCCCGTATATTTTGACGGTCATATCAAAGAAATCTGGAAAGATGGTCATCACTCCATCGAGCTGGAACAACCTACAAAAGTAATCGCAACACCTTTTGATATGCTTGTTCCCGGTGACGGCGGTTCGGGCATCAGCAGACTTCGTCTGTGGGCTGCTTCATCAGACAGCTTTAGTATGAGCACTTTCAACTCAGGTGAGTACGTTCGTGCAATGGAACAAAAAGCCCTTGCCGAAAGTATCACAAGAGTTCTTTACCCTGAAGACAACCATTCGGAAGGCAAAAGCCTTCGTCTGAGCCAACAGTATTTTCTGGTATCCGCAACCATTCAGGATATTATACAGCGTCACCTCAGACATTACAATTCACTCGACAACCTTCCTGAAGTTACTGCTATTCATCTCAATGATACCCATCCGGTACTTGCCATTCCCGAACTGATGAGAATATTCCTCGATGAATGTGGCTATCCGTGGGATAAAGCCTGGGACATTGTCACAAGAACCATTGCTTATACCAACCATACAGTTATGAGTGAAGCTCTTGAATGTTGGCAGGTAGATATGTTTGCCAGACGTATTCCCCGCATTTACCAGATCGTAGAAGAAATCAACAGACGTTTCTGCCAGAAAATGCACGAAATGGGTGTTGATGACTGGAAAATCGGCAGAATGGCTGTCATCAATGACGGCATCGTCAGAATGGCGAATCTGGCTGTGATCGCAAGCCATTCAGTCAATGGTGTATCAATGCTCCACAGCGAAATACTCAAAGATTCTGTCTTTAACGATTTCTACACTGTCACACCTGAAAAATTCAAAAACGTTACAAACGGCATCGCTCACAGACGCTGGCTGAATCAGTCAAACCCCGGTCTTGCCAATCTTGTTACCGAGCTGATCGGTGACGAATTTATCAAGGATGCTAATGCCCTCGAAGGTCTGATGGCATACAAGAACGATGCATCGGTACTGGAAAAACTGGCAAAAATCAAAAAAGAAAACAAAGAGCGTATGGCAAAATATATCAAAATCAATAATGGCATTACCGTTGATACCGACTCCATCTTCGATGTACAGGTAAAACGTCTGCACGAATATAAACGCCAGCTGATGAACGCTCTGCATATTTACAGCACTTATATTTGGCTCCGTGATAATCCCAATGCGGAATTCAGACCCAAAACCTATATCTTCGGTGCAAAAGCCGCTCCCGGCTATTACTTTGCAAAACAAATCATACAGTTTATCGTTCAACTTTCCAACAAAATTAACAGCGATCCGAGAGTTAATCAAAAACTCAAAGTGATCTATCTGGAGGACTATCGTGTATCGGTAGCCGAAAAACTGATTCCTGCTGCTGAAATAAGCGAACAGATTTCTCTTGCCGGCACAGAAGCATCAGGTACAAGTAATATGAAATTTATGATCAACGGTGCTATTACATTGGGTACGCTTGACGGTGCCAATGTTGAAATTCACGAAGTGGTGGGCGATGACAATTCTTTCATCTTCGGTATGACAACACCCGAAGTGAATCAGCTCAAAAAACAGAATTATCATCCCTCCGTTCCCTATAACAATAATCACGACATCAGAAGATCCGTTGACGGAATCCGCAATGAATTCGGATTTGAGGATATATTCACCTCTCTTTCCACACAGGATCCGTATATGGTGCTTGCCGACTTTGCTGATTACGCACTGACACAGCAGAAAGCCTCCAGACTTTATGCAGATACTCTTAACTGGAACAGAATGTCACTTGTCAATATTGCAAAAGCAGGACGCTTTGCTGCTGACAGATCAATTCGTGACTATGCTGAAACCATCTGGGGCAACAAGCCGGTCATTCTTCCGTAAATTGCGGGTGCAGGAGAGCGATCAGCCCCGGCAAAGTCAGGCAAAGCCCTGATATTCGGAAATCGGCACCCTATCATCTATGATAAAAACCACGTTATCAATGCAGACACAGCATCGATAACGTGGTTTTGTTTTGTATAACATCAAAATCATCATTCGGGATCGTATTATATTTTAAAAGCAAAAAAAGGAATATACGGTGCAACAGGAACAGCCGTAATACCGCATATAATCCCTACTGCTGCCCCTACAATCACATCCGTAGGATAATGCACCATGATGTACATTCTTGAAAAGGAAATCAGCAGAGCCAGAATCAATGTCGGAATAAAAAGATACTGACAGGTAAACATCATAGAAATGGAAACCGCAAAAGAAGTGGCGGTATGGGCCGACGGAAATGAATACTGCGGGGGATTTTTAATCAAAAGATATTTTTCAAAATCCTTTTTACAAGGTCTTACACGACGAACAATATTTTTAATAGTAATTTCGCTCATCAGCCATGCAATCAGCACAGCAAAAAGCATCGTAAATCCCGTTAAACGCATACTATTCATCAACAGCATCGGCAGTGCCATTGCAAAATATACATATCCGTTATTTGCAATAGAACTCACAAAAATCATCACTTTGTTGAGTACAGGAGTACGCTTATGAGCCAGACGCAGTAATATTTTATCGTCCCATGTCTGAATACGTTGAAGCATATTATTCTCCTTTCCCCTTTTTTTAATATCCGTTCTATTATAACATATTTTTGCTGAAATGTAACCCGTTTGCAAAAAAAATATTCAATAAATTTTTTCCTGTCAATCAGGGATATTTTTCAAAACAAAATTCAGTCACAAGTGGTGATGTATATCGCTTAACCGACAGGCTGAACGGGTATTTTTTTGATTTTAAAAATTTTTCTGAGAAAGAATGAAAAGAATTTCGGATTGTCAACAACTACAACTTTCATCAATAATCCCTCCGTTAAAATCGACACCGTCTTGCACAAATCACAGCAGTCAATGCAAGAATCACCGCTATGATAATGACAAGCCAGCTTTGCGGCAGTACACACGAAACAAGCAAACCAAGGCTAAATGCAAGTAAATTTCCGTTTCTTATACACGCTCTCACAGATTCACCGCCTATCAATTCATACATATCGTTTCTTTCCCAATCATCGGAAACGGTATTAAGTACGCTTTGCATTTGCTTTGTTAATACCATAATATACAACAAAAAAAATTGTGTGCAGAAATAGAAGCAATTTTTTTCAACAGAAAACCGTTTGCAAAGAATAAGCACTTTGCAAACGGTTGATTTTTGAAGATGGTAATTAATGCGGTATAGAGCTGAGCAGTACACCTGCCGCAACCGCAGAACCGATAACACCTGCCACATTCGGACCCATAGCGTGCATCAGCAGGAAGTTGCCGGGGTTTTCTTCCTGTCCGACTTTCTGCGAAATACGTGCCGCCATCGGAACTGCCGACACACCTGCCGAACCGATCAGAGGGTTAACCTTTCCTTTGGTTGCCCAGTACATGATCTTGCCGAACAATACGCCACAGGCTGTTGCAAGACAGAAAGCAAACAAACCAAGGAAGATAATGCCGAGTGTTTTGACCGAAAGGAACAGCGGTCCTGATGCCGTAGCACCGACTGTCACACCGAGGAATATTGTCACGATGTTCATCAGCTCATTCTGAGCCGTTTTGTTAATTCTGTCAACAACGCCGCTTTCTTTAAAGAGGTTGCCGAGCATCAGCATACCTACCAGAGGTGCGGCATCGGGAAGAAGAAGCGATACAAGTGTTACAACAATAATCGGGAACAGGATCTTTTCCAGTTTTGATACTTGTCTTAACTGTCCCATCACAACTGAACGCTCTTTCTTAGTAGTAAGCAGACGCATAATCGGCGGCTGAATAATCGGAACAAGTGCCATATACGAATATGCCGCAACCGCAATCGGCCCAAGCAGCTGAGAAGCAAGCTGAGAAGTTACAAAGATTGCCGTAGGACCGTCCGCACCGCCTATGATAGCAATGGAACCTGCTTCCTGGGGAGAAAATATTCCGAGAGCAGTCGCACAGATATAGGTAAGGAAAATGCCTACCTGTGCAGCAGCACCAAGAATGAAGCTTTTAGGATTGGCGATCAAGGGACCGAAGTCTGTCATTGCACCAATACCGAGGAAAATCAGCGGCGGATAAATACCAAGTTTGACACCTTGATACAGATAATAGAAAAGACCGCCGTATGTCACGTGTTCATAGTAAGTCTGACCGTCAACAACAAGCGACGAATAACTTGCCGGGTCAAGACCCTGAGCAATGATTTGCTCCTTTGTTTCCAGCAATGTCTGAGGAACCCCCATAATGTCGGGGAAGATATTTACCATCAGCATACCGAAGGCGATCGGCAGCAGCAAAAGCGGTTCATACTGCTTTTTGATCGCAAGATACATCAGCACAAAAGATATTGCCGCCATCACATAGTTCTGCCAGCCGAGTTCGCAAAAACCTGACGAACTCCAGAGCCCGGAAATCATTGTCCCGAGCTGATTTAAAATTTCCATTTGGTTACTTCCTTTCCGATAGATTCATACAGGTTTTCTCCGGAATTTATCAAGGAAACCGTATGATTGCTTTTGATCAAAACGGCCGTGTATTTTCGGCAACACCTGCTCTGCCCCAGGCGGAACGTTTGTGCGAACGCTTAACGGATCTTACTCTGTGCGGTTTTGACCCGTATACTGCATCGACCGCAGCCGCAATAACAGCAATAATCTCACCGGGAATTTCACCGTTATCTTCATCGTTTTCAACAGCTGATTCGATAACCGTTTTTGTTTCGGTTGTTTTGGCAGCGGCAGTTTCGGCTTTTAACTTTTCCTCTTTTTTCTGTTGAAGAGAGTTTTGCACAGACGAAACAATCTTGCCGTAAATCGTGACAATGACGATGAGAAGAATCAATACACAGAAAACGACGATAAATCCTCCGAGAAGCATTATCAGTGCTTGTGACATACTTTCTCCCATTTTTACACCCACCTTTTCATTTATGATTGCTTCAACCATCCAATTCAGAAACATCATTCCAAAAAGAATGAAAAGATTGACAGGTCAAGCAATATGGAAACATACTTGCTATATTATAACGCAAATCCTCGGAATTTTCAATCGCTAATCTACATTAAAATCAATTTTTTGTCGTATCAAAGAAGTTCACACACTGCATCGCCCATTTCGGATGTAGAAACCTTCTTGGTGCCCTCTGTGTAAATATCAGGCGTTCTGGTTGTCTTCAGAACTTCGGCAACCGCCTTTTCGATTGCATCGGCTGCTTCCGGCTCATTCAGTGAATAACGAAGCATCATTGCTGCCGACAAAATTGTCGCAAGCGGATTGGCAATTCCCTGACCCGCAATATCCGGAGCAGAACCGTGAATTGGTTCATACATACCCAGATTGGAGCTGTTCAGACTTGCCGATGCAAGCATACCGATTGAACCGCTGATCATAGAAGCCTCGTCGGAAAGAATATCACCAAAAATATTCGATGTCACGATAACATCAAATTGTTTTGGATTTCTGACAAGCTGCATCGCACAGTTGTCAACATAAAGATGATTCAATTCCACTTCGGGATATTCTTCAGAAAGTCGGATCATTGTTTCTCTCCAAAGTCTGGAAGATTCCAGAACGTTGGCTTTATCAACGCTTGTCAGTTTTTTATTTCTTTTCATTGCCATATCGAAAGCCACTCTTCCAATACGTTCAATTTCTTTTACATTATATTTTTCGGTATCATAAGCGGCAGCCATACCATCTTCCTCAAACCGTCCCCGTTTACCGAAATAAATACCTCCCGTCAGTTCACGTACAATCATAATATCCATAGCGTCACCGATAATATCATCACGCAGCGGAGAAGCATCACGCAGCGGCTCAAATATAACAGCCGGACGGAGATTGGCAAACAGTCCGAGTGCTCCTCTGATTCCCAGCAGTCCGGCTTCGGGGCGGTTATTGCCGGGTTGGTTATCCCACTTCGGACCGCCTACGGCACCCAGAAGCACCGAATCGGAAGCTTTACACTGATCTATTGTTTCCTGTGGAAGAGGAACTCCTGCTGCATCAATGGCACAGCCTCCCAGAAGTGCCTCTGTATATGTAATCTGAAAACCGAATTTTTCCGAAACTTTATCAAGAACCTTGATCGCCTCATTAACAATTTCCGGACCGATACCGTCACCTTTCAGCACGGTAATGTTATAATTCTTCATAAAAAATATCTCCTTTGATACGTAAATTTTTTCCAATATAAATTATAATTCTCTTTCGATGATTAGTCAAGCACGGAAATCAACTTTGCAATTCTCCTTTCATATTCATCAGCAGCAAAAAAGCAAAGATCGTATATGACTTCTCCTGTCACATACGATCTTTGCCATTCAATCAATTCGGATATTATTCCTCGCTGCTGAGCAAGCGGTGTTCTTCGTGCGTAAATATATCCTCCCGATCTCTGAAAAGAAGCGATATACACCATATTGCCGAAAGGGCGACAAGCGTATAAACGATACGGCTGATAATTCCTGTTTGTCCGCCGCATATCCACGCTACAATGTCAAACTGAAAGATACCGACCGAACCCCAGTTCAGACCGCCGATAATCAGCAAAATCAGTGAAATTTTATCTAACATTCAATATCACCTCCGAATTTATTATGGGCGGGTCAACGCAAAATTATTCAATCAAATTTTTTATAAATATGCCGCACATTTTTTTAACGATTTCATACCTTGTCTGATATGCTTATAAACCGTTGCAGGTGAAATTTCAAGAAGATCGGCTATATCAGCCGCCTTCATTTTTTTCATATAGTACATATGGATACATTCACACTGACGTTCTGTCAGTTCCAGATGGATTGCTGCCGACAAAATCCGGCGAAGTCTGTCCATATCTGTTCGTCTTCCGCTTGCACCCGTACAATAGGAACGCATACTAATTTCTTTTTCAAGCACTTCATCAAGTGATAATAATTTTGTTCTCAATAAATTTCCCCCTCTCTGAGCAATAAAATACCGGAAATTCTTTTACAATCATACAACATATTCCTGAGAATCGCTATCCGGTTGTTGATTTCTTTCAGCATCACAGTGCTTGCTGTTTTTTGTTCCTTGAGCAGCCGGGCGATTTTACTTTGAATCAAATCGGCTGTTTCGTCATATTCTTTTGACCATTCCTGATATGTCATTTTTTCTCTCCTTTTCAACACGATTTGTGTTTTATTGTTTTCATAAAAAATCAGCTTTATGTGACATTCATTGTTTTGCAGCATCATTTTTTTGGTAAACAATTATCAATATTTCTAAAACAGAATTATAAAAGAACAACAATGAAACTGCAGCGGAATGTTATTTAGCTGATTTTTTTCTCTTTAATTTAATTATACCTAAAAAAATAATTTTTTCAATACCAAAATCGAATTTTTGTTCGATTCAACAAAAAATAGAACAATTTTTCGATAAAATGCCAAAATTTTATATATGGGTCATTTTGCTCTTGTAATTACACTTTACGTGTGTTAAAATAGTTAATAATAAAAGCCGGGAGGTGAATACCAATTATGAGTATCGAATTGGGAAATAAAATCAAACAATTAAGAAATCAAAAGGGATTTACACAGTCCGAACTTGCCAAAAAACTCGGCATATCCACTTCGGCTGTCGGTATGTACGAACAGGGCAGACGTGAGCCTGACAATCAGACTTTAATCCGCATATGCAACTTTTTTAACGTATCAAGCGACTGGCTGATCAGCAAAATCCAATACAAGGAAAAAACAGGAACGATAGAGGTTTCTGATGTATTCAATGAATTTACCGAAAGACTGATGCTCCAGCAGGGACTGATGTTTGACGGAACTCCTCTGAATGATGATGACAGACTGAAAATTATCGACGCTCTCAAAATTGTTGCCGAACTTGCCAGGCAACAGCATAAAAGACGTGTGGGTGAAGATGGCGGAATCATATTGAACAACGGGGGTTAAATCTTATTGACAATGAATAAAATCAACCAAAAAGTAAAACAATTAATTTTAGAATACGATACCGCAGATCCTTATGAAATATGCGACAAGCTCGGTGTGATCGTAACATATCAGAATCTTCCCGAAAGTGTCAACGGCTTCACTGTAAAAATGAACGGTATCCAATTTATTGTGATCAACGATGTATTGAATTTGTCTGAAAAACGCCTGACAACCGCACACGAACTCGGACATATTCTCCTGCATAACGGAACAAACTCCATCGAGCTGAGTATCAACACCAGTTTCTGCGTATCAAAATATGAAAGAGAAGCGGATCTTTTTGCGGTGTTTCTCCTGATGTATGCGGAAAGCTCCGAATTTGACGGTTTGGAATGTATTACCGCCGAAGATATATCAAACATTATTCATATGCCCAAAAACAGACTTTACGATATACTAGATTAAGGCTGTCCGACGATGTTCAAATATGCCTGACTATCATTTCAATTGGGGAGGGATTGGATGAAACTGTTTTTAAAACGTGATGAACAAAACTTTTTGATTCTTGATCAAAGCGGAAATTTAAAATACAATGCAATCGTCACAACAGAAAATACCAAACAAAGAATCGTTGCGGAAAATGCAGACGGTATCCCTCAATCTGTTATACTTCATAAAAATTCTCTCATACGGCATTTTTCTGTCAGATGCTGCGGAAAAATGTATATCCTCGTTCCCGTTACAGGGGAATGTTTTGCTTTCGCCATCTATGGAAGTACGTATCGTTTTACAGGAGATACGGCAAACGGAAGATTTTCTCTTTATGATGTTGACAAAAGCCCCGTGATGACACAAAAAAAATGCTGGAGCAAATTTGGTGACGGTTATGAACTGAAAATTTATTCCGAAAAAGAGGAACTGTTCGCCGTCAGTGTCGCCATCTGTGCCGCTGTGTTTCTTTCTTCCGCTGAAGAAAATGCCATACTGATATAAGAGCCTGTTTAACATCTTCGCACCACACGGTACAGATATTAAACAGGCTCTAAAAAAGAAAGCCGAAAAGAATGTATCTGTACATCCTTTCGGCTTTTCCTATATAATGATCATTCTGCCCATACCATTGATATATCAAATGCAGTAACGGAATGTGTCAACGCTCCCACCGAAATAATATCTACTCCTGTTTCGGCAACAGCTCTGAGAGTTTCGTCCGTGATGCCGCCTGAGGCTTCCAACACGGCACGGCCTGCTGTAATTTCCACTGCCTCTTTCATTGCTTCAATACTCATATTGTCAAGCATAATAATATCGGCTTTTGCAGCAAGTGCTTCTCTCAGTTCGTCAAGATTTCTCGTTTCTACTTCAATCTTTGTCATATGACCTATTTTGCTTCTCAGCTTTTCAATTGCCTTTGTAATGCCGCCTGCTGCATCAATATGGTTATCTTTCAACATTGCCGCATCTGACAAATTATAGCGATGATTTTTTGCTCCCCCTGTCATTACGGCATATTTTTGCAGCGGTCTTAAACCCGGCAGGGTTTTTCGGGTATCCGCAATGCTGGCATTGGTTCCTTCCACAATTTTTGCGTATCGGTGGGAGGCAGTTGCAATACCGCTCATATGCTGTATCAGATTCAGAGCGGTGCGTTCTCCTTTTAACAGAGATACGGTTCTGCCTTTCAGGGTCAATATTCTATCGCCCTTTTTCACTTCTTCCCCATCATGTATCAGTATCTCGTACTCAATCTCATCGTCAATGATCTCAAATACTCTTACGGCTGCTTCCGTACCGCATACAATGCCCTCAGCCTTTGCCTTAAATACTGCCGTATCAATTTGATCTGCGGGTATCAGATAGTCGCTGGTCACATCGCAGTAATGAATATCTTCCAGCAAAGCGGTTTTGATGATATTGTCAACATAAATTTTATTAAGTATCATTTTCGTTTACCTCTCTGAGTATGATAGCGGCAACTGTTGCAAGACTTCTTGCCTCCACAAAATCACGGTTGATCTCATATCCGCCGGAAACAATATTGTCCAGTATTTCTTCCGTACGTTTCAGCCCGTTTGCGACTTTTTCAGGTTTCGGAATCACAAAGTGGCAATCCTGTACAATTTTTCTGATTTCCGTGCGAAATCCCTTTGGCATCCCATTTCCGCTGAGATCGTCAACGGGAGGAATATGCTCAAACGGAGCATTATTTTCTTCGGACAGTCTTCTGATAATATCATTTGCTGCTCTTCTTGAAAAGACCAGTGCCTCAAGGAGAGAATTGCTTGCCAGACGGTTCGCTCCGTGAACACCGGTATGGGAACATTCACCTGCTGCATACAGTCTGTCAACGCTTGTGCGTGCATACACATCAACATCGATACCGCCCATCAGATAGTGCTGACAGGGGAATACAGGTATACGGTCTTTGGTAATGTCGATATGTTCTTCCAAACATTTTTCGTATATCATTGGAAATCGGTTTCTGACAAAATCAGCGTCTTTATGCGTAATATCCAGATAGAAATTTTCATTGCCTTTTGCGTGAGATTCCAGCATAATGGCGTTGGAAACCACATCACGAGGTGCCAGTTCTCCTCTTTCATCATATTTAGAAGCAAAACGTTCGCCGTCACAGTTCAGCAGAACAGCTCCCTCACCTCTGACAGCTTCACTGATCAAAAATCTTTCACGGTCATTTTCCGCCGCAAAGGCTGTCGGATGAAACTGTATCCAACTCAGATGTTTTATCTTTGCACCGAGCATATGTGCAAATGTAATGCCGTCACCTGTTGCAATTGCCGAGTTGGTGGTATACTGATAAACTCTTCCGATTCCTCCGGAAGCAAGGATACAGTAATGAACCGACAATACTTCATTGCTGCCGTCAGAATGAATAATACCGGCATCAAATCCTCTGCCGTTATTTTCGAGTTTATACAGGAGGGTATGATCTGCAATGGAAACATTTTGATGTTCCTTTACTTTTTCGATCAGTTTTTCGACAATGGCACTTCCCGTGGAGTCCTTATGATGAACAATTCTATGGCGTGAATGTCCTGCCTCAAGAGTCATCTGAAGATGTCCGTCTTGATCCAGATCAAAGGAAACCCCCATCTCTTTGAGCTTCAGAACATCTTTTGGACCTTCTTCCACCAGAACTTCAACAGCAGCAAGATTATTTTTATATTTTCCCGCAATCAAAGTGTCGGCAATATGCAGTTTAAAATTATCATTGCTCTTGTCAAGAACAGCAGCCACACCGCCCTGTGCAAGTGAGCTGTTAGAAAGCGTAAGTTCTCTTTTGGATATAAGCAGTACCCTGACATTTTCAGGAAACTGTAAAGCTGCATACAGACCTGCCGCACCCGCTCCGACAATAAGAACATCATACTCTTTATTCATAGAAAAAACCTCTTAATTAAAACAACCGCCTCTGTAACAACAAGGCGGTTGAGTATATAACTTTAATATGTAAAAGATATTCAGGACACCGCCGCCGCAGCATATTAAAAATCCCGTATTATACATTCTGAAAATATTCCATCAGTTTTTCAAATGATTTGTCAGCCATCTCATCTGTTGAATTATAATAAAGTATCAGACTTTTTTCGTCATTTTCATCACGGAGATTTTCAGGTATTGTAAAATTAACCGATGCCAGATATTCGTCCCAGTGTTCCAGTTTCCAGGTATCTCTGTCAGAATCACGGTCAATCATTCTCTGATGACAAACCTCCGGGTCGGTAACAATCCATATCACAGACAGTTTTGCATCGTGTTCCGCCAATTTCGCACGGAGATTTTTGATATACTCGTCATCACGGATTTCTCTGGTAAAAGGTGCATTGACCATGACTAAATTTTCATATTTCAGAGCCTCGAAAGCCAGATCGAGTACTACATCATATTCATAATCACGGATTTCCTTTTCAAAAAAATCCGAACTTCTGTTATAGGGCTGACCCGCAACGGCAAAGATTTGTTTGGAAAGCGGAATCAGCGTATCTTTATCCAGATATACGATATGTTTAACTTCTCTTGCAAATTTCTTTGCGAGTCTTGTTTTGCCGCAAGCAGGCGGTGATGTAACAAAAATCAGTCTTTTTTCTTCCATTGATAAAACTCCCTTTTTTAATATAATTATTTTGATGATCGCCAAACTTTATATATCGTTTAAATTCCAAAATTAAAATACAGCAATATACGTTTATAATACCATATTTGACCTGCACTTGTAAAGATTATACCATAAATATTTGCAAATATCAAAAAAAATTTTTTAAAGATTTTCCCGCACAAAAAGAGCAGACCATCAAAGTCTGCTCCGAAACTGCCATTTTGGTTTGTGTATACACTGTCTTACAATGCAGGATTTCACCAATCATACTCATCGTAATCACCGTAATCATCATACTCATCGTAATCGTCATATTCATCGTAATCATCAGTGTATTCATCCTGAATATCGGCGGATTCTTTCAGTTCCAAAGTGACCTTCACTGTCATATTGTCCTGGTTCTGCGACAACAGAATACGCTCTTTCTTGATTTGATGGGCATCGTCAAGCATTTCATTGGCACTGTCGATGTAGGAATAAAATTTATATTCCGGCTGATAAAACAATGTTTCTACACAGCTTGAATAAGCAACATTTTCGCCGAAGCTGATGGGAATCACCATATTATTATCCCGTACATTTCTGACAATGATATTGGTAATGTCCAGATCTGTTTGCTCATTCAGTTCATTGAGTATATAACCCTCCACCATATAATAATTCCAGTCTGTTGATGTACACTGCGGAAGGAAGAAATTATATTTGGTATTCGGGTCGGGGTTGCTGCTGCGAGTGAGAACAGTGTTTATATCCTCGCTGATCTCGTGGTTTTTCTCTGCCTTTTTGGTACTGATATTAAAATATTCATAAATCACATCGTCTGCATTATCGTCCCATGTCGCATCAAGGTGATACCATTGTCCGTCAACCCGGACAAGATTCCACATATGACCGACACCCTCACCGCTTCCTCTGACAGTGGTGCAGGGTATGCCGACAAGCTGAAGCAGTATCTGCATGGATTTGGCGTAGCCCTCGCATACGGCTTCACCATTAACAATAGCACCGTATGCCGAAAAATAAGTCCAGCCGTCTTTGGCACCGGTCACACCCGGCTTGTAACTGCATTGATCAAGAAGCATATCGTGTATCTTTTTTTCCCGCTGGTATTCGTTCAAATCACCGTCCACGGCATTCACGATTTCAGCTACTTTCTTTTCAAACTTATCAATATATTCATCACATTCACCGGACGACAGTACGGAATAAAACTCTATAATAGTTCCTTCTTCATCATAAGCATAGCCGAACATATTTTCCAGCCAGAAAATCTGAGGATTATCATATTCAAATGCATTGACTACTTCTCTTATATCAAATTCCGAGATCTGAGACCCTGTTACTTTGACTCTTGATGTTCTGTAATGACCGTTTTCGTCTGCTTCGTCCGTGAGGGAGTAAACATTTTCCTTGATTTTTTCATAAAGATAGCGTTTATCGTCCGTATCAAGAGCATCATAAGCATAATGGAGATTCACCTGTTTATAATGCTTAGAATTGCTGATAGCCATATCGGATACTTTATTGATTTTTTCGTTGGAAGTTTCTGTACCATTGCTGATCTGAACAGCTTCTATCTGATTGTTGTACTGTTCCTTACTCTTAGAATTATGATACATCATAAAGCAGCCGATAAAAATCAGCACCGCCGCCATAGCAAAAAACATAAAATAAAAAATTTTTGATGTTATATTTTTCATTAATCTTTTACCGCATCCTTTCGATTGCAGACGTATAAAATGATCATATCATCAACCAATTATTTTTTACCCGACTGTCTTTTCTTTTGAATATCTTTCAGACTCTGCCTTGTTTTTTTCACGGCAGCCAGATTTTCTGAAAGCTGGTCGTCTGCTTTTTTCAGTACGTTGTCCACATATACATTGGCAGCCTGCTTGATTTTGACCGATTCGTTGTTGGCAGCAGCAATAATTTCGTCTGCCTGCTGTTTTGCCTGCTTAACGATTTCATTCTGAGATACCAGCACTTTTGCTTTGTCTTCTGCCTGTGAGATGAGGTTCTTGGCTCTTTCTTCGGCTCTCTGAACGATTGCCTCCGCTTCTTCTTTCGACTTGGCAATAATGTTGCTTCTGTCGGCTGCAATATTTTTTGCCTGACGAACCTCCTGCGGAAGATTGGTACGCATTTCGTCAATAATTTCCTTAATTCTTTCAGTATTGACTACGGTTTTGCCTCCGCTGAGAGGAAGTGTAATGGCACCCTCTATAATTTCTTGAAGTTCGTCGATCAACATATCCATTTTCATTTTTGTTTGCTCCTTTGTCTTATTCTTAGTAAAATTTCATCGTGTACACATTCCGGTACAAAAGGATATATATTTCCTCCGAAAAGTCCGACTTGTTTAACGATACTTGAACTGAGATACATATTTTCCGAACTGGTTGTCAGAAAAACAGTTTCAATTTCGGAATTCAGCTTATTGTTGGTCAGTGCCATCTGAAACTCATATTCAAAGTCCGAAACAGCTCTCAGACCCTTGACAATCGCAACGGCATTCTGTTGTTTGGCAAAGTCAACAAGCAGACCGTCAAATCCTGCTATTTCCACATTTTTCAGTCCTATTGTTGCTTTTTTCAGCAGATCGATACGTTCATCAATGGTAAACCACGGGCTTTTTTCGGCATTGACAAGAACCGCTACAATTACCTTGTCAAACATTTTTGCCGCCCGTGATATAATATCAACGTGTCCGAGCGTAACAGGGTCAAAACTGCCCGGGCAAATAGCAATTCTCATATTCCGGTCACTTCCTTGTGTGAATATACGGTAATCATAATTTTACCGTACCTGTAATTTTTCTTGATGGCAAAGTCGCCTGTTTCTTCGGGCAGTACCTCTTCTTTCGGGTGTTCGCAAATAATCAAACCTCCGTCACGAACGACATTCGCAGCTTTATCAATTGCTTTTTGAAGAAGTCCCGTCCGGTAAGGCGGATCAAGAAACACAATATCGAATTTTTCACAAGTACCGTCCAGAAAAGTCAGTGTATCAGTATGTTTGAGCACTGCCTTATCTGAAAGACCGGTTGTTTTGAGGTTCTTTCTGATCACTTCAACAGACTTGCGGCTGCTGTCGATAAAATAGGCACGTTCGGCACCTCTGCTGAGGGCTTCGACACCCATCTGTCCCGAGCCTGCAAAAGCATCCAGAAATACTCTGCCCTCTGTCGAAAACTGAATCACACTGAAAACAGCTTCTTTCACGACATCTGTTGTAGGGCGGACATCATTTCCGGAGGGAGTTTCCAGCCGCCTGCCTCTCGCACTGCCTGTAATCACTCTCATTTATCCACGTTCCTTAATGATTAATTTTAAGGGTTATCCGAAAAAATTTCCCACCATTTTTTATTTTCGGAGATGCCCTGCATCATTGTTTTGAAAATCTCATTTTCAAAACAATACAATATCACGTATATAATTATCCGTAAAAATCACTGAAATGTCAATAGTATTTTTAAATATTTTCGCTGCTGTATGTGATGACAGCAAAATCTGCCGAGAAAATGGTTATCGTGTGTCGTCACTTTCTGTTTTCTTTTCAGGACGGTCGATCACGCTGCCGTCTGCATAATGATAATACCTGTAAACTGCTTCTGCCGACGGACGTGTCATACACTTGACATTCATCAGTTCTTCCACATCGGCTTCTCTGATACGTTTAATGGTTTTGAAATAAGACAGAAGTGCCTTGGCACGTTCCTGTCCGATACCGTCTATCTCGGTAAGCGAGGAAGAAAATGTTTTTTTCTTTCTGGACAGCCGATGATACCCGATCGCAAACCTATGCACCTCGTCCTGAATAGTAGACACAAGAGTAAATGCCTGTCTTTTGGAGGTGATAGAGATTTCTCTGCCCTCATCTGTAATCGCTCTTGTGCGGTGACTGCCGTCTTTGACCATACCAAACAGCGGTATAGTCAGCCCGAATCTTTCGAGAACCGGTCTTACCGCCGAAACCTGACCTTTGCCGCCGTCAAGAAGTATCAGATCCGGCAGCTGTCCAAAACCTTCACCTGTGTCCTTGTTTTTAAAATATTCCTCAAAACGCCTTGTCAGCACTTCGTTCATTGATGCATAGTCGTCCTGCCCCGTAAAGCCTTTGATGCGAAACCGTCTGTAAGAACTTTTGTAAGGTCTGCCGTTCTTAAAAACGATCATACCTGCAACATTTTCCGTACCCGCAAGATTGGATATATCATAGGATTCTATCAACACGGGAATTTTCGGCAGACCGAGAAGTTTTGCCAATTCATCAAGTGCTGTCAGTTCGTGACCGAGGTGTCCTCTGCTTTGTGCCAGTCTTTCGGCAGCATTTTGTCTGGACATGGCAAGAATATGCATTTGCTCGCCTTTCTGAGGATGCAGAAATTTCACTTTGCGTCCGGCTTTTTGGCTGAGCCAATCCGCTAACAGTGCTTCATTTTCCGCTTCACCATCAATGGCGATCACAGGAGGGATCTTATCCCGCATCGTATAAAACTGCTGGATAAATTCTCTTCTCAAAGATGCCAGGTCTGCATCATCTCCAATGTCCTTAATCAAAAAATCTTCTTTGTCATACAGTCGTCCGCCCTCAAAGCGTATCACCGCAAAACAAGCATCACCACCCTCTGTCATCAGTGAAACTGCGTCCTGGTCGCTGATATTGGCTGCCACCACATTCTGCTTTTCGGTAATACGTTTGACCGCCGTAATTCTGTCACGATATTTTGCAGCAAGTTCAAATTCCAGATTTTCGGCAGCATCATTCATTTTCTTTGTCATTATTTTGATGGAATCAGAATTGCCTTTTTTCAGGAAATCCACCGCTGCCGCAACACTTTCGCCATACTCCTTACGAGATATTTTATGACAGCAGGGAGCCGAGCATTGTTTGATATAATAATTCAGACAAGGTCTGCCTTTTGCCGCATCTGCCGAAAAAGTTTTGCTGCACGATGGCAGCCGAAAAATTTTCAGCGTTTCATCAACGGCATTTTTGGCATACCAGGAACTCATATAAGGTCCGAGATATTCGGCACCGTCATCTTTTTTCTGCATTTCAAAGGTAATTCTAGGCCATTCCTCTTTTGATACCCTGATATAGCTATACCCCTTATCGTCCTTCAACAAAATGTTATATTTGGGTTTATGCTGTTTAATCAGCGAACATTCAAGAACCAATGCTTCAAACTCGCTGTCACAGAGAATATAATCAAAATCATTAACATTAGATACCATCTGACGCACTTTTTCGGGGTGATTTTTATCCGAGCCAAAATATTGGCTGACCCTGTTTTTAAGTGCTTTTGCCTTGCCAATATAGATAATTTCCTGTTTCAGGTTTTTCATAATATAAACCCCCGGGCTAAGCGGAAGTTTCATTGCTTTGCTTCTGAGTTCTTTTATCGTCATCATTAACAGCCCCTGTTCAAAATAGCGAAAAAGCACCGTCCGAAGAAGACGGTGCTTTTATCATTTTGTATATTGTGAATTATTCAGAAAAACCGGACTGAACGAGCTTGATAAGGCTGTCAACAGCATCTCCCTCATCGGAACCGTCTGCAAGCACCTTAATCGTTGTACCGCCCACAATGCCAAGTGAAAGAACACCCAAAAGGCTCTTTGCATTCACTCTTCTTTCTTCTTTCTCTACCCAAATAGATGATTTGAACTCATTTGCTTTCTGGATAAAGAATGTTGCAGGACGAGCGTGAAGACCTACCTGATTCTGAACCACTACTTCTTTAACATACATGATAAAAATCCTCCTCATTAAATGCTGAACGTCAAACATCTTCCATACGGTCACCATATCAAACCGTATTATTGTTTAAAATAATTATAGCACAATTTGAGCAACATTCAACTGTTTTTTTAAAGTTTGGCTGTATGTACGATATAAAAACACCTTACCAAAAAAGCATTTGTGCAATTTGACATAAATGTTGAAAATTTTTAAGTTTGAAAGATAAAAATCCACAAGCAATTTTTGGCAATTTTATAATTATTCATCACTTTTGAATAATTATGCACTTAATCAATGAAGTTTTTACTCCCTAAAAGAATAATAAAGCCAAAAATGTCATTTTGCACATACATCAAGAAAAATAAAATATATTTTTTGTATCATTTCCCACTGGACTTTTTTTAAAATTATGTACATATTTTTAATTTTTATATTCCTATATACATTTATACAAATATTCGTTTTTTTGCACGAAATTCCGTGTAAAATTTATCCATTTTTCAATTAACATTTGAATCATATCTATCAAACTTATACAGAGATTTTTGGTATAATATGCTCTCCGGAAATTTAGGTTTTGTCATTAAAATACCATTTTTAGCACAAAAATGCCCTTATTTGTTTTTATCAATACTTTTTTCGGATAAAAACGTCTGCATTTTTATATCATTTTCTTCAAAAACGGCTTTTTCAAGCATATCCGGACGTTTTTTCAAAGTTTCGGCAAGAGCTTGTTCCCGACGCCACTTTTCTATATTGGCATGATGACCGCTCATCAGAACGTCAGGAACAGTTTTCCCTCTCCATTCATACGGTTTTGTATACTGCGGGTATTCCAACAGTCCGCCATAATGACTTTCTTCTTCAAAGCAAACATTGTCCGACAAAACCCCCGGTATCATTCTGCTCACACAGTCCGCAAGCACTAATGCCGGCAGTTCTCCTCCTGTCAGAACATAATCACCTACGGAAATTTCTTCATCTACATATTCATCAATAACTCTCTGGTCAACGCCCTCATAATGACCGCATAATATCACGATATTGTCAAGGCGTGCCAATTCCGCCGCCCTTTGCTGTGTAAGTGTCTTCCCCTTAGGTGACATATAGATCAAATGAAGCCGCTTTCCTGCCTTTTGGCATATATCTTCAAAGCACAAAGCAATCGGTTCGGCTTTCATCAGCATACCCATACCGCCGCCGTAAGTGGTATCATCCACTCGTTTATGTTTATCATATGCAAAATCTCTTAATTGGTGACATTCAAATTCAACAACACCTTTTTTTCTTGCCCTGCCTATCACACTTTCATTCAAAACAGCTTCGCACATTTCAGGAAACAAGGTTATTATATCAATTTTCATCATCAAAAATCCCCTCAAGAACTTTTATTGTAATATAACCGCCGTCAATGTTCTTTTCCTTTACAACATCGGGTATCACAGGCACTAAATATTCTTTGCCGTCTTTTTGAACGGCATAGACATCGTTGGCACCTGTTTTGATCACGTCACTGATGGTGCCGTACACCTCTCCGCTTTCAACATCTCTTACTTCCAGCCCGATTAAATCCTGTATAAAATGAGTTCCCTGCGGCAGCTTTACATCGTCACGGTTCATATAAACGATTTTTCCCCTGAGCCTGTCGGCACTTTCGATGCCGGATACTCCGTCAAATTGAATAATCGCAACATTTTTATGAGGTCTTGCCGAAAGAACTTTCAGTTCTGTTCCATCACGAAAATACAATCGTTTCAAACCGCATAAAAATGCAACACTGTCACACCATGCATCAACACGCACTTCTCCTTTCAGTGCATGTGTTCCAACAATTTTTCCTGTTTCTATAAATTGTTTTTTCATAAATACACTCCGATTTCAAAACAATGGTAAAATAAAGGGAGAAGCAGAAACTTCTCCCCTTACTGCCGGGATAGACTATTCACACCCCGGTAGAAATGTTCTATTCAAACTCAGTTGATTTCCACCTGAATTTTATCATCATTTCTTGCTGCTGCAGCTCTCATAACGGTACGGATTGCCTTTGCAATACGTCCCTGTCTGCCAATTACTCTGCCCATATCTTCTTCATCAACGTGAAGATTATATACAGTAACACCGTTTTCATCTTTTTCGTCAACGGTCACGGTAACTGCTTCAGGCTTTTCAACAAGACCTTTTACGATTGAAATAAGTAATTCTTCCATTTTTCCCTCCGATAAAAACTATCAGATTATATCATTCTTTTTCAGAAGAGCCTTTACTGTATCAGTGGGCTGAGCACCGTTAGCAATCCATTTCTTAGCCTTTTCAGCGTCTACCTTGAACTCTGACGGCTCAACGAGCGGATTATATGTGCCGATTTCTTCGATGAATCTGCCGTCACGGGGATATCTGGAATCTGCAACAACAACACGATAGAAAGGTGTCTTCTTTGCTCCTACACGACGAAGTCTGATCTTAACTGCCATTTGATTTACCTCCAAAATTTTAACAAAATAGTTGTTTATATATTTTAACCAATGGATTCATTGGAAAAAAACGATTTATTTTTTCTTATATTTGCCTCTGCCGTGTCTGGGACCCTGCGGTATGGGCATATTCAGCCCGCCAAGACCCGGAAGGTGTTTTCTTCTGCCGTTCTTATCTCTGGCATTCATATTTTTCATAAACTTCTGCATCTGTTCAAACTGCTTCATCAAGCGGTTGACGTCCTCCACTTTCATACCGCTGCCGGCAGCGATACGGCGTTTGCGTGAAGGATTGATAATGCTCGGATTTTCACGTTCTTTCTTCGTCATCGATGAAATCATCGCACCGACTCTGTCCATCTGACGATCGTCAAAATCCATATCACGAATCTGATCGCTGATACCCGGGATTTTGGAAAGAATATTCTTGACCGAACCCATTCTTTTAATTTGCTGAAGCTGGTCATAAAGGTCGTTCATATCAAATTTATTCTGACGGAACTTCTTTGCCATTTCTTCGGTTTTTTCCTGATCAAGACGGCTCTGGGCATCTTCGATCAGCGTAAGCACATCACCCATTCCAAGAATACGTGAAGCCATTCTGTCGGGATGGAATACTTCGAGATCGCCGAGTTTTTCGCCAATACCGGCAAATTTAATCGGTTTGCCCGTGACAGCTCTTACCGAAAGAGCGGCACCGCCTCTGGTATCACCGTCCAGTTTGGTAAGGATCACACCGCTTATGTCGAGAAGATCATCAAATGATTTGGCAACATTCACAGCGTCCTGACCTGTCATCGAGTCAACAACCAGCAATATTTCATCGGGATGAACCGCTGATTTAACCTCTTTCAGTTCATTCATCAGCTTTTCATCTATATGCAGACGTCCGGCAGTATCGAGAATCACAATATCATTGCCATAGTCTTTTGCGTGTTTGACAGCATTTTGTGCAATGACAACCGGATTTTCGTGTCCCATTTCAAAAACGGACGCTCCTACCTGACCTCCGACTACTTTCAGCTGTTCAATTGCTGCGGGTCTGTAAATATCGCAGGCAACCAGCAGGGGTCTGTGTCCCTGTTTTTTGAGCATTTTAGCAAGTTTCGCACTGTGTGTTGTTTTACCCGAGCCCTGAAGACCGCACATCATAATAATCGTAGGCGGTTTACCCGCAAAATTGATTCTGGTTTCTTCCGAACCCATCAATGATGTCAGTTCTTCATTCACGATTTTGATAACCATCTGTGCGGGAGTAAGACTTTCCATTACATCGGAGCCCACAGCACGTTCGGTTACTTTTGCGGTAAAGTCCTTTGCAACTTTATAGTTAACATCTGCTTCGAGAAGTGCCAGACGAACCTCACGCATGGCACTTTTAACATCACTTTCGGTAAGTTTGCCTTTGGTACGAAGTTTTCTGAACGCCGCCCCCAGTTTTTCGGTCAAACCCTCAAATGCCATATTTATCACTCCTTATTGATTAGTCTTTGCCGATTTTTTCAAGTTCTTTCAGTATCACTTTAATGCTTTCATTAATAACATCGGAACGATAGATTTTCATATTGCGTTCGTCAATAATATCGATATGATTTCTGATAACATCAAGGCTGTTTCGGAACTCACGTGATTTTTTAACAAGAGAAAGTTTTTCTTCCGCATCAAACATCACCGTTTCGGCACGCTTGATACTGTCACGTACACCTTGACGGGAAATCCCGAGATTTTCGGCAATTTCTCCCAATGAAAGATCGTCATTATAGTAATATTCTACTGTTTCACGCTGTTTATCGGTCAGCAGCTGTCCGTAAAAATCAAGCAGTGTTGACACTTCGAGATTTTTAGACATAGATTCCCCTCCCCGATAGCTTAAAAGCAACGATACTGTAAAGCTTTATCCTTTACAGATGTATTATACAATATCCTCTCTGCATTGTCAAGCATATTTTAAAACAAAACAACAAAAAAGCCATGAACCCGTACATTATCAATGACAGGTTCACAGCTGCATCATTTCATCTGTTCTGCTTGATTAATCAATTACTTTTACTTTCAAAGTACAGCTTTTACCGTTATAAGTTTTTACAGTAATGTAGGCTGTACCTGTTTTTTTCGCCGTCAATAAACCGTTTCCTGTTGTATAAACCGTAGAGTTGTCACTGGAACTCCAGGCACGTTTGGTTGACGCTGTACCGGCTTCTACCCAGCTTTTCAGCTGATATTTTTGTCCTTTATGCAAAGTAAGCCACGTTTTGTTAATGGTCACTTTTGCAGCAGGTTTTTGCACAACCACCTTACATTTCGCAGTTTTACCATTGAATGTTTTAACAGTAATATATGCTGTACCCTCTTTTTTAGCCGTAAGAAGACCTGTACCGCTTGTATGGCATATATGGTTGCCGGACGAAGAAAATGCCCGTTTCTCAGATGCTGTTCCATTCTGTACATAACTGGTAAGCTGGAACTTTTCACCGACACCGAGATAAAGTGTTGAGCGGTTAAGCGTTATTTTGGACGCCGGCGGCTGCACTGTCACTTTACAAGCTGCGGTTTTTCCGTTAGATGACCGTGCCGTAATCGTCACCGTACCATTTGATTTAGCGGTAATTTTACCATTCACAACGCTTGCAATACGGTTATCACTTGATGTCCAGGCAACACTTTTGTTCGATGCATCAGAGGGACTGATTTGTGCATTAAGCGTAACGGTTTCTCCTCGTCCCATAATCAAGCGGGTTTTATTCAGCTTGACGGAAGCAACCGCCACAGTAGTTGATGATGATACAAACTTAATTCCGTTATCTTTGGCATATTGATAGGCTGCTGAACCTGCCGCACCTTTGATCACAAAACCCGGCAATATATCATATTTCATAGCGGCACGATTAGCATAATATCCCAACGCCTGTGAGCCAATGGTTTTAACACTTTTAGGCACTGTAACGCTTTTCAGGTTTTCGCAGCCGCAGAAAGCAATATCATCTATGGCTTCCAATCCCTCGGAAAATGTGACACTCTTCAACGCGGTACAGTTACAAAATGCACCTGCTTCAATCTTCTGAACATTTCCGGGGATTGTAACATCGGTAAGACCTTTACAATAGTCAAATGCAAATCCGCTGATCGTTTTAACATTATTCGGAACGGTATAAGCTCCTTTTTTTCCTCTCGGGTAATAGCTCAGTCTTGAACCATAGTACAGCATCAAAACACCGTTTTGGGAGTGAAAGACGGTATTGGAAGCGTCAACATAAATACCTTTCAAATTGGTACATTGATCATAATAGTCGGTAATCATATTTTTAACCGTGCCCGGAATGGTGATACTGACAATTTTCTCGGGCTGGCTCATCTCACATTCAATACTGGACACGGGAACTCCGTTAATTCTGCTTGGAAATACAACAGATGCATCACTGCCTTTATATTTTTTAATCTGGATCGTTCCATCATATAATGTCTTATATTCAAAATCAGATGCCGGTGTTTCCTTACTTGCCGCATGGACCGTTAATTCTGTCAGATCAACATTTTCGGATAATGTAAATCCCGCAGTCGCTATCATAGATGCCGCCATTGAAATAATCAATGCTTTTCTGAGATATTTTTTCATTAATTTATTCATCATTTTCTCCTCTGTTTTCACAATGCTCATCAATATTGATTGTATCAGCTGTTAACCAGCCAATACAAATACCTATCATTTTGCATGGATATTTTCTTCATTATACAAACAAAACGGATTTTCATCAATCAATATAATCAGCAACTTTTAAAAGAAAAATATGTTTATTTTACCCAAGACCGAGTTCTCCACGAAAACATCTCTACTCTACAATAAACCATTGACGATCGTTTTAAAGAACTGTAAAGAGTTAAACTGTCTTTCCGTGACATACAACAAAATGGTTTCTGCTGTATCGGCAAAACTGCGTACCGCCTGTTCCGAAAGCCGAAACGAAAAAATCTTCTTTGGTTCCGCAAAAATACTGTGACGCATAGCCAACAAAACAGGTCTTGATACAGAAAGATACCTTTCATCTCTGGCGGTACAGCAATTTTGACATATCAATTTATTTTCACCCTGTATATAGTACATCTGTTCGGCTTCGTAACAACCGCATTTGTCACAGTAAATCAAGTTAGGCATAAATCCTGTGAGCGTGAGGATTCTCATTTCATAAACAGCTTTGATCATCAGTGGAGGTCTGCGGCTGCCGGCAATCATATGAAGCGAATTCAACAACAGGCTGAGAGGTTCGGACGACTCAGAATTTTCAGGCACCATATACATTGCCAATTCCGAAAGATACTGTGCCAGCGACAGACTTTCAAGATCTCTTCTCAGTTCATAAAAAATCCTGATAGGTACTGCTTCATCAATTATGTACTTTTCCCGTCCCTCAAAAATCGACAGACGGGAATAACACAAACTCTGAACCGCACTGTTATTGTGATTTTTAAAACTTTTTGCCCCTCGGACAAAACACCTCAAAACACCTTTGTCCGCCGTAAGCACACATACCAGCTTATCATTTTCACCAATAGTCTTTTCGCTGAGGATCAGTCCGGTTGTATTGATTTTCATAGAATTCCTCCGAGCATTTACATTCCGCAGCCTGTTGGAGTACTGCCTTTTTGTATTCAAGGTAATCCTCCACCCTGCCTGTTGAAACAAAATTCTGCCACGCTGTCAATTCGTCCATAGCCTGACCTCCATACGAATTTAAAATATCCTCTTGCTTATATTATATTCATAGGAAGCTGAATTATTGGCTGTAAATTGTAGAAGTTTTATTCAAAATTCCTTTCATCATATCCCAGACTTCTCATTGCGGCTTCACGGTTACGCCAATCTTCTTTTACCTTGACCCATATCTGAAGATTCACCCGACAGTCAAAAAATTTTTCCATATCCTGCCGTGCATACGTACCGATTTTTTTCAGCATCGAACCGCCTTTGCCGATAATAATGCCTTTATGGGAATTCCTTTCGCAGTAGATGGTCGCTTCAATGTCAATGATGTCGGAATCTTCTCTTTCTTTCATTCTCTCCACAAAAACAGCCGACCCGTGAGGCACTTCTCTATCAAGCAGCCTGAGCATTTTTTCTCTGACAATTTCCGCTGCGATCACTCTTTCAGGCTGATCGGTCAGTGTATCAGCTTCAAACATATGCTCTCCCTCAAATGCCAAAGCCTTTAGTTCATTTTTTAAAATATCCAGTCCGTCCCCGGTCTGTGCCGAACATGGTACGACAGATGCAAAGTCATACAATTTCGCAAATGCCAATATCTGACTGGCAATGACACTTTTATCCGAGACGGTATCCGTTTTATTGACGACAAGAATAGCAGGAATATCCATCGACCTGAATTTTTCTATCAGCTGTTTTTCTTCTTCACGGATACTTTTTCCTGCTTCCACCACCAACATACAAGCATCAACTCCTGCTACCGACTCATTCACGGAACGCAGCATAAATCGGTCAAGACTGTTATGCGGTTGATGCAGTCCGGGAGTATCAATAAAAACAAGCTGAACCTCATTTTCGGTCAATACACCCATAATGCGTGTACGTGTTGTCTGGGGCTTTGACGATACAATGGCTATTTTTTGTCCAAGAAGCTGATTCAGTATAGAAGATTTGCCGACATTGGCTCTTCCCACAATCGCAATAAATGCCGTTTTTTGATTTGTCATTGTTGTTTTTCCTCCGAAACGTTTTTTCCTTTAAAAAGTTTTTTTATTCCCACCGGACCAAGCACAATATAGATCAGCGATACCAACGAAAGCAATATGATCCCGCACAAGTCCGGCAAATGACCTGCATAAAAATGATATACCGCAATCCAGCCGTCAATATTACCGAAAAGAATCATTCCCACAATCACAGCAAATACAGCCAATATCAGTACCGCACCGGCGGCAGCATCTTTGGCGTGCCGGATAAAACTGTCATACTCCGGGCTGACCTTATCACAGACTTCTTCCAGAGCAGTATTGACCGCTTCGGCAGCAAGAACGCCCCCGATTGTGAGCATCAGCAGTGCCATATCTTCTCTTGAAAAGGTAAAAAAACGTGCAAAAACAAGAACATACAGTGCAGCAACTGTATGAAATCTCATATTCCGCTCGTTTTTTATACAATATATAATTCCGCTGAATGCGTATTTAAAACCTTTCAGGAAAGACATTACTGATCTCCGTCACGCATCACATAACTGGACGAACCAGGCAGTCCCAGCATTGTCATTACTTTTTCTTCTTTTTCACGCATACGCAGTCTTTGCAAACCGTTGTCCTCATGATCATAACCGAGAAGATGGAGCATCGAATGAGCCGTCAGGTAACCCACTTCACGCTGAAGGCTGTGGTCGAAACGTTCTGCCTGTTCAACGGCTTTTTCCATTGAGATAACAATATCACCCAGTATTTTGGCACCTGTTGTAGGGTCGGTGTCATATTTACCGTTCTCGCCCATAGGGAAAGAAAGGACATCTGTCACCCTGTCAATTTCTCTGTAAATAGAGTTCAATTCCCGAATCTGCTTATTATTGACCAATGTAACACTCACTTCCACCGAACCGGGAAATTCTTCCATTCTGAGAACGGCATTGCAGCAGCGTCTGATCAGCATACGCAGACCCGTAGGAATTTTAATATCTTTCTGTTTATTCGTAATGATTACCTTAATTTTATCCATAATTACCTTTCCTTTCATAATATCATAAAAAAAGCATTATTTTTTATTTTCAGCCTTATCATAAGCCTTGATAATGTCCATCACCAGTTTATTGCGGACAACGTCCCTTTCCGAAAACATAACCGTGTCAATACCACCGATATTTTTCAGGATTCTCATCGCATCTTTCAGTCCCGAACGTACACCGCTCGGCAGATCAATCTGTGAAATATCGCCCGTGATCACCATTTTGGAATTAAAGCCAAGTCTTGTCAGAAACATTTTCATCTGAGCGGGAGTGGTATTCTGAGCTTCGTCAAGAATAATAAAACTGTCATCAAGGGTACGTCCTCTCATATAAGCAAGAGGAGCCACTTCAATATTTCCTCTTTCGACATATTTCTGATATGTTTCTGCACCCAGCATATCAAACAGTGCATCATACAAAGGCCGCAGGTACGGGTCAACCTTGCTTTGCAGATCTCCCGGCAGAAATCCCAGTTTTTCACCGGCCTCCACAGCAGGACGGGTCAGTATAATGCGGTTGACTTCTCTTGCACGAAACGCCGTCACCGCCATCGCAACCGCAAGATAGGTTTTGCCCGTTCCGGCAGGACCTACCCCAAGAGTAATGGTGTTGTTACGAACGGCATTACAATAACTTTTCTGTCCCAGTGTTTTGGGTTTCACGGGTTTTCCTCTTGAGGTGATGCATATGCAGTCACCGGCAATTTGTTCAATTTTATGTTCACTGCCCTCATTCACCAGCGACATACAATACCGCACGTTTTGTTCACTGAGATTTTCTCCCCTGTTGATAAGGTTCAAAAGACTTTCGATTACTTTTGCTGCACGAAAGACATTTTCGGGTTCTCCCGTAATTTTCAATTCGGAGCCTCTCGATACAATCGTAACCATATACTCGTTTTGTATCATTTTGATATTTTCATCAAAAGCACCAAAAAGAGCTACTGCCTGTTCCATTCGGTCAATATTAATAACTTGTTCTGTCATTAAACCACCTGAATTGTATAAATTTGGTACATATTTTAAACATTATTGGTAAAAATATGTAATTGAAATATAATTTTTCTTATTATAACATAAAAATAGTTGAAAGTCACTATATTTTTTAAATTTTTTTGTAATTTATTCTTCGGCACAATGATTTATTTTACAAATCCATAACAAAATTTTAAATTTATGTGGTATAATTATATTGCAAATTTGCAAATCACAGGAGGGAACATTTTGACCAAAGAATATGTCGGTGCCGCTGTGATGGCACTTCAGGAAATTAATAAAGTAATACTGGGAAAACAAAATGAAATCGCAGAAGTAATGACTGCCTTCCTTGCAAACGGTCACGTTCTTCTGGAAGATATTCCCGGAGTAGGAAAAACCACCCTTGCCTCTGCTTTTTCCAAAGCAATGAGTCTTAAGTGCAATCGTGTACAATTCACTCCCGATGTTATGCCGTCTGACCTTACGGGTTTTTCAGTATACAGACGAGAGGAAGAAAAATTCGTTTATCAGCAGGGAAGTGTTTTCTGTAATTTGCTTCTTGCGGACGAAATTAACCGTACTTCACCCAAAACACAGTCTGCTCTTCTGGAAGTAATGGAAGAACGCAAAGTATCAGTGGAGGGTGTCACCCGCAGCGTTCCTGACCCGTTTCTTGTTATCGCAACACAGAATCCTTCCGGTGCTTCGGGTACACAGACTTTACCGGAAGCCCAGATAGATCGTTTTATGATCAATATGTCCATTGGCTATCCTGATTTCGGCAGTGAGCTTCAAATGGCAAAGTCCATCGGAAAAGGTTCCCGTACAGACCTGATTCAGCCCGTACTGGATAAGGACACCTTTCTCGCCATGCAAAACGAAATTCACGATATATACATAAAAGACGAAATTTATTCCTATATCCTTTCTCTTGTAACAGCAACAAGAAATCACCCCAACATTGTACGAGGAGCAAGCCCGAGAGCCACCATCGCTATGGTAAAAATGACAAAAGCATCAGCTTGGCTGAGAGGGCGTGAATTTGTGGTACCCAACGACATTACCGATCAGCTTCCCTATGTCCTGAACCACAGAATTCTTCTCAGCTCCAATGCCGTACTTCAGGGACTGTCAAAATACGATGTTATTCAGGATATTATCAATAATGTCAAACGACCTTATATGGGAGAAACAAAATGAAAAAATTAACCGCTGTCGCTTTGACGGTTCTTCTATGGTATCTGGGCGGTATGTATCAAAATCATACACTGATGGCATTTTCCATATGTGCGGCGGTCGTTGTTGTCATTCTTCTGATCACCTCTATATTGATGTGCCGCAATGTCAGCTTATCAATACCAAATCAAGTCAGAACCGCCTATAAACATACCGAAAAAGCCGTCAGCATACGTGCAGTCAACAAAGGTATCCTGCCCGTCAGCAAAATGGGCATAGTACTGAAAATTAATTATACCGGCAACAATAAAAAATTCAGAAAACGCTTTTACGGTAATATCAGCGGAAAAAAAATCAGCCGCTCGGCTTCTCCGGAGCAAAACGATATGGAATTTTATTTCACATCTCCTTACTGCGGTCCGGTCGATATATCACTGAAAAGACTGACCGTTTACGACTGGCTCTCCATTTTTGCATTTTCAAAGTTTATGAATCAGAAAGAAACGTTCTGCGTTATGCCGTTTAACCGCAATATCCAGATCGCAATGCCGCCGGTGGGAGATTACACCGGCGATCCCGTCACCCTTTCCAATTCGGACAAAAAAGGCAACGATTTCAGCGAAATCCGTCAGATCAGGGAATACCGCAGCGGCGATCTGTACAGACATATCCATCAGAACTATACGGCTCGGACAGGTATATTGTGGATAAAAGACTATATGAAAGAAAATGATTTCATTTTTGATTTTGTTTTGGACACTTGTGATTCCGGAGAACCGAGTATAGAACATTCTGATGCTTTTTTTGATATATCCTACAATATTATTTCCGCACTTATACAAAACGAAGCCATCGTGATCTTACATTGGTTCAACAAAGACACCAACCACATCGAAACACACTGCATTGCAGCTGCTGAACAGCTTGACCGGGTATTTCAGAAATTCATTATGACAAATACAAAATGCACTCCTGATGATATTTCGGTCATCTATTCGACCATCAGCCCGAACAAAATGGTTTTTAACACTAACCTTGAATGGTACTTTGCAGAAAGTGCGGTGTATCGGTTCGATGAAAACGATTTTGAAAATGAACTTATCAATCATATTTTTACATTGCAGATGAGGGGTGAGCATCATTAAAAAAATTATCGTTAAAACTGTTTCCCAAGGAAAAACAAAAACACAAATCAAAAAGGAACGTGAACAGTTCCGCCAGACCGACAGTTCACCTATACTGATCATACTGCATATTCTAGGTATGCTCGGAATCTGCACCGCTGTAAAAGATCTTGTCGGATTAAGATGGGAACTGTGGCTGATGCTGTGTGCTTTTACCATACTGTTCAGTTTTATGTCATGGTATTTTTTCTTTAAACGCAAACAATATTTTATATATATGACTGCTCTGATCTGTATTTCCGGAGTCATCAGCATCGTTCCTCAGATGTTTTATCTGATCGGTTTCATTAACAATAGCAGAAACTATGACTTCAACCTGATACTGTCAAGTCTGAGTGGTCCGACTATCATTACATTTACGACACTGGCAATCTATCTGATGTTTTCGTTTGAATTTGTTTTGCGTATACACTCCATTCCGTTCCTGTTGGTAATGGCAATATTGATTCTCCCTCCGATTTTCGGAATCAATACCAACACAATGGCAGCCATTTTAACGGTACTGTTTCAGATCGCATTTACCGTTGTCAATATGTCAAGCTCCAAAAATATGAAAAAGAATCTGAAAATGAAACGTCCGGGCAAAGCCTCTGCCGCTGCAAGTTTGTTTATTGCTATTCTCATTGTACTGATGATGATACCGTCCTTTCCGATTGAACATCACAACGAAGACGAACTTTTTTCTTCGGTATATACTGCCGACGGATATATCAAAGACATCGTCGCACAGCTGTCCGGCAATTCCGACAATACTGTATCGGGCGGTAAGGTTGGCAGAGGAAATCTTCATCAGACAGGTCAGCCGCTGCTGTGGATCGGTTCCAACGCCAGACCAACCGAACAGCTTTATCTGCATAATTTCAGAGGAGGATATTATCAGGACGAAGAATGGGCTGATATTCATAATTATGGTGCTGATTTTGCCGAAGTCCCTGTTTTCAGCATCTTTCGGGAAAAAGAATGGGAAAGGGATATTCTGAATTGGTATAACCAATATTCCAGCGATCCTGTGAATGATGTTTATTACAGATACGCACACCATAATAACAAAACAAAAACAAATGAAGAAAATATCTATACGATTGAAGAGCTTCCCGTCAACGATAATGAGATCAGCCTCAGTATGTTTGATATGAGCGGCACAGGCAACAATCCGATGTATCTGCCGTACAACACAAGATATTCTCAAGGCAGCTTGTCACAGAATATCCGTGAACAAGTCGATGCAGGTCAGCGGGTCTACGGCTACTCAACCAGCTATCTTCCCCGTTACTCCGCAAGTATGGAAGGAAAATGGAATGATGCTCCTGCCGCCGATTACTTTATCACACGCTATGAAGAGGAAGCAAAAAATTATTATACCTCTTTTCCCGAAAAAGGCAATGAACGCCTCAGACAACTTTGCAGTGAAAATCAATTCGACAGCCTTGATGAAATCACTACATTTATTTTATATACCCTGCAAACTCACGCACGATACAGTAAATCTCCCGGCACCGCTCCTTTTAACAAGGATATTGTAGATTATTTTCTGTTCGACAACGGAAAAGGCTACTGCGTGCATTTTGCATCTGCTGCCGCCTTGATGTACAGAAGCTATGGTATTCCCGCACGATATGTATCAGGAGTGACCGTTTCTCCGAGCAGCTTTTCCTATCACGAAGCAACGGATTCACGTTATCCCTATTCCTACACCTGCCAGGTAACAGACTATTCGGCACACGCATGGGTAGAAATTTTTCTAAGGGATTACGGTTGGGTAACCGTCGATGCTACCCCTACCGAAAATGGTACAATGAATGTCAGCTATCCCGGATATGACAAAGATGTAATGAACAGAATTATGGCAGAACACGACTGGCACTTCAAAGACCGTTCGGGAAATGATTCTTCTGAAACCAATAACAGCAATACGGACAGCGAAGACAATGAGGATCATTCCTATACAGCAATCCTGTATATTTTGATAGCAGCAGCTGCTGCCATACTGCTCTATATCTTTGCACGATATGTATATCTGATACGTCAATATCCTAAGCGAAACAGCCGCAGTATGTTTGACCTCATGATCCGGTCACTGCATTTCTGCGGAACAATGAAAGGTCTTTATGGTCTGGAAGAGGAATTTGCAAAACAGCTGAGCGAAAATATTCCTGTCGTGAGCATTGAGGACTGCGATCAGCTGATCGAAACGATGCTGATGATCAACTACTCCAATCATCAACCGTCCAAAGAGGATAATGATTTTGTGCATAGTCTATGCACCGAGATCATCTCTTATCTGTATCATCACAAAATGCCGGTTCCGAAAAAACTGCTGTACAAATTCCGGTTCGGATACAGCAGTAAATTCCATACACCTCCTTCGCGTTAGCTAAAAAACACTTTGTAAATGCCTTTATACCAGCGTTTACAAAGTGTTTTTTCAATCAAGCGAATTTGTACAATTTAAAATGGTTTACAATTGTAACAAAATATGATATAATAGTGTTGTTTAGTGGAAAATAATTGATAGAAAATACTGGAGATGATAAATTTGAAAAACGAAGAATTATATAAGATTACGCAGGAATTAATAGATCTAAGCGAACTGTGTAAGAAAAACGGAAAAATCGAACGTGAACTTTATACCAAATATGATGTAAAAAGAGGTCTGCGTGATCTGAACGGCAAAGGCGTTCTGGCAGGTCTGACAGAAATTTCGGAAATATGCTCCAAAAAAAATGTAAACGGCGTGGAAACTCCCTGCGACGGTAAACTCTATTACAGGGGTGTTGATGTCGAAGATATTGTAAAAGGATTTATCGACGATGACAGATTCGGTTTTGAAGAAGTGGTTTATCTTTTGATATTCGGCAAACTCCCCAATCAGGAAGAATTTGAACAGATCAACCATTTGCTCGCCTTTTACCGCAATCTGCCTCGGTCTTTCACAAGAGATTTTATTCTTCAGGCACCCGGTGCCGATATGATGAACGGTCTTGCACGAAGCGTTCTGACACTGTATTCCTATGATCCAAAAGCAGACGATACTTCGCTGCCGAATGTATTAAGACAATGTTTGCAGCTGATCGCACTTTTTCCTGTTCTTTCCGTATACAGTTATCAGGCATATCAGCATTATCACAAAAACAGAAGTTTGTATATCCATCACCCCCGCCCTGATCTTTCCACTGCTGAAAACATACTGTATATGCTTCGTCCCGATTCAAAATATACCAAACTCGAAGCAAAACTTCTGGATATGTCACTGGTACTCCACGCAGAACACGGCGGCGGCAACAACTCTACTTTTACCACGCACGTTGTCACATCTTCCGGAACGGACACTTACTCGGCAATCGCAGCCGCTCTGGGTTCTCTGAAAGGTCCAAAGCACGGCGGTGCGAATATCAAGGTTGTGCAGATGTTTGATGATATGAAAAAGAATATCAATGACTATAACGATGAGGAAGAAGTAAGACGCTACCTCGTTAAGCTGCTTCACGGCGAAGCCTTTGACAATGCAGGACTGATTTATGGTATGGGTCATGCGGTATACTCCATTTCTGACCCGAGAGCAAGAGTGTTTAAATCCTTCGTAAAAAAACTGTCCGAAGAAAAAGGCAGACTGGACGAATTCAATCTTTATTCCCTTGTGGAACGTCTTGCACCTCAGGTCATTGCAGAAGAAAGAAAAATCTATAAAGGTGTCAGTGCTAACGTTGACTTTTACAGCGGCTTTGTTTACAGTATGCTTGACCTGCCGAAAAAACTTTTTACACCTATCTTTGCTATTGCAAGAATCGCAGGCTGGTCGGCTCATCGTATGGAAGAGCTTGTTAACCCGAGCAAAATCATTCGTCCGGCATATATGAATGTACACGAGCGGATTCCTTATGTGGATATTGACAAGAGAGATTAATCACAAAAAAATCTTTCTGCTTCTTTATGAGGCAGAAAGATTTTTTTGATTAATCCATATCATCTTTTTCTCCGTCGGTTTTGCGGATAATAATAAAGGGTGTCAATTCATCGTCCTGACCGGCAGGATTGTCACCAATCAGATCAATGACATATTCTTCGGGTTTATCGCTCAAATCGGGTGATACCGCCAGTATCTCGATATTCAGGTCATTGGCATCAGCAAGAATACAGCTGAAGCCGAGTTTTTCTTTAATAGAGGCACAAACTTTGTCGGGTTCTTTCGGATTCAAAACGGCAAGTGTATGATAGGTTTCAAATGCCGAGTGGCTGTAAAATCCGTCAATTCCCGCAACGTCCTGTCCGACAATCTGATAGAAGATACCCCTCTTATGAAAAATTTTTCCCACACCACTGCACAATGATGCCCACAGAACCAAGGGAAGTCCTTTCATATTAATGGCAAGCTGGAGCTTATACGGTTCGTTCATACCGATTCCGGCAGACGACTTCATAGCAAATTTGGAAAGAAACTTTGCCCAGAAACCAAGTTTGACATCTTTCATTTCTACGGTATTGTCCTGACACATAGAAATGACCTTTTCGCTCATACTGATAATATCGCCCTCTCGGTACAGAGGTCTTATATACTGTTCAAGCACTTTGAGGTAATCTTCTCCCCGCTCCACAAAATGCGTTGCAACCGCATAACGCTGATATTTTTCCCCGTTGATCTCACGTATTCCTCTCACATAATAAACGTGTCCGTCTTTTTCACGTTTTGTTTCATTATTATTTTTTACTTTTCTGTTTTCACTCATTTTGTCCCCTGCTCCTATCCGATATAACAAAATTTGCAGCATATAATTATGCATTCTACCAAAAATTTTCCTTACTTATAATACTACTCTTTATTTGCAAAATCAACCAAAAATTGCAATGCTCCAAAATCTTGTATATTGTCAATAAATCAATTCGTCCAAATGCCCGAACCTTGTTAAAAGTGAGTAAGAGCAAAACGCCCGATAAATGTTCATCATTCATCGGGACAGCTGCTGTCATTCTTCGGTTTTTTCCTCATCTTTTTTGGAGGACTTTTTCTTTTTTTCCTTTTTGTCATTATCGTCCTTTTTGGTATCCTTAGGCTGCTTATCGGGAGTATCAACAGAAGAGATAGCCCATTTTCTGAATCTCATTCTGGTTTTGTCGCTTCCTGTTTCGAGCACAAATGTATCATCTTCACGAACAGCAATCACTCTGCCGACAATTCCGCCGATGGTGGTAACATCATCACCTATTTCGATATTGTTGCGGAGTTCTTCTTCCTGCTGCTGTTTTTTCTTCTGCGGGCGAATGAACATAAAATATGCCGCACCGATCACCACGACCCATATACCGATGGTAATGACCATCTGCCATACATTCGTTTCCTGAGATGCATCTGCTGTTTTTGCTGCGGTATCGAGTAATTCAAAGAACATTTTTCCTCTTCCTTTCAAAATATCAAATATCAGACGAATCTATTATAACAATTTTTATAAAGTCTTTCAAGAGAAAAACTTTATACTATCCCTACAATAAAAATAAATTCTTGTTAATTTTGCACAAATGAATCAAACACAAGTCCTCTGCATTAACAGACATAGAACTTGTGTTTGATTTATTCAGATTCTCTTATCGAGAATTTCTTTATACTGATGATAAAAAATATCAAATTCATCATTTTCAATGGATTGCCGGATACGCATCAGCAAAGTATTATAAAAATAAACATTATGCATTACGCACAGACGCATCGCAAGCATTTCACCACTTTTAAAAAGATGGCGTATATACGCTCGGGTGAAATTTCTGCATACAGGACAGTCACACTGTGTATCTATCGGTTCGGTATCGAGAGAATATTTTTCATTCATCATATTGCGTCTGCCGCTCCAGGTAAAGACATTAGCGTGACGTGCATTTCTTGTAGGCATCACACAGTCAAACATATCAATTCCCCGTTTGACTGCTTCCAGAATATTAACGGGTGTTCCCACGCCCATCAGATAACGAGGTTTGTTTTGGGGCATATGTTCTTCCACCACATCGATGGTGTGATACATTTCTTCGGCAGATTCCCCCACTGCCAAGCCGCCGATCGCATAGCCGTCCAGTTCCAGTTCGGCAATTCGTTTCATATGATCTGCTCTTATATCGTCATAGGTCGAACCCTGATTAATTCCGAAAAGCAGCTGATGAGGGTTGATCGTATCTTCCCGGGCATTTAATTCCTGCATTTTTTGTTGGCATCTGCACAGCCATCTGAACGTTCTGTCGCAGGAACGTTTGGTGTAGTGATACTCAGCAGGATTTTCGATACATTCATCAAAAGCCATCGCAATGGTAGAACCAAGATTCGACTGTATCGTCATACTTTCTTCGGGACCCATAAAAATTTTGTGTCCGTCAATATGCGAAGCGAAGGTAACGCCTTCTTCCTTGATATTGCGGAGTTTTGCCAGTGAAAAAACCTGAAATCCGCCGCTGTCGGTCAGTATCGGACCGTCCCATCGTGTAAACCGATGAACACCGCCGAGTTTTTTGACCGTTTCATCACCGGGTCTTAAATGCAGATGGTACGTATTGCACAGCTGAACCTGACACCTCAGTTCTTTCAGATCCAGTGCCGATACCGCACCCTTGATAGCACCACAAGTGGCAACATTCATAAAAGCCGGTGTCTGAACTGTACCGTGAACCGTATTGATTTCTCCTCGTCTTGCCTTGCCGTTCGTTTTAATCAGTTTATACATTTCAACAGTCCTTAAAAGTTATTCGGGCTTTTTCTCCTCAAAAGTAACACCGGGAACTTTTGACTTGGAGGGGTCTTCTTTAGCAGCTTCTGCCGCATACTGTTTTCTTTCTTCCTCTGTTGTGAATTTAAGAGGATTATCATTAGCATCGATCAGAGCCGTCAGATTATTCTCCGTAACAACGGCAACCGTTCCCACCGGCATCTGCATTACTCGGAGAGCTTCTGAGCGGAATTTCAGAAATTCATAGCTGGGGATTGTTTCATACTCATCAGACTGGTGATTATCTTCGTTTGGGTCGTTCAGGAGTCCGAAATACCAGCCCGAATCTCCATTTTTGGCAGCTTCGCTTCTGTTCAAATATACTTCCTTGGCATTTTTTGCCTCTTTCAGAACCAGAACGGTATCTTTAAACACCATCGGCTCCGGTTTAGACTTGGAACGCTGTACTGCTTCCATCTGCATATTCTGCACCAACAGTGCGATTGTCACATTATCGGTTCTGTCCTTGGAGGGATCTGCTTTAAAGTCAGGAATCTGAACCACCCAGAACGGATTTCCGTCATCGTCTTTTCTTTCATCAATATAATAATAGGACCAACCGAAACACATCACAAATTTTCCGTTGAATATATCGGTCTGGCTGCTGATCTGTGCCAATGTTTTCAAAATAGCGGCAGCCGCATTTTTCAGCGGGAGATCCATATACATTTTCAGAAGATGATCCTGTATCGTTGTTTCAAAAGTTATCATTTTGTAACATTCCTTTCCATAAGTCAATCTTTAGTAATGCGGACAAACAATATAAATAATTTTATAACATTTAAACGAATATGTCAATAAAAACGAAATTTTTTAGGCAGGAATTCAGAAGCAATTTTTTCAAATATGCCTTATTTTAAAGAAACCTCATCATCTGCTGTCATTCCGAAATGGTGTTTTCGTAAGGCTGACCCCCGGCAAATCAAGGTATGACGTTGCTTTGGGATTGATTGCTTCCGTCTTTTTGCGAAGACGATAAATAAAAATAAGCAAAAAAAGTGCTCCCCCACTGACAACAAAAAACGTCCATAAACCTGTAAGTTCTTCAATGGTATAAATATATTGAGGATTGGAAGAATGAATTCTGATTTTTACCGTGTCGCCCGGCTTGAGCAGACGGTGCTCCTGTGTTGCGAAATAGGAATCATACATTTTTCCCTGATAGGTATAGTTCACGTGGATATAAGTGTTTTCATCTTCATCTCCTCCTAAATTGATTTTTGTAATCTGTGCATCATATTCTTCCGCAGAAGAAAACAGTACTGTCTTAGTGATTGCCGCAAACAAAATGATTGCTGTTACGATACAACATACAATTATAATTCTTTTCAGATTTTTCAAAGAGATCATCTTGATCACCCGCCGTTATTTTACCATTTGAAATTACTGTTATTATAACACAGTCATTATTTATCGTCAACCAATCACATACCTATTATATTTCTATCACATTCATCAAAGAAGTAACAATCAAGTATTTATTCAGGCGATCACTCATTATGAAAATTGACAAGGATAAAATTATATTATATAATACGGTCAATATGTTATGCGACTTACTTTTTTAGATGAGGAAATAATGATGAATAAAAATTTTAAATCTCTTGAACTGGATAAAATACTTGAAAAACTTGCCGAAGAAACTTCTTTTGAAGATGCCAGAAATATGGCACTGAATTTGGAACCGTCAACGGGACTTTTTGAGGCAAACGAACTGCTGAAAGAAACGTATGATGCCCATATGCTGACAGGCAGGTTCGGTTCTCCCGCTTTCGGCAACCTTCATAATATGACCAACGCTTTACGGCGTGCCGAAGCAGGTGCCGTACTGACACCGCTCGAACTTCTCCGCACAGCATCGCTGTTGAAAACCATACGAACTGTATACGAATGGCGTGATAAATCTGCAGGAATCGAAACGGCTCTCGACAGAAGATTCAATGCCCTTTCCCCCAACAAGTACCTTGAAAACAAAATCACCTCCTCTATTCTTTCTGAAGATGAAATTTCCGACAATGCCTCTCCCGAACTGCTGTCTATCAGAAAAAAAATAACCGCTCTTTCTTCTAAAATACGTGAACAGCTGGATAAAATTATCCACTCGTCATCAATGCAGAAATATCTCCAGGACAGCATTGTGACTATCAGAAGTGGAAGATTTGTCATTCCTGTAAAGGCAGAGTTCCGTTCATCTGTTCCTGGACTTGTTCACGATACTTCATCAAGCGGTGCAACCGTATTTGTAGAACCTATGAGCGTTGTTGAGGCAAATAACGATATTCGCATTTTACGTTCACGGGAACAGGCTGAAATCGAACGCATACTGACAAATCTCTCCGCAGAAGTCGGTTCCTATGCCGATTCTGCTGCCGGCAGCTATCATATCCTGACAGAACTCAATGTCATTTTTGCAAAGGCACATCTTGCCTACAAAATGAAAGCCTCTTTACCTATCCTGAATGATGAAGGACGTATTCATCTGAAAAAAGCCCGTCACCCTCTTATTGCTGCTGAAAAAGTCGTGGCAACCGACATTCTTCTCGGTACGGACTATGATACACTCATCATAACAGGTCCCAACACCGGCGGTAAAACCGTTACACTGAAAACAACAGGACTTCTTTCACTGATGGCGATGTGCGGTATGATGATACCTGCCGCCGATAACAGCGAACTTTCTGTTTTTGAAAACATCCTTGCCGACATAGGAGATGAACAGAGTATCGAACAGTCACTGTCAACATTTTCTGCCCATATGACGAATATAATTAATATACTCAAAACGGCAGATAACAAAAGTCTGGTACTGATTGATGAACTCGGAGCAGGCACAGACCCCGTAGAAGGTGCCGCACTGGCAATGGCCATTATCGAACAGCTCAGGACACAAGGAGCCAAAACCGCTTCCACCACCCATTATGCCGAACTCAAAAGTTTTGCACTTGACACCCCCGGTGTTGAAAATGCCTGCTGTGAATTTGATGTTGCCACACTCCGCCCGACATACCGTCTGTTGATCGGTATGCCCGGACGTTCCAATGCATTTGCTATATCCGAACGTCTTGGTATGGACCGGTCGGTCGTGGAACGTGCTAAAACGCTTGTATCTCTTGAAAATACTAAATTTGAATCTGTTGTACAGAAACTTCAGGAAAGCCGAAACGAACTGGACGAAAAAATTAAGGAAACCGAACAACTGAAACTCCAGGCTCAGAAAGAACTGGAAGAAATCAGACAAAAAGCAGAAAGAAGCGAAAAAGACCGCCAAAATGAACTATCTCTTGCAAAAGCTCAGGCGGAAAATATCGTTGCCAAAGCAAGAGCCGAAGTATACGGTGTCCTTGATGAAATCGAAAAAATCCGAAAATCAAAACAAGTGACGGCAGAACAAAAAGCAAAACTGAAATCTGATATACGCAATATGGAAAATACCGCTGACCCTGTTACTCATCGTTCCAATGAGGAATATGTACTTCCTCGTCCGCTGAAACCGGGCGACAGAGTACTGATATTTGATATTGATAAAAAAGGTGATGTACTGGAAGTGGGCAGTGACAGCGTTCTGGTGCAGGCAGGCATCATCAAAACCCGTGTACCGATCGCCAATATCAGACTTCTGAAACAGGAAAAAGTAAAAACTCCGCAGCGAAGTGTTACCCGAACTGTCCGCAATACCGCCAACCGAACGGCATCAACCGAAATTGATGTCCGTGGAGAAAACGTGATGGACGCTGTAATGGACGTAGACAGAGCCATTGATGCCGCTGTTTTGCAGGGACTGCATATGATCACGATTATTCACGGAAAAGGTACCGGCATTCTTCGCAAAGAAATACAAAATCACCTCAGATCACATCCTTCGGTCCGTACATTCAGAATTGGTGTATTTGGCGAAGGTGATTCGGGTGTTACCATCGCAGAATTGAAATAAATCATAACTTCCATTGTCCCTGCCTGCTCATTGTAAATCAACCTTTTTACCATTACGGAGGAATCAATTTATGTCAAAGGTCGGCAAAAGAAAGCATACCGGAACATTGACAGGCATCATATTATTAATATTGCTGATACTTTCCGCAATATTTTTGCTGTATTGTACAACGATGGTATTCCGGGATCAATATCCGGATAAATACACACTTGACAAAACAGACCATACGCTTACTTTTGATACCGTAAAAGCCGCTGTATCGGGCAGTGAATTTCAGCTGAGCAATGAACAGATCAATACTTTTCTCAACGAAAAAATCACCGTCCGTTCGGACAGCGAAAATGGTATTGAAAAAATCAGGATCTATCTTCACAATGACGACAATTCCGAAGTGTACGCAAAACTCCGCTACCGGAATTACAGCTTTGCCTTTTACGCTCAGATCAGCATCACCACTGCCGGCAGCAATATGAAAATCAATCTGAGCAATGCCAGACTCGGTGAACTTGCTGTGCCTGATTTTGTTGTGTCATACGCATTGGGAAAAATTTTTGAAAATCATCCCATCATAAAAACAGACGATACTGCTATTACGCTTGACTTGAGTATCGATTATACGATCAGCGAAAATAATATCATTCACTTATCTTTAAGACATTTTGAATCCTGTGAAGGCTACGCAAAATGCCGCACCAACAATCTGACCCTGCAAGCACTGAAAGCACTGGTCAAAAAATTTGCCTGAACTATCAAAAAAAAACACCGCATATTTTCCGTTTTGGAAATATGCGGTGTTTTGGTTATTGCTGCACTATTCAGAAGACGACTCATCGGAAGTTTCATCGGAAGCTTTTGTAACAACATCCACTTTATAACTGCCGTGCACCCAACAATCCAGGAACTTACTGTTTATATCAAAGCGGAGCGTTTCTTCGCTGTACTGGCTGCTTGTCGCATTGCTTTTGCTCATATCGACAACGCCTGTAATATTTTCGGCTTTGATGGACGATATTTGATCTTTCGGACCTATCACGGTCACTCTTACCGATTTCTGCGATACCACCTTATTTTCGGCAGACTGCCCTATGACATTGAAATTGGTAATATCAAGCTGTTTGGAACTCATACCGGACAAGTCAAACTGAACTTTCACACTGTCTGTTTCATCAATATTGCGGCAGCCTGATGGTATGATCAGTTTTGCCTCAAACAGTGTATTGGAAAACGTCAGCTTGCTGAAATCTATATCTTCTGTTGTGACAGATATATTATCCGCATCGACACTGCTGTCCTGAATAATCAGATTGATGCTTGACGGTGTCACTTTTACCAGAGAATCGTCAAATGTAAGATTATCGGGCATATTCACGATATTGGGGTCTATGCTGATATTCTTGACCTGATAAACCGGTATGGTAACATCTACCGAAGTGATATTCGATGTAATGTATGTACTTTTTACAATGTTATCATCTGCATCATAAAAGACCAAAGGAACATCTGTAATGGTCTTGGTCTGGGTCAGTGCTTCGTCTATGTTTTCTACCGCACAGACAGACGCAATGCTGTTGACATATGTTTCAGGTCCTTGAATCGTCACGGTCTGCTGCGATAAGATTCCCTGAGCAATATAGAGGGACTCATCAACATCGGAATGTTTAACGCTGTCGGTGATGCTGATCTCCCTACTGACATATTTATCGACATAAACATCCACTTCCGAAGGAGAAACCGTTGAAGCAAATTCATAATCTGTTTTTACGCCGCTTTTTTGTGCAGTGAGTTTCATCGTTTTTTGACCCACTTCGGTCAGCTCTCCTACATTGGAGGCGGTAACATATACATCATCCGATGTCATCGACTGAACCACCAGTGTATTGCCGCTGATTCTGACAGAGGCGGTCAGATTATCCGCACCAAAAATTTGCAAATCATCGGAAAGTTTCGGAATCGATACAGGAATATCCGTAACCGTCCAGTTATACGTTTCCTGATTGGAATTGACATTAAATGTCCATATAATGAATGCGAGAAAAACAGAAAAGATAAGAAGAAATTTATCATTATAAAAAAGTCTGCCGAAGCTGTTTTTATTCTTTATTATGTTTTTCATTTTTATTTTTTTCATTTTTCTTTCCCCTCACAATACCCGAGATAACAGGAATACGTTCTACTTTTTCCTGCTCTTTTGGAACGATCAGCTCCTCCAGAGTGGAATTTAATGTTTCACGGGTAAAATTTCTGGTAATGACACCATTCATTGCCAGCGATATATTGCCTGTTTCTTCCGAAACGATCACCACAACCGCATCGCTGTTTTCGCTGATGCCGATTCCTGCCCTGTGTCTTGTACCAAGGTCAACGCTGACACTGCTGTTGTTTTTAGTTAAAGGAAGAATACAGCCTGCCGCATATACCATACCGTCACGCATTACCATTGCACCGTCGTGCAGCGGTGCTTTATTAAAGAAGATATTGCCTATCATCGGAACAGACGGTACCGCATTGACGACGGTTCCTGTATCGATAATATCGCCGAGTTTTGTCTGACGTTCAAATACGATAAGAGCACCTGTTTTTGACTTCTGAAATTGTGCTGCCACTTCGCACACACAATTGATGCCTTTTTTGATACGCTTGACTTTTTCCTCTTCTTTATCTCCTCCCGAAGCAATCCCCGTCCAGTATTTACCGATTTTACTTCTGCCCAGATGTTCCAGTGCACTTCGGAGTTCAGGCTGAAATACAATGAGAACGGCAAGAACCGAAAACTGAAAAAATGAGGTAAACAATGTATTTAACATTCTCAGGTTGAAAATTCCCGAAAGGGCAAACGCCACCAGAATGAGCATAATACCCTTGACAAGCTGAATGGCTCTTGTTTCACGGATAATTTTAATCAGATTATAAATAATGAAAGAAACAACCAGTATATCCAGAACATCTGTTGCTCTGAATTCTGCCATTTTTGTAATAAATGTTGTATACCATTCAGAAATCTGTTCCCACAAATTGAATTCCTCCTTGTTTTTGATACCACTTTTTTCTGAGCTTGAGCGGAAAATCTTACAACGCAAGATAAAGAACATTAACAAAATGATGCAAATGGAAATGGAAGATCATCCGCTCAAACACCGCTTCTTTTATTTTAACACATTGTCAGTCCAATTCCAACTGTTTTTTAACTTTAAGTCAGGGATTTTACGCATTGCAGGAAATAATCCATTTCGCTCCTCCTGGTAAATATTGACGGTGAAACACGTACCGCACCGACATTTTCCGTACCGAATGATTTGTGTGCGGCAGGAGAGCAGTGTATACCCGCTCTTACCGCTATATTGCGTCTGTTCAAACTTTCAGCTGCGGATTCACTGTCTTTTCCCTCTATATTAAATGATAAGATCGGAACAAAGTAATCCGGTTCCGGCATAGGCGTATAGAGGTGGATTCCTTTGATTTGTTTTAGTTCTTTGTATAAATGAGTGACCAGCATAAACTCGTGTTTTGCAATATTTTCGACTTTTATTCTGGAAACATAATCCATTCCGGCTTTTAGTCCTGCGATACCGCTGAGATTCGGCGTACCGCTTTCAAATTTATCGGGAAGCAATTCGGGTTGTTCAAAGAAACCGGAACTGCTTCCCGTACCGCCCTCAATCAGGGAATCGGGAATATGGCTGCCGGAAAAAATCAACATACCCGTTCCCATCGGACCATAAAGTCCCTTATGCCCCGGTACACAAAGAAAATCTGCTTTGATTTCCGATATATTAATGGGTACCACCCCTGCCGACTGTGCAGCATCAAGAGCAAAAAGCAGACCGTATTCGTGTGCAAGAGCAGCAATCCGTTCCACCGGCAGCTTAATCCCCCAGACATTAGAAGCATGCGTACAGAGAATCATACGGGTTCTTGCATTGATGGATTTTCGGAAAGAATCTACCGTTTTGTCATTATCTTTCGGAAACACTTTTGCTTCGGTATAAGAAACATGAATGCTTTCCAGTCTTTTCAGAGGACGCATTACGGAATTGTGTTCCAGCGACGAAATCACGATATGGTCTCCCGGTTTTAAAATCCCCTTGATGACAATATTCAATGCTTCCGTGCAATTCTTGGTAAATATAACATTTTCTTCACTTTTGACACCAAAAAAATCAGCTGCGGTTTTTCGTGCATCAAATATCATTTCAGATGATTTCATCGACAGAAAATGACCGCTCCTGCCGGGATTGGCTCCACTGTACATTGCAGCTGCGGCAGCATGACGCACTTCCGGCGGTTTCGGATAGCTTGTTGCTGAATTATCGAGATACACCAAAATCCATCAGCTCCCTTCTGTACGTTCTATGATTTTGATACCGTTTTCTTTGAGTATGCGTTCAGCCTCATCCGTTTTTTTCGGAATAAAAAGACTGTACGTACAGCTTTGGTTTTGATTGTGCTTCGGTGTCCGTATCACCTTCGACTTGATACCGTAATTCCCTAAAAGCTGTTTTGCTTTCATTGCATAGGTTATCGATGAAACCACTATGAAAGACTTCCCCATTTTTATCACCTCACTGTTCTCTTATCATTTTATGTAAAAAAAGAAACAGAGTGTATGATCGATTTTTTCGTCAAATCTGCGGCAAAAATCATTGCGGGGCAAGCCATGGAAATCAATTTCTACAAATTTGACATCAGATAAGTTTCTGTATTTCCTTCTCAACAATTTCACTATCAATAGGATATGACGAGATTCAGCGGTTTTAGGAAAGGGGTCTGGGGAATAACCCTTTTTCCGCCGGAAAATGGTTTTCCCCAGGAAACTGCCCGACAAAATTGATTTCCGTGGTTTACGATAATTTTTGATTGACAATTGCCGGACAATAAATTATAATGATATTATCAATTCTATAATAACAGGTGATTATGTGGAAATAAAGGATAAAAACGGACTTACCGAAAAAGAATTTTTGGAACAATATCAACCGGGCGACTATGTTCGTCCGTCAGTTGCTGCGGATATGGTTATCTTTACTGCTGTCAACTGTGAAAAAGATAATTACCGACGGTTACCCGAAAAAAAACTTCGACTGCTTCTCATCAGGCGTGGCGGGCATCCGTATATCAACACCTGGGCATTGCCCGGCGGCTTTGTCAACCCCGACGAAACCACCGAACAGGCTGCTCGAAGAGAACTGCTCGAAGAAACCGGTGTCGATCACATTTATTTGGAACAGCTTTACACTTTCAGTCAACCGGATCGTGACCCTCGTATGTGGGTAATGAGCTGTTCCTATATGGCTTTGATTGACAGTACAAAAGTGAATGTCAATGCCGGTGACGATGCAACTGATGCAAAATGGTTCGATATAAGCCTGAAAACAATTGCTGAAACTATCTCCGAAAATGAAAACGGGGCTTCGGCTGTTACCGACTATCATCTTACGCTGTCGCACGGTGAAATCAATCTGTCCGCATCATTAAGAAAAACTCTGATCCGAAACGGTACCGGCATACAAACAGAATATGAAATCATTGAAAACAACGGTCTGGCTTTCGATCACGCCAAAATTATCACTGTCGCAGTGGAAAGACTCCGTGGAAAAGTCAATTATACCGATATTGTTTTAAATCTGATGCCCGAATACTTTACACTTACGGAGCTTCAGCAGGTATATGAAATCATACTTGACAAACCCCTGTTGAAAGCACAGTTCAGACGCAAATACGGAATTCTTGCCGAAGAAACCGATCAATATACTTCTTCCGCAGGACACCGTCCGTCAAAGCTTTATAGACGCAAATGGAAGTTTCATTAAGGAGGAATGACAGATGAGATTATTGCTTGTAGAAGATGAGATCGGTCTTGCCGAAGCAATCGGTGCAATCCTGCGAAAAGAACATTACGAAGTAGATATTTCAAATGACGGTCAAAGCGGTCTGGAAAACGCACTGACAGACGTTTACGATTGTATCATACTGGATGTAATGCTTCCCAAAATCAACGGTCTTGATGTACTGACCTATCTGCGTGTCAAAAATATAGAAACCCCTGTACTCCTTTTGACCGCCAAATCGGAAATTGACGATAAAATCAAAGGACTTGACTGCGGTGCTGATGATTATCTGACAAAACCGTTTTCAACCGGAGAACTCCTGGCACGCATCAGGGCATTGACCAGGCGAAAAGGTGTCCCTGTTGACATCAATCCCAAATACGGAGATATTACGCTTGACCTGAAAAAAGGTGAGCTGATATGTGCCAACAATTCCGTAGTACTGGGACGCAAGGAATTCCAGATGATGGAACTTCTTATGTCCAATGCCGGACAGGTCATCACCAAAGAACAATTTGTCAAAAAAATATGGGGATATGACGATGATTCTGAATATAACAATGTAGAAGTGTATATTTCTTTTTTAAGAAAAAAATTAACAATGCTGCACTCCAATGTTAAGATTAAAACCAGAAGGGGTATAGGCTATTGTCTTAGTGGTGCATTATGATAAGAAAACTGCGAATGAAAATTATCATTGTCATCACTCTTCTCGTTGCACTTGTGATTGCCGCTCTGGTAATTTCTATTAATGCCATCAGCTATACTCATAACCAAGTCAGTATTCAAAGCAGGCTTCATAATATAGCAGCAAGAAACGGACGAACATTTTCAGAAGATATTGATCCGTATCACAGCAATACAGAAGGCTATATCGACAATTTTTCTGTTATGCTCGATGATGACAATGTGATTATCGGAATCACTCTTAACCGCAATATTATGATTCAAGAAACGGATATTCTTCCCTATGTCAATCAGGCACTTCTGTCCGGTGAGGATTACGGTGAAATCGGAAGCTATGCCTATTGTATAGAAGATAAATATTATGGCAGGATAGTAGTATTTTTAGATATAAGTTCTCAGAAAATGTCTGATTATAATCTGCTGCTGATAACAGGACTGATTGGCGGACTGAGCATATTATTTTTCTTCGGCATTTCTGTGCTGCTTTCCGGCTGGCTTGTAAAACCTGTACGTGAAACGTTTGATAAACAAAAAATGTTCATATCCGATGCAGGTCATGAACTGAAAACCCCCATTGCCGTTATCAGTGCCAATGCAGATGTTCTTGAATCAGAAATCGGTGAAAACAAATGGCTGAATTACATTCGTGACGAAACAAAAAGAATGAGTGAACTGGTCAGCGAACTTCTGAGTCTTGCAAGACTGGACGACAAAAGCGGTAAAAAACTGATTATGTCCAAAATGAACCTTTCCGATCTGGTGATGTATACAGCACTGCCCTTTGAAAGCACTGTTTTTGAAATGGGCAAACAATTGGATGTTGATGTTCAGCCGGATATAGAATATATCGGAGATGAAAGTTCCATCAAGCATATTCTTACCATTCTGATTGACAATGCTATTAAATACTCCAAAGATCAGGGAAACATATCCGTCAAACTTTACACAAAATCCAATAAAAAAATCATTGAAGTATTTAATACGGGTGATGGGATCCCAAATGATAAACTCAAAAAAGTATTTGAGCGATTTTACCGTCAAGATGAAGCCCGAAACAGCACAAGCGGCGGCTACGGACTGGGTCTGGCTATTGCAAAATCAATCGTGGAAGCACATAACGGAAAAATATATGCCGAAAGTGTATACGGACAATGGGTCAAATTTATTGTCGTACTGTAACGATGCCAAGATTCTGTTTTACATCTTCACACCGCACGGCACTGACATTCAACAAGTTTTAAAAATCACTGTACAAAGACACGCTATCTGTCATTGTACAGTGATTTTTAGTAATGGTTATAAAGATAATAATTCCTCAAGATTTTTTATTTTAAAGTCACACAGCGGATGAGGCATCACAACACGGTCTTTCGGATCATACAAACAAGTTGTCAGACCGGCATTTCTTCCTCCCTGCATATCGGAACTCAATGAATCACCGACCACTATGATGTTTGACAAATCTTTTTCCGGAATATCCGATAAGACAAAATCAAAAAAAGCTTTGTCAGGCTTGTTAATTCCTATTTCATCGGATATATACACTTTTTTGATAAATCTTGTTATATCGGTTCTTTTCAGTCGTCCCCTTTGAACGACTTTTAAACCGTTTGTGATAATATACAGATCGGCACAACTGCTGATTTTTTCAAGGGCAGAAGCTGCCCCGTCAATTAATATTGCCTGTCGGGATAATTGATTCACGTATTCATCCGCCAACATATCACAGTTTTCAAAACCGTCAAAACATTTCCGAATCAATTCTTGAAATCGTTGTATCCTGAGATCATAGCGTGTGATTTTTTTCAATTCTAATTGTTTCCACAAGTCGCTGTTAATTTTGCTGAACGTATGATATACTTCATCATTAAAAACAAGCTGATGAATGTTTAAGGTATTTTTTAATGCTGTATATTCACATTTTGGAAAATCAAAGATGGTATCATCTGCATCCATCAGTACACTTGTGTAGTTCATCATTTTCAGTCCTTTCATTTTGCAGAGGAGGTTTTTAAATCAGCAAATTCAAATTTGATCACCTTTGCCAAATCTTCTAAGGAAAGCTGTACCTGAAAACCAATTTTTCCTCCACTGAAATAGATGGTATCAAAATTTTGAGCCGAAACATCAATGGTTGTACGGAAAAACTTTTTCATTCCTATCGGTGAACAGCCTCCGTGTACATAGCCGGTCAGCCCTAACAATTCCTTGGATTTTATCATAGAAACTGCTTTTTCTCCCACTGCCGAAGCAGCCTTTTTTAAGTCAAGTTCTGCCGATACGGGAACCAGATATACATAATGATTCCCGCTTTTACCGACAGTAACAAGCGTTTTAAAGACTCTGTCGGCATTTTCACCCAGCACTCTCGCCACTTCAACACCATTTACTGCTCCCGTATCGGTATAATAATGTTCTTGATATTGAATTTTCATTCCATCAAGTTTTCTCATCACATTTGTTTTCTGATCTTTTGCCATCAACATCACCTTTTACATTTCTATAATCATATCAATTCTTTATTTTACTGAAATACAAATTTGCCTCCTCATCGGACAAGGCAAACAGCTCTGTGATTTTTTCGGCAGTAAAACCGTTATTCAGCAAATTCCTGATGTTTTTCAGCATTGTTTCAATTTTGCCCTCTGCTTTACCTTCTGCTCTGCCTTTTGCTCTGCCTTTTGCTTCTCCTTGAGCCTCACCCTCTGCTTTTGCCTTCTCTGCCAAAAGCATTGCATTTTGCTGTTCCTTGATATAGGACGAATACAATTTTCCACTGTGACGAGCATCAATGACTTTGTTCTGAATTTCAGATGTCAGATGATCGCTCGGCTGATTATCTCTGATATATGTCATAAGGCTTTGCAGCTCC